>NZ_JBFAOM010000086.1:0-14268 GCF_040675235.1 Nonomuraea sp. NPDC049637
CCAGCTCGCGGCCAGCGGGCCGGTCTCGGCCTCGCCGTCGCCGATGACGCAGGCCACCACCAGGCGCGGGTTGTCGAAGGCCGCGCCGAACGCGTGCGCGAGCGAGTAGCCGAGCTCGCCGCCCTCGTGGATGGAGCCGGGCGTCTCGGGCGCGACGTGGCTGGGGATGCCGCCGGGGAAGGAGAACTGCCGGAACAGCCGCCGCATGCCCTCGACGTCCTGCGAGACGTCCGGATAACGCTCGGTGTAGGAGCCCTCCAGCCAGGCATGGGCGACGGCGGCGGGCCCGCCGTGGCCGGGGCCAGCGATGTAGATCATCTCCTGGCGGCGCTCGGCGATGATCCGGTTGAGGTGGGCGAAGCAGAAGTTCAGCCCCGGGGTGGTGCCCCAGTGGCCGAGCAGCCGCGGCTTGACGTGCTCCGGCCGCAGCGGCTCGGTCAGCAGCGGGTTGTCCAGCAGGTAGATCTGCCCGACGGACAGGTAGTTCGCCGCGCGCCAGTAAGCGTCGATGTGCTGCGTCGTCGTCATGATGACGATGATTTCCGGATGCGCGCCCGCGCCCTAGGGACCTTGGTCCCCTTCTCGGGGGGCGGAGGGCGGACGTCCGGCGGCGAGGGCGGCGGCCACCGTGCTGAACCCGTGGGCCCTGCGGTGCGTCGGATGGGCGGCGGTGCGGCCGCCCCCGGCCAGGGTCTCCGGGGCGGCCCGGAAGAAGCGGCGCTTGGCCAGCTCGACGAGGGCCAGGTAGGCGACCACTATCAGGCCCAGCACCGCGAAGAACGGGCCGGGCAGCGGCTGGAAGCCCAGGGCGCCGGCGAGCGGGGTGACCGGGATGACCGCGCCGAGCACCACGACGCTCAGTGCGGCGACCGTCAGGGGCAGGCTCGGACGGCTGCGGAAGAACGGCACCCGCCTGGTCCTGATCGCGAAGACCACCAGTACCTGGGTGGCCAGGGACTCGACGAACCAGCCGGTGCGGAACAGCGGCGGCCCGGCGTGCAGGACACCGAGCATGACGGCGAAGGTGACGAAGTCGAACAGCGAGCTGACCGGCCCGAAGAACAACATGAACCGCCGGATCGACGACACGTCCCACCGGGACGGGCGCCGCAGCTGCTCGGGATCGACGTTGTCGGTGGGGATGGCGAGCTGGCTGGAGTCGTAGAGCAGGTTGTTGAGCAGGATCTGGGACGGCAGCATCGGCAGGAACGGCAGGAACGCCGAGGCCGCGGCGGCGGAGAACATGTTGCCGAAGTTGCTGGACGTCCCCATCAACACGTACTTCATGGTGTTGGCGAAGATCTGCCGGCCCTGGATGACGCCGTCGGCCAGGATGGCGAGGTCCTTCTCCAGCAGCAGCACGTCGGCGGCGTCCTTGGCGACGTCGGTGGCCGCGTCGACGGAGATGCCCACGTCGGCGGCGTGCAGCGCGGGCGCGTCGTTGACGCCGTCGCCGAGGAAGGCCACGTCCAGGCCGTTGCGCCGCTGGGCCCGCACGATGCGCGCCTTGTGCTCCGGGCTGACCCGGGCGAACACGACGGCCTGTTCGATGAGCGCGGCCAGCCGGGAGTCGTCGGCGGCCTCGACGTCCTGGCCGGTCAGCACCCGTCCGGCGGGCAGGCCGAGATCGGCGCACAGCTTGGCCGCGACCGCGGGGTTGTCCCCGGTGAGCACCTTGACGGTGATGCCGAGGCCGGCCAGGCGGCGCAGCGCCTGCTCGGCGCCGGCCTTGGGCGGGTCGAGGAAGACCAGCAGGCCGCGGAAGGCGAGGTCGTGCTCGTCGGCCTGGCTGAGGGTCGTCCGGCGGGCGGCGTCGCCGGTCAGCCGCCGGGTGGCCACGGCCACCACGCGGTTGCCGGCGGCGAACTCGGCCTCCAGCACGGCCCTGGCCTGGTCGGCGACGGGGGCGCAGCGCGCCAGCACGGCCTCCGGCGCGCCCTTGGTGACGATCATCCGGCCGTCGTCGTCCTCGACCAGGACCGAGGCGGTTCTGCGCTCGTGGTCGAAGGGCACGACGGCCAGCCGCCGGCCGGGCGGCCCGGGCCGGAGCGCGGCGGGCGCGTCCCACAGGGCGACGTCCAGGGGGTTGCCGCTCGCCGAGTGGCCCGGCTCCCCTGCCGGGCCAGCCGGTGGGTGCCGGCGGCCAGGCCGGTCGAGACCACGGCGGGCAGGAGCTGCGGGGAGATGCCGACGGCGATCGCGAGCGAGAACAGCAGCGCGTCCAGCACCGGGCGGTGCAGCACGAGGTTGACGACGAAGATCCCGGCGGTGAGCGCGGCGGCGACCCGCACCAGCAGCATGGAGAACCGGCGCAGCCCGATCTGGAACTCGGTGTCCGGATGGCGGTCGCCGAGCCGGAGCGCGATGCGCCCGAACTCGGTCCGTCCGGCGGTGGCCACCACCACGCCGGTGCCGGACCCGGCGTGCACGACGGTGCCCATCAGCGCGCAACTGGCCAGCTCGGCCAGCGGGCGGTCCGGGCCGACGGGCTCGACGGCCTTGGCCACGGGCATCGACTCGCCGGTCAGCACCGACTCCTCGCACTCCAGCCCCGCCGACGACACCAGCCGCAGATCGGCCGGGACGATGTCGCCCAGCCGCAGCGTGACGACGTCGCCCGGGACCAGCGTGACCACGTCCACCAGCCGGGGACCGCCGTCCCGCAGGGCCAGGCAGCGGTGCCGGATCTGGGAGTGCAACGCCTCGGCGGCCTTCTCCGCCCGGTACTCGTTGAAGAAGCCCAGCCCGACCGACACCGTCAGGATCACGCCGATGATGATCGCATCCGTGGACTCGCCGAGGAAGAACGACGCGGCGGCGGTGACCGCCGGCAGGATCAGCAGGGGCGAGCGCAGCTGGCGGGCCAGCACCGCGACCCAGAGACCCGGCCTCCCGCCGTCCCCCGCAGAGCCGAAGGTCGGCCGGGCCAGGGCCGAAGGGCCTTCCCGCATGCCGTCCGGCGAGGGCGGGCGGCCTCGCCGGCGTCCCGCCGTCCGTCCCCGCGGCCTGCACCACGACCAGCCGCGTCCCGCGACGGGCCGCCTCGTCGGCGGCCCACAGCAGCGCGGCCGCGCAGTCCTCGGTGCCGTCGGTCCCGGCCACGATCAGGCGAATGCTCATACCTCCACGATCGGCCCGCGCGATGGGGGCGGAACAGTGCCGAAGGCCCCGCTTCCGGTGACTTTCGACCCTGCCGCCGTCCGGCCGGTCCCCGGAGGCTGGAGGGTGCACGTTTACCGCCCTGAGCAGGGCGAAGACTAGACCCTGAAGACACCTCGCAGCGACTCCGCCGGCCCGAGGGCCACGGCAGGAAGGACACCCACGTGACGCCCTCGTCCTCTGGCCTGTCGTCGGCGGAGGCAGCCGTCCGCCTGGAACGGGACGGCCCCAACCTGCTCCCGCGCAAACCGCCCACCCCGCTGTGGCGGCGCGTCGTCACCCAGCTCCGCGATCCGCTGATCATCGTGCTGCTGATCGCGGCGGCGCTGACCGTCGCCACCGGCGACTGGACCGACGCGGCCGTCATCGGCCTGGTGATCGTGGTCAACACGGCGGTCGGCGTGACGCAGGAGGTGCGCGCCGACCGCGCCATCACGGCCCTGGCCGAGCTGGCCACTCCTGACGCCCGTGTGGTGCGCGACGGCCACCAGCGGCAGGTCCCGGCGGGTGACGTCGTGGTCGGGGACCTGCTGGTGCTCGCCGAAGGGGACATCGTCCCGGCCGACGCCGAGGTGGTGGAGTCGGCGGCGCTGCTGGTCGACGAGTCGGCGCTGACGGGCGAGTCGGTCCCGGTGGACAAGGACGCGGGCGCGGCGGTCTCCTCGGGCACCGTCGTGGCCCGCGGCAGGGGCCGGGCGGTCGTCACCGCGATCGGCGCGGCGAGTGCGAGCGGGCGCATCGCCTCACTCATGGTCAAGGGCGCCGGTCTCACGCCGCTGCAACGCCGTCTGGTCGGGGTCGGCCGGCTGCTGGCCGGTGTCGCGGTGCTGCTGTCGGCGCTGGTGCTGGCCCTGGGCCTGGTCCGCGGCCAGCCGGTCGAGCTGATGGTGGTGACCGCGATCAGCCTGGTGGTCGCCGCCGTGCCCGAGTCGCTGCCCGCGGTCGTGACCCTGAGCCTGGCCCTGGGCGCCCGCCGGATGGCGGCCCGCGACGCGCTCGTCCGCAACCTGCCCGCCGTGGAGACGCTGGGCTCGGTGACCGTGCTGGCCACCGACAAGACGGGCACCCTCACCGAGGGCCGGATGGTCGCCCGGCACCTGTGGACCCCGGCGGCCGAGGCCGCGGTCACCGGCTCCGGCTACGCGCCCGACGGCAAGATCACCGGCGGGGACCCGGAGGAGTTCGCCGCGCTGCTGACCGCCGCGGCGTTGTGCAACGACGCCCGCCTGCGCCCGCCCCGGGACCCAGGTGGCGAGTGGACGGCGCTCGGCGACCCCACCGAGGCCGCGCTGCTGGCCGCCGCCGCCCGGCTCGGCCTCGACCGCGCGGGCCTGCAGGAACGGTTCCCCAGGGTCGTCGAGCTGCCCTTCGACAGCGACCGCAAGCGCATGAGCACGGTGCACCTGCTGCCGGGCGGCGGCGTCCGCCTGATCTGCAAGGGCGCCCCCGAGGCGCTGCTGCGCCCGTCCGTGCTGACCGACGGCCCGGAGCTGCTCGCCGGCGCCGCCGAACGCGCCGACCGGTACGCCCGGGACGGCTACCGCGTCCTCGCGGTGGCGAGCACCGACCTGGACGCCGTCCCGCAGCCCGTACGGGAGGACGGGCTGAGGCTGCTCGGGCTCGTCGCAATCCTCGACCCGCCACGTGAGGCGGCGGCCGCGGCCGTGGCCGACTGTGCGCGGGCCGGCATCAGGACGGTCCTCATCACCGGCGACCATCCGGGCACCGCCCGCGCCGTGGCCGCCGACCTGGGCATCATCGGCGCCGCCGACCGGGTCGTCGACTGCCGCGAACCGGGCGCATTCGACAACGGCCCGGCAGGCGTCTACGCGCGGGCCACCCCCGAGCAGAAACTCGACATCATCGAGAGCCTGCGCACCCGGGGCGAGGTCCTGGCGATGACCGGCGACGGCGTCAACGACGGCCCCGCGCTGCGCCGCGCCGACATCGGCGTGGCCATGGGCAGGCGCGGCACCGAGGTCGCCCGGCAGGCCGCCGACCTCGTGCTCGCCGACGACAACCTGGACACCGTCGTCGCCGCCGTCGAGGAGGGCCGCCGGGTCTACGCCAACATCCGCCGGTTCCTGGTCTACGGCCTGTCGGGCGGCGCGGCCGAGATCGCCGTGATGGTGCTGGGCCCGTTCCTCGGATTGCCGCTGCCGCTGCTGCCCGCGCAGATCCTGTGGATCAACCTGCTCACCCACGGCCTGCCCGGCGTGGCCCTGGGCGGCGAGCCGACGGTGCCGGGAACCATGTCGCAGCCGCCGCGTCCGCCGGGTCAGAGCATCATGGGGGCGGGGTTGTGGCAGCGGGTCCTGCGCATCGCGGTCGTGCTCACCGCCGTCACGCTCGGCGTCGCCGTCTGGGGGTCGATGACCGGGCGGCCCTGGCAGAGCATGGCCTTCTTCGCCCTCGGCGCCACCCAGCTCGGCGTGGCGCTGGGCACCCGGACCCGCCCCGGCACCCTGGCCAACCCGATGCTGCTGCTCGCCGTGGCGGGCGCGTTCGTCCTGCAGCTGGCCGGGATCTACCTGCCGCCGCTGCGCGAACTGCTCGGCACCCGGCCGCTGTCGCCGGGAGACCTTCTGATCGTCGTCGCGCTGTCCACGCTCGGCTACGCCGCCGCCCGCCTGGACCGGATCCTGCACCCGTCCCCCACGCCCGCGCGGCACTGAGAACGGCGCCCGGCGGAGAACCGCCGGGCGCCGTTCCACGAGGCTGTCAGGACGCGGGCACCGGGAACGACGCCGCCAGGCTCTCACCCCACTGCCTGGCCCGCTCCAGCTCGCCCGGCGCCGGCGGCCCCTGCATGCCGGTCACGTAGAAGCCGCACGGCGGCACGGCGAGCCGGACGCCGAGGCGACGCAGCCGTCTGGCGACCGCCCGCGCGGCCGAGCCAGGCAGGCGGGGCCTGGTCACGCGGGTGTCGAAGGCGGCCGAGCAGAGCCCGGCCGACGACGTGCTGAGCGTGGCCAGCCACTCGCGCACGCCCCCGCCGCGCGACACCAGCGGCCCGGCGGCCTGCTGAGCGGCCGACTCGCGGGTGGCGGCCCGGCTCATGGAGAAGGCGTGGGTCGGGCCGCCCACCACCAGGAGGGCGACCTCGTCCCCCACGTGCGCGGGGGCCGAGCCGACCTCCGCCACCTCGGCCCGCATCCGAGTGGCCAGCCCCTCGGCCACCGCCTGGGCGATCCGCTCGGTGTTGCCGAACATGGACTCGTAGACGACCAGGGCCTTCATCTCACGCCTCCCGCCGTTCCGGCAGGACGGGTTCGAGGTGGAACATCCCGGTCACCACCTCGCTCGGCTCGGGCCGCGGCGCGATCCGTCCGGCGACCGCCGACAGGACGTCCCGGGCGGTGATCAGGCCCACCAGGCCGTCGCCGGACAGCACGGGCACGGCGTCCACGTCGGCGTCCAGCATGGCGGCGGCGACCCTGCTCAGCGGGGTGTCCGGCCCCACCCGGGGCATGCGCGCGCCGCCGAGCAGGTCGCGCACCTCGCGGCCGGCCTGCTCCTGCGGCCCGCCGGACCAGGACGCGGCCAGGCACTCCCTGGTCAGGATGCCCAGCAGGCGCCCTCCGTCGAGGACCGGCAGGTGGTGCACGCCGGCCCGGCGCATCAGCTCCCACGCCATCAGCGGCGACTCCTCGGCCTTGACGGCCACCAGGACCCGGCTCATGACCTGTCCCGCCGTCGGCGACCCGTTCATGACCTGTCCGGCCGCCGGTGACCCGTTCATGACCGCTCCTCCGCGTCCGGCCGGACCACGGCGACCGGGCACTTCACGTGGTGCAGCACACCGTGGCTGACCGAGCCGAGCACGGCGGAGGCGAAGCCGCCCCGGCCGCGCGAGCCCACGACGACCAGGTCGGCCGATCCGGCCGCCTGCATCAGGGCCGTGACCGGATGGGCGCACGGCTGCTCGTCGGTGACGACCAGGTCCGGGTTGGCCTCCCGCCAGGGCACGACCCGCTCGCGCGCCGCGCCGGTCTCCTCGCGCATCAGGTCCTGGAGCAGGGAGTTGTACGTGACCGCGTACGGGGAGAAGACGGGCATCTGCCAGGCCGAGACCACGTGCAGCCGCGCGCCGCGGGCCCTGGCCTGCGTGACGGCGTACTCCATGGCCGCCTGCGCGTCCTGCGACCCGTCGTAGCCCACCACCACCGTGCCGTGCTCGGGGCCGGCGGCGGGGGCGCGGACGACCACGACCGGCCCTGACGCGTGCCCCGCCACCGCCATGCTCACCGAGCCGACCGTCATCCCGGCGAACCCGCCGAGCCCCCGGCTGCCCAGCACCACCCCGGCGGCCGTCGCCGACTCGCGGATCAGCTCCCCGGCCACGTTCCCGGACAGCAGCTCCGTCGTCACCTTGACGCCGCCGGACAGCGCGCGGGCCCGGTCGGCGGCCTCCTCCAGCAGCCGGGCGCAGTGCTCGGCGTTCGCTTCGTGCAGCCACTGCGGGCCGACGTGCACGAGACGCAGGTCCAGGCCCCGCCGCCGCGCGTCGGCGGCCGCCCATTCCACCGCTCCGGTCGCCGGGACGGACCCGTCCACACCGACGACGACGTGAGTGCTCATCGCGCATCTCCTTCACCGGTCGAAGCTCTCACCGTCAGGGTCCTACGGGCGGCGGCGCGGCGCCGGAGGAGGAAGTCCCGCCCGGCAGGGCCGTTGGTCCTCATCGGCTCGGCGGGCGAGTTCTGGCCCGATCCGGTCACGCCCCCGCCTCTCCGTCCCACGCTCTGTAGTGTCGGGAAGCGCCCCTCGCGCAGTAGCCCGCTCCACGTGAGGACGTCCTCATGACCGAAGAAGCGGTTCCCCCCGTCGCAGCACCCGTCCCGCCCGCCCGCACCGGCGGCCTGCTGGAGAAACCCGAGCTGGCGGAGATGTTCGCCCTGGCCAAGAAGCTGAACGGCACCTGGCCGGTCTTCGCGCGCAGCCTGGATCCCGGCGACGACCCGGCGCTCCTGCGCAGCCGCTACCGGGCGGTGGCCGCCTCCACCGCCCGCTGGTCGGTGCGGCGCAGGCACGTCGAGGACAACGTGAGCGCCTGGATCCTGCTGCCCATGCTCGGCGTGGCCGCCGTCGTCCTGGTGTCGGAGTTCTCCGTCAACTCCGTGCAGAAGGTCTTCCTGGCCGTCGCGGGCCTCACGGTCTTCATCTGGATCGCCGTCTGGATCGAGAACCGGCGGCATCGCCCGCTCTTCCGCTATGTCCTCGATCCGCTGGCCAGCGTCCTGGGGGTCGGCTGCTTCCCGGCCGTCCTGTACCTCCGGCACGCCGCCGGCCCCGCGTGGGCCGTCGAGCTGGCGGGCCGGGGATGGCTGCCGATCCCCCAGAGCATCGGCACCGTCAGCTGCGCCCTGGTCCTCGGGATGATCCCGGTCAAGGTGGTGATGTGGCAGTGGGACCGCGAGTCCAGGACCCCGCCCACCGAGCCGCTCTTCGAGCAGCTGGCGGCCGTCCTGGCCCGCGCCGAGCCCGACCGCCGCGGGCAGCTCGCGCCGGGGGCGCGCAGGGAGATCCTCGCCCTGCTCGGCAGGGTCGCCTTCCTGCTGCGCGTCGGCATCCCGACCGTCGCCCGGGGTGGGACGCCGCTGACCAGGGCCGTCGTCCGCGCCCGCGCGGTCGAGGCGGCCAAGGCCGTCATCGACCTCCAGTTGTGGGTGGCGCTGCCGTCCCCGACCGCCTACGACGACCTGCGCACCCGCGTCGCCGAGCTGACCCGCACGGTCATCACGGGCGAGTACGACCGGCTCCCCACCCGCGACACCACCCCCGAGGAGACCCGCCGTTCGTGGCACGCCCGCGTCCTGGAGACCGTCCGGACGCTGGTCATCGCCCTGCTGCCGGTGGCCGGCCTGGTGACCGCCGACCGGCTGGGCCTCAGGCTCCCGGCTCCCTTCGACGACGGCGCCATGATCGCCGTCGTGGCCTGGGCCGTCGTGCTCCTCCTGGGCCTCCTCGACCCGAACTTCGCCTCCCACCTGGCCGCCGCCCGTGACCTGACCACGCTCCCGACGTTCAACCGGAGCACGGACAAGGGCGCGTAGCGCGGCCCGGTCAGCCGGACCTCAGGCGTGCGAACGTCTGGTGGGCGATCTCCCACTCCTCGTCGGTGGGGATGACGAGCACGGGCACCTCGGCGCCGGGGACGGACACCGCCCGCTCGCCGGCCGCCCCCGCGGCGTTGAGCACGGGATCCACCGCGATGCCGATCCGCTCCAGCCCCGCCAGGCAGGCGGCGCGGGTGGCGGCGTCGTGCTCGCCGACGCCGCCGGTGAGCACGATCGCGTCCACCCGGCAGCCGAGCAGCGCGTGGTAGGCGCCGACGTACTTGCGGATGCGCCGGGTGTAGATCTCCAGGGCCAGCCTGGCCTCGTCGTCGTCGCGGGCGCGCACCTGGCGCATGTCGCCGGATCCGGTGAGCGCGAGCAGGCCGCCGCGGTGGCTGAGCTCGTGCTCGACCTGCTGGGCGTCCAGGCCGCCGGTGCGGGCCAGGTACGCGGCCAGGGCCGGGTCGACGTCGCCCGAGCGGGTGCCCATGACCAGCCCTTCCAGCGGCGTCATGCCCATGGAGGTGTCGACGCTGCGCCCGCCGGAGATCGCGGTGGCGCTGGCGCCGTTGCCGAGGTGGAGCACGATCAGGTTGAGCCCGGCGAGGTCGCGGCCCAGGAGGGCGGCGGCGCGCCGGGAGACGTACGCGCACGAGGTGCCGTGGAAGCCGAAGCGCCGCACGCCCTGCGCCCGCCACTCGCGCGGCACCGCGTACGTGTACGCCTCGGGCGGCAGCGTGCGGTGGAACGCGGTGTCGAACACGGCCACCTGCGGCACGTCCGGGAACACCTTGAGCGCCAGCCGGATGCCGGTCAGGTTGATCGGGTTGTGCAGGGGCGCGAGCGGGGCCAGCTCCTCGATCGCGGCGATGACGTCGTCGTCGATGAGCACCGCCTCGGCGAACCGGGTGCCGCCGTGCACCACCCGATGCCCGACCGCGACCGGCGCCGGCTCGGGGCCCGCGGCGGCGAACGCCGCCAGCATCGCCTCCAGCCCGTCCCCGTGGCCGGCGAAGGGACGTTCCCGGACGTACGGCGGCCCGTCCCCGCCGTGGTGCGTGATCCGCCCGAGGTCCTCCCCGATGCGCTCGACCAGCCCTCTGGCGGCGCGCTCGCGGGTGTGCGGATCGACGAGCTCGTACTTGATGGAGGAGGATCCCGTGTTCAGCACGAGAATGGGGTCGGCCATGCCCAAGACCCTAAGTCCGTTCCGGGGGCCGGGTGGCGGCACGGATCTCGTTCGGGACTTCCGGCCCTATCGGCCCTCGGCGGCGAAGGGAACCGGGCCGACGACGTGGATCACCCGCACGGTCGCAGCATGCCTGCCGAGCGCGACCGATGCGGCAGAACCGGAAGGTCACCGCTAGTTCCGGACGCCCACCCCGGCGAGGGACTCGGTGGCCTGCTCGGGATAGGGGTCGCCGTCGTACGGCCGCCAGTCGCCGAGCGGCACCAGCCCGGGGTCGAGGAGCGTGAACCCGCCGAACAGGGCCCGGATCTCGGCCTGGGTGCGGGGCCGCACCGGGTTGGCCGTCCGGGCGTAGACGGCCTTGCCCGCCTCCTGGGCGGCCGCCGGGACGGTGTCCGCGCAGACATGGCTGATCGCCAGATGGCTGCCGGGCGCGAGGCCCGCGCGCAGGGTCGCCGCGTACTCGGACGCCGCGTCCTCGGGGATGAAGTGCCAGACGGCGACGGTGATGACGCCCACGGGCTCGCCGAAGTCGATGAGCCCGGTCACGGCCGGATCCTTCATGATCGCGGCGGGGTCGCGCAGGTCGCCGAACACGGTGGGCGCGTCCGTACGGCCCCGACCGGCGGGGACGACCTCGGGATCGTTGTCCACGCGGACGACGCGCGCGTCCGGCCGTACCTCGCGGACCACGCCGAGGACGCTCGGCTCGACCGGCAGGCCGCACCCGATGTCCAGGAACTGGCGGACGCCGGCCTCGGCCATGGCGCGGGCGGCGCGCAGCACGAAGCCGCGGTTCGCGCGGGCGGCGGCCTCGATCGTGGGGAGCCGCGCCTTGAACGCCTCGGCCGCCTGCCGGTCCACCGGGTGGTTGTCCGTGCCGCCCAGCAGGTAGTTGTAGATCCGCGCGGAACTGGGGGCTTGATCGTTCATGGCGATCCCTTCGGAGTTGAGGGGTGACGCGGGACGCGTGGACGGAAGGCCGACCAAGATCATGATGGCACGGCCGCCGGAGCGCGCGCCGGAACAGCCGGGCGACTTCAGCGCCGGGCGCGGCGGGCCGCCCGGGCGGCGATCCAGGTGGTTTGTCTCCGCCCCAGGGGCAGGGTCCATACTCGGGCGGTGTCCGATCTGATGACCACTGGACAGTTCGCCGCGCGGTCCAACCTGACGCTCAAGGCGCTGCGGCTCTACGACGCCAAGGGGCTGCTGCCGCCCGCCGAGGTCGATCCCCGCACCGGTTTCCGCCGTTACGGCCCGGCGCAACTCGCCGCCGCCCGGCGCATCACGCTGCTGCGCGCCATCGACATGCCCCTCGCCGAGGTCGGCAGGGTGCTGCGGCTGGATGGCCCCGCGGCGGTCGAGGCCATCGCGAAGCACTGGAGCGCCCGTGAGGAGCAATGGCGGGCACGCCAGTCGTTGCTGGCCTACATCCGGCAGGTCTTCCTGGAGGAGGCGACCCCCGCGTACGAGGTGCGCCTGCGGGACGTGCCCGAGCAGCGCGTGATCTTCATCCACGGCCATGCGCGAGCCTCGGGCCTGACGGACTTCATCACGGACGCCTCGGCCGCGCTCTTCGCCCATCTGGGGGCGGCCGGCGGCTGCCTGTCCGGGCCGCCGTTCGCCGTCTTCCACGGCACGGTGAGCGAGGACTCGAACGGCCCGGTGGAGGTGTGCCTGCCGACCGGGAGCCCGATCGAGCCCGCCGGCCGGATCGGCGTCCGGCTGGAGCCGTCCCACCGGGCCGCGTACGTCGAGGTCAGCAAGGAGCGGTCGCACTACCCGGCGATCCTGCCGGCGTACGACACGCTCAGAGCCTGGCTGGACGACCACGGGCTGGCCCCGGCGCTGTCCATGCGCGAGATCTACCACCCGAACCGGGAGACGGCGGGCCCGGCGGAACACGTCACCGACGTCGCGGCCCCGTTCGCGCCGCCGGCGGGCCCGGGGCAGCCGTAGGGGACGCCCGTGTCATGGTTCCGCCTGTTCGTGCGTCAGCGCTGACAAGTCGCGGTGCCGGCGGGACGGAGCAAATACGAGCCGGACGACCCTGTCAAGAGCGCCCGGACCCCGAAGCGGCCGAAGACGCGTCCCACCTCCAAATGGGCGCCGCCGTCGCCGTGAAACTTTCACGACCCGCCGACCGAAACTTTCGACAGCTACCGGCCTGGATGACCAGCCTCTGCAAGCAAGCCCGGCTCCGAAAGTTTTATCCGAACCTTGACAACTTTCGGCTAGATCCACACACTGAGTGCCCGAGCCCGGCTCCCCCCATCCGCTCCCCAGCGCCTCGGGCGCACCCCTCCGAAGTGCGCCCCACGACCTTCCCCATGATTCGCGTACGGAGGCTCAAGCATGCGTGTCAACGCCATGTCCCCACCGACCGCCGGACGGCTGCCCGGCGCGCGCCGCCGGGCACTGATCACCGGCGCGATCGGCGCGCTCGGCCTGCTCACGGCACTGGCGACGGCGATTCCGGCCGACGCCGCGGCGAGCACGCTCGGCGCGGCCGCCGCCCAGAGCGGCCGCTACTTCGGCACCGCCATCGCCGCGGGCAAGCTCGGCGACTCGGCCTACACGACGATCGCCAACCGCGAGTTCACCATGGTGACGGCCGAGAACGAGATGAAGATCGACGCCACCGAGCCCAACCGGGGTCAGTTCACCTTCACCAACGGCGACCGGGTCTACAACTGGGCCGTGCAGAACGGCAAGCGGGTACGCGGCCACACCCTGGCCTGGCACTCCCAGCAGCCCGGCTGGATGCAGTCGTTGTCGGGCGGCTCGCTGCGCCAGGCGATGATCGACCACATCAACGGCGTCATGGCCCACTACAAGGGCAAGATCTACGCCTGGGACGTGGTCAACGAGGCCTACGCCGACAGCGGCGGCGGCCGGCGCGACTCCAACCTCCAGCGCACCGGCAACGACTGGATCGAGGTGGCCTTCCGCACCGCGCGCGCCGCCGACCCGGCCGCCAAGCTGTGTTACAACGACTACAACATCGACAACTGGACCTGGGCCAAGACGCAGGGCGTCTACAACATGGTCAAGGACTTCAAGGCGCGCGGCGTGCCGATCGACTGCATCGGCCTGCAGTCGCACTTCAACGGCAACAGCCCGTACAACAGCAACTACCGCACGACCATCCAGAGCTTCGCCGCGCTGGGCGTGGACGTGCAGATCACCGAGCTGGACATCCAGGGCGGCTCGGCCACCACGTACGCCGCCGTCGTCAACGACTGCCTGGCGGTGCCGCGGTGCACCGGCATCACCACCTGGGGCGTCCGCGACACCGACTCCTGGCTCGGCTCCGGCGCCAGCGCGCTGCTCTTCGACGGCAACGGCAACAAGAAGGCCGCCTACACGGCGGTGCTCAACGCGCTGAACGGCGGCAACACGACACCCCCGCCCGGCGGCGGCGCGGGGCAGATCAGGAGCACGGCCGCCGGCCGCTGCGTCGACGTGCCCGGCTCCAGCACCGCCGACGGCACCGCGGTGCAACTGTGGGACTGCAACGGTCAGAGCAACCAGCAGTGGACCCAGACCTCGGCAGGAGAACTGAAGGTCTACGGCAACAAGTGCCTGGACGCCGGGGGCACAGGCAACGGCGCCAAGATCCAGATCTACTCCTGCTGGGGCGGCGACAACCAGAAATGGCGCGTCAACACCGACGGGACGATCGTGGGCGTGCAGTCCGGGCTGTGCCTGGACGCCGTGGGCGGCGGCACCGGCAACGGCACGGGGCTGCAGCTGTACACCTGCTGGGGCGGCAGCAACCAGAAGTGGACCTACAACGCGGGCACCGCGTGAGCTTCGCCGGGCCGTCGCGCCGGGGGGGCGGGGGGGCGGCCCCGCGGC
>NZ_JBFAOM010000087.1:0-14168 GCF_040675235.1 Nonomuraea sp. NPDC049637
GCATGCAGATCGTCACCGCCACGGCCTGGCAGCCCTCGCCCGACCTGGAGCAGGCCGAGGCGCTCCTCGTCCGGCCGGACGGACACCTCGCCTGGGCGGGGCCGATGGAGGCCGAGCAACAGGCCCTGCTGGACTGGACGGGGGCGGCTTGACCCGCCCCGCCACGGCGGGCCCCTGCTGAACGCCGGATGAGCCTGGTCCAGATCGGACGGCGAGGTTTCCAGACTGTCAAACGCTGAGACGTGGCGACCGTCGCGGTTTCCGTCAGGTGCGCGGATCGCCTGCCGTCCCCGCTGCTTGGACATGGAGAGGCGCGGCGGGCGGCAGGGGAGATCTTGACCGGGCAGGGGGCGAAACCTACGCTCGCGGGAGCGTTCCCAAGCCGGCCGCAAGCCGGCCACCCGCGACACCTTCCACAGACGGACGCGCCCCACGCGCGCGGGGAATCCCGGCGATCCGGGCGACGCCGCGCGAGCCGGAGACACAGCCGATCAACGAGGAGTGCTCGTGAGCTCCGAGCCGAGGGCGGCGCCGGCGGCTGCGCTGTGAATGTGTCCTGTCCCAAGGAGCCGCGATGGTGTTTCGGCTCGCTACCGGGGCAGCACCGCAGTGCTCGTTGCCGTCATCGGCCAGCCGATCCGGGCCGTTCACCTCGTAACTGGCCTGCCTCATGTACGACAATCGGCTCAAACGCCCCTGCCACCCTGGACCTATACACGTAGCTTCGTCAGACGGTCGGTGGCCTCGTGTGGGGTCAGGTCGGCGCCCCCTTCATAGGCGCTGTCGTAGTTGGTACGGCCGAGCGACTCCGCGAGCATCTCCGAGAGGCAGCGCAGTTCGGTGTCGCCGTGGTCGAAGGCGCCGCGGATGGCCTGACTCAGGCCGAGCGCGGTGGCCGCGCCTGCCGGATCGCCCTCCAGCAACAGTAGCCTGGCCAGGAGTTGAGCAGCCAAGGGGGCATCCAGGATCGCCTGCGCCGCCTCGACAGCGCGAGGCATCAGTTCGCGGGCGCGTACGGCGTCGCCAGCGGTGAGGAGGTTGGCTACCCGAGCGAGGAGCAGCCGAGGGTCGATGGCCTCCGCCGACTGGGGCAGCTTGCGCAGGAGCGCCTCCATCCGGTCGAGCGCTTGATCGGCGCTTTCTACCTCTCCGGAGCGGCGGTGCAGTTCTGCCTGGATGCCGAGCACCTCGATCTCCAACGCCGGCTGGCCACGCCGCCAGGCCGCTCGTTCGGCGGTGTCGATGTCGCGCCTCGCGCCGGCCAGGTCGCCGGCGCGCATGCGTTCCGTGGCGAGCCCGAGCCGGGTGGAGACCTCATCCTGCGAGCCGAGGTCGGTGGCAATCGCGAGGCTATGCTCGTAGGCGGTGATCGCCTGGTCGTGGTCTCCGGCGATGGCGTGGATCTGGGCCAGGCCGTACAGCGCCTTCGCCGTCCACCACCGATCGCCTGTCTCTTCGAACAGGCGCAGTGCCGTGGTCATCGCGGTCGCGGTGCTCTCCCGGTCGCCCTGTTCGCGATGGCGCATGGCTTCGATCATGAAGGTGCAGGCGATCGCCCAGCGGTCCGGGCCGCTGCGCACCCGGGCGATCTCTTGATCGACCAGCTCGTCCAGCCCGAGTATCGCCGCCATCACCAGCACTATCGTCAGCAGCATCGGATAGCGGCGCAGCGCGCCCGTGCGCGCGCAGTCGCCGATGAGCACGCAGAGCCGCTCGTGGTCAGTGATCGGCCCGCCCTCGACGCCCACCAGGTGGATCGCGGTGAACGCGGCGCGGGCGTCCGCGGGCAGCGCGTCGCCGAACTCGGTGACCTTGGCGATGTAGGTCTCGGCCCGGGCGTCGTAGCGGAGCATGACCCAGTACCAGTACAGCGGTCCGAGCATCCGGGCCGCGGTCTCGGCGTCGTCTCCGTCGATGGCCGTTTGCAGGGCGTACATCAGGTTGTCGTACTCGGCCTGGAACAGCCGCAGCGACTCCGCCTGCTTGTCCGAGCGCAGCAGCGGCTCGTGCGCGTCGGCCAGGTCCGCGAAGTACCGGGTGAGCCCACGCAGGACGGCGTCGGTCTCTCCTGCGAGTCGAAGCTTCCCCGCCGCGTATGCCCGGATGGTTTCCAGCATCCGGTAGCCGTCGCCGGCCCGCTCCACGATGGATTTGTCGACCAGGGAGTCCAGGAGGTAGACGACCTCGTCCGCGGGAAGCGTCTCATCCGCGCAGACCGCTTCGATCACCGCGATACCCGTCCGCGCCGGAAATATCGATATCCGGGCGGCCAGTGTGCGCTCTTGTGAGGTGAGGAGATCCCAGCTCCACTCAATGACCGCATGGAGCGTCTGCTGACGGGGCTGGGCGGTCCGGTTACCGGTGCTGAGCAGCCGGAAGCGGTCATCCAGCCGCCGGGCGATCTGCTCGGCGCTCATGGTCCGCAGGCGTGCCGCGGCCAGTTCCAGGGCGAGCGGCAGCCCGTCCAGCCGGCGCACGATGTCCACGACCGGCCGCGCGGTCGACGCGTCCAGCGCGAAGCCGGGTCGTACGGCTCCCGCCCGGTCGAGGAACAGCCGCACCGCGGCCGATGCGGAGCCACGATCGCGATCCGCGTGCGCCGGGGGGAGGCCGAGGGGTCCCAGGCGGCACAGCGCCTCACCCATGACGTCCAGCGGTTCCCGGCTCGTGGCGAGAATGGTCAGGTCCGGCTGGCGCTCCAGCAACTGCCCGGCGAACTCCGCGACGGCTCCGGAGATCTGTTCGCAGTTGTCCAGAACCAGCACGCCTTCACCACCGGCGAGCAGGTTGACCACCCGCTCCAGTAGCGTGCCGGCCGGCTGGGCTCCGGCGAGGCTGATCGTGCTCAGCACCGCCTCCACCAGCCCGTCGACCGTGTTCACCGCGGCCAGGGAGACCAGCCAGGCCCGGCCTCGCTGATGGACCCGATGCCGGCTCACGGCCTCCACGGCCAGCCGGGTCTTGCCCACTCCCCCGGGGCCCACGACGGTGACCAGCCGGGAGGACTCCAGCAACCCGGCCAGCAACCTCAGCTCCTCCTGCCTGCCGACGAAGCTGGTCAGCGGGGCGGGCAGACGTCCTGGCACTGCGTGCGGCCGAGCCTGTCGCGCCTGGGGGTACTCCCGCTCACCCCGCAGTACGGCGAGGTAGGTCTCGCGGAGGTCCTCGGAGGGGTCGACGCCCAGTTCCTCGGCGAGGGTGCCGCGGACCTGGTCGAACACGGCCAGCGCGTCGAACTGGCGGCCTGCCGCCTGCAACGCTCGCATGCGCAATCCGGCCAGGCGTTCGCGCAGCGGGTGACCGGCGGCCATCGCCGCCATATCGGCCAAGATCTCGTCGTGGTGGCCCAGTCGCAGCTCCGCCTCGAAACGGTCTTCCATGGCCGCGACCCGTAGCTCGTCCAGCCGCGCGCCGGCCGTGGCGGCGAAGGGGGTGTCACGCACGTCGGCCAGCGCGCCTCCCCTCCACAGCGCCAGCGCCTCGTCCAGCAGCCAGGCCGCTCGCCGCACGTCACCCGCGGCCAGTTCGCGACCGCCCCGCTTCGCCTTCTCCTCGAACCGACAGGCGTCGACGTCCTCGGCGCGTACGTGCAGGCGGTACCCGCCGGCCGCCCTCTCCACGACCTCGGCCTCGCCCAGAGCTTTGCGCAGCCGATGCACCAGTCCATGCAGTGCGTTGACGGTGCCCCCGCGCGGATGCTCCCCCCACAGGCCGTCAACGAGCGCGTCGACCGGCACCATCTCGCCCTCGGCCAGAGCCAGTCGGGCCAGCAGCGCTCGGACCATGACGCCGCCGACCTCGATCGGCGTGCCGTCGTCGGCACAGGCCCGGACCGGTCCCAGCAACTCCATCCGCATGCACAAAGGCTATGAGCACAACGACGCGCACGTGCCGTTTGAAAGTGGCGCCATACCGGCTAAAAGAGCGTTCTAAGACGCATGTAAGCGCCGGTGGACACCCTGGAGGACGTACGGAAGAAACGTCCGAAAGGCAGTGCAATGGCAGCACACGAGAACGTGCAGCAGGTGCTCGACTGGTCGGTGGCCGAGGTCGGCATTCCCGGCATCGTCGCCGAGGTCAAAGACGGCGACCGCACCTGGTTCGGCACCGCTGGCGTGGCCGACATCACAACCGGCTCCCCGCGCGTGCCGGGCGAGTACTTTCACGCCGGCAGCAGCGGCAAGGCCTTCACGGCCGCGACGCTTCTGGCCCTGGAGGCCGAGGCCGGCCTCAGCCTCGACGACCCGGTCAACGCCCACCTGCCCGGCGTGCTGGACGTCAACGGCTACGACGGCGACAAGATCACCATCAGGCACCTGCTCAGCAACACCAGCGGCCTGTTCGCCACCGGCCTGGCCCCGGAGGTCAGCCACCGCTACGCCACCCGCTCCGGATTCGACCGGCATCGCTTCGACACCTTCAGCACCGAGGAGCTGCTGCGGGTGGCGGTGTCCCAGCCGCCGGTCGGTGCGCCCGGCGAACGCTTCGAGTACGCCAACGGCGGCTTCTACATCGCCGGCGCGATCATCGAGAAGGTCGCCGGCAACAGCTACGCCGACGAGGTCGACCGCCGGGTCGTCCAGCCGCTCGGCCTGACCCACACCCGCGTGCGCCCCCCCACCGAGACCGGTTACCCCAGTCCGCATCCGCGCGGCTACTCCCACCAGTTCCTCAAGGACGGCGCCGACCCGGCAGCGGTCACCCCAGAGAACTGGCAATCGCTGATGGAGGAGCCCGGCCTGCCGCCTCTGGACGTCACCGAGTTCAACTCCTCCCCGGGCTACGCGGCCGGCAACATCGTCACCACTACGACGGATATGATCCGCTTCTTCAACGCGATGACCACCGGCAGCCTGCTTCCGCCCTCCCAGCATCGGCAGATGTGGACCACCGTCTCCACCGAGGGCAGCTACTGGATGCCGCACACCCGCTACGGCCTGGGCCTGTTCGAATTCGACGAGCAGGCGACCGGCGGCCGGACGTTGCGCGGCGTCGGCGGCAGCTTCTGGGGCTCCTATTTCTTCGCGGTCGGCACTCCCGATGGCCGGCACACCGTCGCCGTGCACACCAACACCGAGTGGAAGTCCTGGGACCCCATGTTCAAAGTCATCGAAGCGGAGTTCGGCGTTTCCATCGGTGCGTAAGCACGCCGCCCGCCACCGACCCCCGCTGAAAGTGGACCATCAATGGATACCTTTGACACACCGGAGCCGATCGTCGCCGTCGTGTCGTTCACCGCGGCCGACATCCGCATCAGCGCGACCCAGCGCACCGACACCACCGTCGAGGTACGGCCGGCCGATCCGGCCGACGCCACCGACGTCGCGGCCGCCGAACGCGCCCGCGTCACCTACGCGGGCGGCCGCCTGACGGTCAAGGACCGCTCGAGCATCCGATCCCTGCCCGGCTGCGTCGCGGTGACGGTCGAGCTGCCCAGCGGCTCGGCGCTCGACATCAGCCTCCGCGACGGGCACCTGAACGGCCAGGGCCGCCTGGGCGAGGTACGGGCCCACGTCTCCCGTGGCCACATCCACCTCGCCCGCACCGGCGAGTCGCGCCTGAGCACCGACGACGGCGACATCACCGTGGCCACGTCCGGGGGCACGGCTGCCCTCACCACCGCCCGCGGCCAGATCAAGGTCGGCGAGAGCATCGGCGCCACCGTGATCGGCAACGGCGCCGGGGACGTCACGGTGGACCGGGCCGCCGACGGCCTGCGCGTGACCGTCGAGCAAGGCGCCGTCAAGGTCGGCGCGATGGCGCGCGGGCGCGCCGATCTGGACGTCGGCGCCGGGACGATCGACGTCGGGATCCCGGACGGCAGCGCCGTACTGCTGGACGCCAAAACCACGCTCGGCAGGGTCCGCGACAACCTGGGCGACGACCCCGGGATGTCGGCCGGCAACACCGTCGAGCTCCACGCCCACGTCGCCCAGGGCGACATCCTGCTCCACCGTGTCACCAGCTAACTCACGGATTTCCCCATGCGAACACTTCACTTGCATGAAAGGCGATCGACCCATGATCAAGACCCTCCGCACCGCCGCCTGCCTGCTCGCCGCCGCAGCTGCCGTGACCGTGAGCGCGTCGCCGGCGGCGGCCGACGACCACGCCGGACTCCAGCGGGTGCTTGACCAAGCCGTGGCTGACGGCATGCCGGGCGCCATGGCCGACGTCCGCGACGGCCGCAGGTCATGGTTCGGTACGGCAGGCGTGGCCGACACCGAGACCGGCCGCAAGCGCAGCCGGCAGGACTACTTCCGGGCCGGCAGCACCACCAAGACATTCGTCGCTGTCGTGGTGTTGAAGCTGGCGGCCGAGGGCCGGCTGAGCCTGGATGACACCGTGGACAAGTGGCTGCCCGGCGTGGTGAAGGGCAACGGCCACGACGGCAGCAAGATCACCATCCGGCAGCTGCTCAACCAGACCAGCGGCATCTTCCCCTACACCTCGGACGCGGACCTGGCGACCAGACAGTGGAGCACCGCCTTCCTCAAGGTCCGTTTCAACAGCTACCGTCCCGAGGACCTGGTGAAGACAGCCATGGGCAACCCACCCTCCTTCGAGCCTGGCAAGGGGTGGGGCTACTCCAACACCAACTTCATCCTCGCCGGGATGATCATCGAGAAGGTCACCGGCAGGTCCTACGCCGACGAGATCAACCGGCGCATCATCCGCCCGCTCGGCCTGAGGAAGACGTACCTGCCGGGCGAAGTCACGAAGCTGCGCAAGCCGCACGCACGGCACTACGTCAAGTTCCTGGTCGGCGAGGACACCACAACCCCCTACGACCTCACCGACATGAACCCCTCCTGGGCCGGGGCAGCCGGCAGCATCGTCTCGACCATGAGCGACCTGCACACCTTCTATCGGGCAGTGCTGAGCGGCCGTGTGCTGCCGCCCGCACAGCAAAAGGAGATGTTCACCACCGTCTCCACCAAGGGCGTGCACTGGATCGACAACACCGCCTACGGGCTCGGCGTCTTCTCCCAGAAGCTGTCCTGCGGCGCGACGGTCTGGGGCAACGGCGGCAGGATCCACGGCTCCTGGACGTACGCGATGGGCACCCGGGACGGCAAGCACATGGTCGTCACCAACATCAACGGCGACTGGGACAACCCGATCAGCATCCTCACCAAGGAAATGGAAGCGGAGATGTGCCCGCCGAATTCCCGGTAATCACTCGATATCACCGGCTCATCCGGCCTCACAAGCACGAGGCCCGATGAGCTCGCGCACCGCATGCGACTCGGCGGACACCTTCCCGGCCATGCCGAACCTGGAGCGCGCCGGCAGCAGCCGGGCTGTGAGTCCCGGTGGTCAATGGCCAGGAAATTCCGGCGCGGTCTCGGCGCGGCGGGCGGCGTCCTGGTCGGGATGCTCCGGCGCGCCGGCGACGAACCGCTGGTCGCCCTCCAGCAGCATCGCCAAGGCATCATCGGGCGTCAGCGTCAGCATCTCGGTCATGACCGCACGCTACCGGGACTGCTGAACCGGCTCCGCGCAGACGCCCCGCCGGCGCCTCGGAGATCACGCGGCCAGCTCAACGTCGGTGAAGTCGACCTCCTACAGCAGGGGGTCGAACGGATCCGGCCGATGGCGCAGCTCGTCAGTGGCGTACGCGCCGAAGCGGCTGATGTGGGCCCGCAGGTAGGGCGCGATCTGGCCGAGCTGGTCGGCGGTGATGCTCCAGCCCTCGGCAACCAGCTGCCGCACGACGTCGGAGATGTCCAGGGCGTTGTGGAAGACGACCAGGTTGGCCAGCAGCGTGTTGAACTTAATCAGTTTCTCCTGCTCTTCGGGGTCGTTGTCGGCCAGCACCCCGCCGAAGCCGAGCCACTTGGAAAATCCGTTGTAGGACTCGACCTTGTTGGTCGCCGCGGTGACCCGCGCCCGCAGCGCCGGGTCGGCCAGATACCGCAGCATTGTGTGGAATCTGATTTGTCAAGCGTGGCCCTGCGGCTCGGCAGTGGATATCGGCTGGCCGGTTTCGCGATGAACCTGGACAATCGCCTGTCGTGATGGGCATCTCCGGCTTCGAGCCGACCTTCCTCGTCGGACTCAAAGCCATCAGCGAGGAACACGGACCGGGCCTGGCCGCGCTGGTCGGCCGGTGCCTGACCGGGTTCGCGCTCGTGCGTTTCGTCGAGGACGGGGACTGGTATGCCGACTGCCCCGTCGTCCTGGACTTCGACGGCGTCCAGGTAGAGATCAGCCACTCGAAGTTCGATGAGCTGTCGATCGGCTGGAACACCATCGACACGACGGCTGCGATCGCCGGCTGGGAGTGGTTCGAGCTGACTCCGGCGTGGTCCGGAGCCGATGAACAGCTTGAGCCGTTCATCGGCCAGGAGCTGCGCGAGGTGGCGCTGCTTGAGTGGCGGCCATCACGTCGCGATATGGCGGCTGGGACCCTCGCTGTGGAGTTCGTGTTCGACAACACTGGCCGCTTCCATATCGCCAACGCTCTTGATGAGAACAGCATCGAGGTCGGCGACGCCCACCCGCAGTGGGTGCGGCACCCACTCGGCTGCGGCGCGGCCTGACCAGGTCGGCCTCCGGTTGATCTCGATGACCGGCAGCAGGGTCGCCTGGGCCGGGGCACTGATGTGCCGGGTGTGGGCCCGGCGGGGGTGGGGGTGTCGGCGAGTTGGCCGAGCAGCCGGTCCAGGGCAGCCTGGCCGTCGTCGACCGCGGCGCGTTCGTCGTCGGTGAGGGGGATGGCGGCAAGCATGTGTTGCAGGTTGTCCTTGGCCTCCAGCAGCAGCGCCTTGGAGGAGTCCTTCGGGGTGTAGAAGTCGCATTTGGCGCAGGCCATCCGGTGCTGGCACTGCTCGAAGAAGGTGTGGTTGCAGAACCCGTGTCCCAGGTCGGAGTACTGCCACGGCTCGCCGGCGGCCGCGGCCCCGTTCTCGACGGCTTCCCGGTCGACCAGGACCTCGATGGTTCGGACGTTGCGTTCGAAGTAGCCCGCGTCGCGGTAGGCCCTGGACAATGTGTTCGGGGTGATCTTGGCGTAGTGCTGGGTGGTGTCGGCCGACTTGTGCCCGAGCCAGGCCTGAAGCTCGAACAGGGGCATCGGCTCCTTGGCGTTGTAGAGCTGCGTGGCGATGGTGGAGCGGGCCCGGTGGCTGGTGATGTTGCCGCGGACGTCGGTGCTCGGCACTCCGGCCTTCCGGCAGAGGGAGGGGATGACCGCGCTGTCGATGTAGGTCTTGGCCATGCGCTTGGCGCGGTGGGCGAACAGGAAGTGGACCTGCTCAGAGGTCTTGCGGTCCAGCATGGCCGGCTGCTGGGGCCGGACGGTCTGCCACGCCTCGATCGCCTGGCCGAGCAGCGGGTCGACGGGTTTGGTGAACGCGGTGCCGGTCTTGTGCGTGGGGACGTCCAGGAGGCAGACCGCCTCGGTGGCCAGCACGTCACGTCGTCGGCGGAGATCGGGACGCCGTCGTGCTGCCATCGGATGCATCCGACGCGCAGCCGGGAGATCTCGTCACTGCGCAGGCCGCCGAACAGCCAGGTGAGCGTGACCGCTCGGATCAGCTCCATCGGGTAGCCCAGCCCGTAGGTGTGGTCGGACAGTCCTCGGGTTCGAGGTTGAGCCCGGCCCAGAGGGATGCTCTGCCGCGAGCCATCGTGCCGCCTTGGCAATGATCGTCCGATAGGTGCCCCTGACCTTGGGAGACAGCGTGGAGGTGGCATGCCAGCGTTCGATCATCTCCACCCATGCGTCGGGGACGCCGTCGATGTCGGGCGTCACCGCGTGAATCGGCTTGGGTGGCGGGCCTGCGTGGCCGAGCGCGAGAGCGAGGACCTCAGATCCTGGTGTCCCGGCCCGGGTGCTCGAGAGGCTCCAAGTTGCGCCCGGCCCGCATTCCGATGGCGTGCCGGCCTACCTCCCCTGCCCGCCGAGACAGCTCAAGTGGGTGAAGGATCAAGGGCCGTCACATCATGCGGCTGGGGTGCGTCGACGCCCTCGATGCGCGGCACGCAGCCGCGTCAGCCAGTTGATGTGACGCTCGGGCCCCAGGTGGCCTGGCTGAACTCGAAGGCCTGGCGGTAGGCGCAGTCCCAGCACTTCTCGCCGTCGCGGGGTCGCGCACGTATCGCAGGTGACGGGGGCCCGCTGATGAACTGAGCCCCCGCTTCGTAACAGCAGGCCGCCAGGAGCGGAATCGCGTACGTGAGTCTTGTCCGACGCGCTCTCCGGCCGCTGTCTCGCCCACCCGACCTGCGGCCTCCACGGTCGATGTGGTGGTGGGCTCTGCCTGCGGCGCTGCTGGTCGCGCGGCGGTCTGGGGCGTCAGCGCCTGGCTGCTGCAGGATCTGGGCACGCTGCCCGTTCCCGAGCGGATCTCCGCCCGGATCGAGGCCGTCCGTACCGCGCCGGCGGCCGGCGCCGGCGTCGGCGCCGCGGTGACACTCCTGCTGGCCGTACGCCGCCAACGGCACCAGGAACTGACTACCGCGGGCACACCGGTTGGTCGGCGCGGGCCTGCACTCCTGCGGGGCCATGGTCGCCCCGCAGAAGCCTCACTGTCAGCCTCCCGCCATCTCCTCGGCGTGCTCCTTGTCGTGCCCTCCCTCATCCACGAGTGTGCAGGGCCGCACGGAGCTACCCGCCTTGGCCAGCCAGGCCCCCAGGCTCCAGCTGACCCCCGGATCGTTGCCGAGCCTGAACTCCAGCACCAGGGTCTCTCCGGGCCTCATGAACTTCGGGGAGATCCTGAACTTGCCCTTGGAGATGGGGCGGATGACGTCCCTGGACCGCCAGTTCTCTGGCCGGTAGAACTCCTTACGTTGCTCCGCGGTCAAGTTCTTGGGGTTGGGCGAGCCATACATATGGTCCGCGCCGACGAACCGGCCGGACGCGCACTTCTTGTCCCGTGGGTTGTAGGTGACGTCGGCCTTGATGCCCTGGGCGTTCAGCGCGGTCTGCAAGCCTTCGGGATCCTGCAGCTCGTTGATCGTCACGATCAGCGTGCCGTCGGGGTTCTTCGCCACCGCGTAAGCGGGCTCGCCGTCCCCGATCATCAGCGGTGCGGCGACAACGGCCACCGCGACGCCGGCCGCGACCAGCAGCCGTGGGCCGGTGAAGATCGCCCGGCCTCCCCCGAAGATGCGCCGGCGCGTGGGCGGGCCGTCCATTCCGTCCAGCAGCCGCCGCCGCGCTCCGGCGAGGTCGTCCGGAGTGCCCGGGGGAGTCACCCACATGGTTTTGAGCTCGTCCATCATTCTGCTCCTCGTTCTAGTGCCTGACGAACCCGGGTGCGGGCCCGGTTGAGTCGCGATCGCACGGTTCCCACAGGGATGGCAAGTGCGTCCGCGACCTCCTGGTAGCTCAGTTCGGCCCAGGCGACGAGCAGCAGCACATCGCGATCGGCTCGATTGAGTTTCAGCAACGCCCGTGCCAGCGGCCGGTTGACGGCCAGGGTGCCGACCCCGTCCTCGACCGGTGCGCCGGACACCTCCGCCGGATGCACCCCACTGCGGATGTAGGCGCGGTAGAGGCTCATCTCGGTGCGCCGATGCTTGCCGATCAAATTGGAGGCGATGCCGTACAGCCATGGGCGGGCGTTGGCGCGGGCCTTGTCGTAATCGCCCCGGCGCTGGAAGGCGGTCAGAAAGGTGTCGGCCACGACGTCCTCGGCCTGGCTGGGACCCAGTCGCCGGACCACGTAGCCATGGAGGTACGGCGCATGCCGGTCGAATAAAACGGCGAAGGTCTCCGGCTCGTTCAGCGACCTCTCGATGAGGGTCGCATCGTCAGCCTTGATGACGTCGCGTATGGGGTCATGCATGTCGACCCCTTCTTGGCGTATGCCGGTCACACGTACTCTTGTCGCGCCAGACCGAAATGGTTCACGCCTGTCTTCGACCCGAACCGATGAAGTGTCCGGGCCATACCCCGCAACGGCGCTGTCGGGCAACACCGCCTACTCGTCCGCCTCCCCGAGGACATAGTGAAGTCTTCGCCCGGTTCACCGAGCAGGTGCAGGCGCGGATGGCCGGTACGCGGATGGCCGGTACGCGGATGGCCGGTACGCGGATGGCCGGTACGCGGATGGCGTCGCGGGACGCGTAGGCGGCCTGGACGCACGGGGTGTGCAGGCGTCGGTGACTACGCCGGCTCCGTCCTCGTAGCAGTCCGGCCCGAACGCACCATCTGCATGCCCTTCCTCGAAGGCCTCGCCACCGCTCCTGGTGGCCGGCAGATCCTCCTGGATGACGTGCATCGTCGTGTCCCGCTCTGCGGTCTTCTTCGACGCCCTCGTTCGGAAACCTCACATGTTGGGGGCAACGCCTACCTCGCTGACCGGAAGAACATTGTCAGCAAGAGCAAGGGGCTTGCCGACGAGGGCATCCATACCGCTGGTAACTGCAGTCATTTGATCACGCCGCATGGGCAGGGTGCTGGGAAGCCCTTCTTGGCCTGGATGGAAGCTTTCCTTGCCTTCGGCCTTGGCCGGTACTGCCCGACCACACTGGCACCGCTCGCCGCGGCGATGAACAGATTCCGATAAAACCTCGCTCCGCGGAGGCGTCCCTCCTCAATACTGGCGCCCAGTTCTCCTGGCCCACACCGGCAATCAGGTCCAGCACCCTGGGGGCCGGCCAGTCGCGGTAGTCCGTCTTCCGCTCTTGCAAGGGCGTGTCATGGACACGCAGAGGCAGTCATGTCGGAACCGAACCCGAGCGGCGAACACCCGTTCGCGCGTGGCCCCGTAACAGGGGCGCGGAACAGGCCACGGTGGATGGCGCGGATCCAGGTTCTGACCGGCCGTCAACGAGCGGTACTCCTCGGCGTGATCGGTGTCGTCATCGTGGCGCTGGTGGCCGAACTCATCTCTCTCACCTCCTCGTCCTCCGATTCTGAGAAGGCCCAGGCAGCTCGGCGAAACCTCCAGCCGTTCCGGGAAGCCGTTGACCAGCTGGCCGATGCCCCTGGCCTGCGCTACAAGGACACCTCGGCCTACGACATCACCGAGAATGACATCACCGTCACCGCCAGCGGCAGCCAGTTCGGCACCACCACCTCGGGGCGCAACACTGACCACGGTCAGGACGTGCTGCGCATCGGCGGCAAGACGTTCATGCGGTGGCAGGTCGACCCCGCCCCCAGAACGGACGTGCCGGCGGGCGAGAAGGCGCCGCCCAGCGAGTGGGCCGTGGGGATGGACGACGGCTCCGAGCTGATGGACGAGGCGCTGGCCCGCACCATCGCCCCCTCCAAGCTGGCGGCCGTGCTGGACACAGCCCTGACCGACCTGGAGAAGTCACCGCAGCCAGCGGACGAGCCGAAGACGTCGAGCACCTCCGGGCAGCAGCCGCTGAGCGTGAACGGAACGCCCGCGCCCAGCATCGACACCTCTGCCGGGCGTTTGCTGGTAACGAAGGACAAGCCGCATCGGGTGCTGCGGCTGGAGGCATACGACCTGCGCAAGGACCTCGCCCGGGCGAGGGAACAGATCGAGCGTGGAGAGGAACTGACCGCCCCCGCAAGGTGACCATCGGGCCCCTGGCACCCGGCGACGCCGAGGGCATGGACCTGACCCCGATCCTCACCGAAGCTGCCGTCGACAAGATGTTCGACACCCTCGTCGAGTACGCCGACCAGCTCAAGAACGCGACCGACCATGGCATCACCTTCACCCTCGACGGCGCAGGCGAGATGGACTGTAGCCCGTCGGGCTGCACCGCCAGCCAGAACTTCACCGGAAGGAACGCGTCACCCAGGGCGAGGTCACCGCCGTGATGAGCGCCACCTTCTCCATTGACACCCCCTGACCCACCACGGCCGCCTGCAACCCGCCATCACCGCCGCCGAAGGCCGCCTGCTGGCCACCGCCCACACCGACGGCGGCTGGGGACAAACCCCCGCCGGAGCCCAGCGACCCGATCAGCACCGCCTACACCCTCACCGCCCTGGCACCTGCCCACCAGCACACCGCCACCATCAAGCGCGGCCTGGCCTACCTGCTGCGCCACCAGGACGCCGACGGCGGCTACACCACCTCCATCTCCGACCAAGCCGCACCACGCCAGGATCGTGCTCGGCGATGATCCCCCCGAGGCCGGGGCCCGGTGGTGAACGCGGATACGGCACAACGGGCCACCCGCGTGGCATCGGCCCTGGCCCCCCGGGCGGCCGGACGTCGACGCCGGTC
>NZ_JBFAOM010000088.1:0-13614 GCF_040675235.1 Nonomuraea sp. NPDC049637
CCAGTTCCTCAGACGGCACGAACACCCGGATCAGCACGCGGGGTTCGGCCAGGTCGGAGGAGTCGTCGCGCAGTCGCCACATGTCATCGCTCATGTCATCGCTCATGTCATCGCTCATGGCATCCAGAGTGGCGCCGGGCGCCGCCGACAGGCAGGGGAGAGTTCATGGGATGAGTGGCACTCATAGGCTGGCGGTCATGAACGAGACCCTTCGCCGCGAGCTCGGCGCCCACCTGCGCGCGGCCCGCGAGGTCGTCGACCCGGCGGACGTGGGTCTGGCCGGCGGTGGACGGCGGCGGACCCCCGGACTGCGCCGCGAGGAGGTCGCGACGCTCGCCGGGGTCAGCGTGGCCTGGTACACCTGGCTGGAGCAGGGCAGGGCGAGCACGACCCGGCAGGTGCTGGACGCGATCTGCCGGGTGCTCGGCATGGACGCGGCGGCGCACCGCCACACGCTGGCACTGGCCGGGTTCCTGCCCGCCTCCCCGGCCACGGCCGCGGGCGCGGCCGTGCTCGGGGAGCCGATCCGGACACTGCTGGACAGTTGGACGTCCACACCGGCTGCGGCCGTGGACGTGCGCTTCGACGTGCTCGCCGGCAACGCCGCCTACCGGCGCTTCTGGGGCGATCCGGACAGCGTGCCGATCGAGCGGCGCAACCTCCTCATCATGCTCGCCACCCCCGGGGGCCACCGCCTGACCGACGCGGAGCCGCTGCTGCGCGGCCTGTACGAGCAGTTCCGGGCCAACACCGGGCACATCCCGGACGACCCACGCGCCGCGGCCGTCGTAGATCTCCTGAAGCGCGAACGGCCCGACGCAGGGCACTGGTGGAGCTGCCGGGCAGTGCGGGAGTTCGCCCCTGTCACGGTCGGCGGGTTCACGTTCTGCCTGCTGCGGCCGGTCGGCGAGGAAGGCGTCGTCATCTTCGCGCAGCTCCCGGCCTGACTGTCCGGAACCGCAGGATCAGGGGTCCTGAACAGGTAGCCCTGAATGCCGGCAAGCACGGCATCGATCCCGGCACGCTCGTCTTGTGGTGGGCGGGTGGGGGCGTCAGTTGAATGGCGGACGGTCATGCAAAGGGGCGACCGGCAAGGTGCTGCCTCTGTCACTGGTTCGAGTCCGTGCCGAAGGAGTGCCTTAGCGCGTGTACAGCGACGCGACGCCGGACTCCTGGCCGCCGCGCTGCCGGCCGTCGTCTCGCCACGATCCTGAGCGCCGTGCTGGCCACCCTCGACCGGACCACCCCGGCCGGGCAGCGCACCGCCGTCCGCGAAGCCGAACTCCTCGCCATCGACATCGAGCACATCACCCAGCACGCCAGGGGCCTGAGCGTGCAGATGTACCGCAGCAAGACCAAGCAGCTGCTCTTCGCCCATCCGGCGATCCTCGGCTTCGGCAGGCCGCTGTTCGACGACCACGACTGGCCGATCGATCTCGACCTGCTGGAACAGCGGACGTTCGAGCAGGGCGTCACGATGCACCACTACGCCGTCCGGGGACGTGAAGGAGGCGGGCTCGTGCTGAAGCAGGTCGCGGAGGGTGTGTGGGTCCACGAGAGCGCGTTCGTGCAGAGCAACACCGTCGCGGTGCGGGGCCGGGCGGGGGTGCTGCTGATCGTCCCCAGCGGCCCGCACCGAGGTGACCTCGGGGTCAGGAAGCGCAGAGGCCGGCCAGGCGGCGGACGTCGGCGCGGATCTCGTCGCGGCGGGCGCCGCACCAGCGGGCGACCACGAGCGCCGCGCGCTGGAACGGGCAGGTGATCTCCTTGATGGTCGGATCTGCCGCATTCGACGACCCATCGAGAGCTCGGACGAAAGCCACGAATCTATGAAAGGCCAGGCATCTCCGCGGTCTGATCGTCGGCCGGTACGGTGACCTTCGCCGTGCCCCAGTCCGAGAACACCATCTCCGTCTTCACCGCCGCCCCCTCCAGCGGCACGTTCATGACCAGCTTGGCCGGCAGCCCGTCGGCGCCCACCCAGACGTCGTAGGAGCAGGTGACCCCCTGCGCCACCTGCTCCAGTGCGGTCCCAAGCCGGGCCTGGTACTGCTCGCCCAGGCCGGTGACGCCCTTCATCACCTTCTGCAGCCCCTCCTTGCCGAGCTTGGCCTTGACGGCGGCCAGCGACTGGTCGAAGTTGGCCGCCACGTACGCCTTGGACCCGGTCTGCTTCAGCGCCTGCCCCAGGTCGTAGGTGACGGTGTAGTGGATGCCGAGCGGATCCGGCGCGGAGGTGAGCTTGCCGGTGGCGTACAGGTTCGCGTCACGGGCCCGCGCGAGGTCCTCGACGGCGCTGTCAGCGCCCCCGGGAGCGATCAGCCCGACCATCCCCTTCTGCTCCTCGCCGAACTTCAGCCACGGCCTGCCCTTCGCCCAGTCGGCGTGCTCGCCCGTGGCCGCCACGTACGTGGCCTCCTCGGTCTGGATGACGTGCGTCTTCTTTCCCGGAGACAGGGGGTCCTCGGAGGTCATGTCCACCCGGGTCGCCGTGCCCTCCAGGTGAATGAGCACGTCGGACTTGACGGCCGCCTCATCACCGGTCACCGACACGGCCATCTTGAGACTCTTGTGCTTGGTGAGCTGGGTGTCGAGGACACGCACCACGGCCGCGACCTCGGTCAGGGCGGCCGGAGCACTGGGGGTGGCGGAGGCCGCCGGCACGGGCTTCTCGCCGCCGCCACATGCGGTCATGGTGGCGAGCAGGAGAACGGCGGGCGCGACTGCACGGCGCATGAAGAACTCCAAGAGGGGATTCGGCAATTCGTGCAGAAAGATCGCGCATGAGAAATCGACGGTTCTGCCCGCCCAGATAGGGCGATTTATGCCGGGCGGCATCGTAGCAGCCGGCCTACCAGGGCAAATAATGGATCAAGAGGGCACGGCGCAGAGCAGACGATTGTCCCCCCGCTGCCGCACCATGCCGACCTCCCGAACCCCAGGGTGCTCCGAAGCGGTGGAAAGGGGCTGGTGACATGGGGGTGAGCAGTAACCCTTCCGGACATGGGAGCGGGGGAGGCGGCGTCGTAGCGTGTGGGCATGGAGCTCGAAGCGCACAAGCCTGACAAGGCGCCTCCCACGTTGAGGGCGCGCATCCGCGTTGTCGCGGTGTGGGTCGTCGTGGGCTGTGTGCTGGCCGCCGCCGTGCTCACCGCGGTAGGTGTCGTGATGGCCTGCCGGCAGGGCGGAGGGCCGATACCGTGGCCCCTCAGGATCGGCCTTCCCATCCTGATGCTCGCCGTGACCGCGGCGGCGGGGGACTCGCCGGGAGGCGGGGTTGAGGAGGCCGGTGCGGACATCGACGTGGACGTGGACTGGTAAGCGATCGGAACAGCATCAGAAGCAGTCGCCGGTGCGAGTTTCCAAGGCGGGAGCGGTGGCGTTGCCCTATGCGGGCAGCTGCACGCAGACGCTGGCGCTCACTCACTCGTTGACCGTCCGCGTGCGCGATGTGGCCACCACGATCACACCGGGGGAGAAGCCGCCTCTGGCGCACTGGGAGGCGCTGAAAGACCTGCGGGAACGGTACTCGCTGCCCGAGATCATCAACACCACCGACCGAACTGGGCGGTTTCGGGAAAAGCCACGCCGGGCCGTCGCCGAGAGGCGGATGACGGGCCGACCGTGTCGTATGAGTTCTCGGTCGCCGCGGGTGACGAGGGTTCGTTCGGGCGCGTCCGGTACACGATCTGCGAGCCGTGCGGAGTCGGCCTGCTCACCAAGATCAGTTTCTCACCCGAGTGGCAGTGCTGCGGGTTCGGCACGTTGGCCACGGCGATCGAACGCATCACGAGCCGTGTCGCTACCGGGATTCCTGGCTGCCGCGGACTGGATGCGGGCCGCGGCGTCCCTGCTCATCGGCGTGCTCTTGCCCATGCCCGCTGAAGAGAGCGATCGCGCGACAGTGAGCATCATGGCCCGCCGAACCTGCGGCTGCGGGGCTTGCCGGAAGATGAGGCAGGGCAGGCGAACAGCTCACGGAAAGCCGCCTCCTGCTTGGCGCGGGTGCCTTGCAGGGCCTGGCAGAGGCGCTCGGCAGGGACCCTCGAACGCGGAGAAGCGGACGGGGTTGCCGCACTCGTAGGGTCCGTACTTCGGTGGGCGCCAGCGGCCGTCGACCATGCTTCCCCGCTGGAGCATGGGCCGGGTGAAGAACGGGGTGGCCGGCCGGCAACTCCGCCCATGACGATCGATCGACGGTGTCCTCCTGGCCCGGTCCTGGTCTGTCTTCTTGGCTCGTGGCGCTCACGCACGCGCCGGACGGTCACGAGCGAGCAGCGCCGACTCTTCCGCCAGGTTCACGCCGACACACTCGTCCGGTCGAGGAACCGTTGCAGGCCGGTCCGCACGCCGTCGGTGGGCACGGTGGCGGCGAAGCTCGCCGCCTCGACCGCCAGGCCCTCGTCGATCGGCAGGTTGATCCCGCGGGTCACCGCGCGCAGACACGCCGCGACGGCCGTCGGCGCGTGCCGGATGATCCGGGTGGCCAAGTCCCGTGCGGCGTCGAGGAGCTCGTCTGCCGGTACGACGGTGTTGACCATGCCCAGCTCGGTGGCTCGGGCGGCCGGGATCGGGTCGCCGGTCAGGATCATCTCCAGGCCCCGCTTGCGACCGACGTGCCGCGGCAGGCGCTGGGAGCCGCCGAAGGGGGGCGGGAACCCGAGGGTGATCTCGGGTTTGGCGAAGGCGGCGTGCTCGGCTGCGATCGCCAGCGGAGCGGCCTCGGTGATCTCGCAGCCGGCGCCGTAAGCGAGACCGTTGACCGCGACGATCACGGGCTTGGCAAACTCCTCGATCCGCCGCGTCAGCCCGTGACCGCGGCGCACGATCTCGCGCAGCGCACGTTCGGGTCCTCCTGCGATGCTGGAGGCCAGCGAAGGGATGTCCGCGCCCGCGCTGAACGCCTTGCGCCCGGCGCCGGTCAGGATGACCGCCCGGATGCTGTCGTCGGAGTCGATGAGGTCGAGCTGCGCGAGGAGCGCGTCGATCGTCGGGTAGTCCAGGGCGTTGAGCTTCTGCTCTCGATCGATGGTGACTACCACCATCTGGTCTTCTCGCTCGATGCGCACGGTCATGCCGGGGTGCTCCGTTTCCTCTGGGTTCGACCTTCTGAGGCTACGAGCACCCATCTAGGACGATCCAATAATCGTCCTAGATACAATGGGGCGGTCCCAACGGGTTCTGCAACGGGCAGCAGGTGTGCCATGGGACCGTCGTCCTACAAGGCCGTTGTTCACGAGTTCGCGTCAGCCATCCGCTCCGGCGCGATTCCGACCGGTGCCCGGCTTCCGACCCACCGCGCTCTCGCGCGCGAGCGGGGGATGGCGCTGGCCACGGCCACCCGGGTCTACGCCGAGCTCGCCGCCTTGGGCCTGGTCGTGGGAGAGCCGGGCCGGGGAACGTTCGTCCGGGTGCGGTCCGGCTACGACGGGCTCGAACCGTCGCGCACTCTGCCGGTGCCCCGGGTGGCGGACCTGTCGTTCAACCAGCCCCTGGCCCCCGGGCAGGCCGACCTGCTGCGGCAGGCCCTGCGCACGATGGCGGTGTCGGGAGACGTCGAGGCGCTGCTGCGCCAGCACCCGCCGGGCGGACACCGGCACGACCGGGCGGCCGTGGCCACCTACCTGCTGGGGCGGGGGATCGACACGGTGCCGCGCAACGTCCTGCTGACGAGCGGGACCCAGCAGGCGCTCGACATCGTGCTGCACACCCTCACCCGACCCGGCGACGTCCTCGCCGTCGACGCGCTCAGCTACCCGGGCATCAAGCTCCTCGCCTCGGCACACGGCCTCGACCTGGCCCCCATCCCGGTCACGGCCACGGGACCGGACCTCGACGCGCTCGATCAGCTGTGCTGCGCCCGGCCCGTCCGCGCGATCTACACGATGCCCACCGTGCACAACCCGCTCGGCTGGGTGCTCGACCGACAGCAGCGCGACCGGCTGGCCGCCCTCGCCCACTCACACAACTGCCTGATCATCGAGGACGGCACCTACGCCTTCCTCGAAGCCTCACCGCCACCGCCGCTCCAGGCCCTCGCGCCCGAACGCACCTGCTACGTCGCCGGCCTGTCCAAGAACGTGGCACCCGGCCTGCGCTTCGGCTTCGCTGTGCTGCCCGAGCGCTATTTGGAGGCGGCCACGAGCGGTCTTCGTACCGCGGCTTGGGGAGCCCCGGGAGTCGTCACCGCGCTCGCCACCCGCTGGATCGCCGACGGAACCGTCACGCGCCTGGAGCAAGACCGCCGCGAGGACGCAGCCGCCCGGCAGGACATCGCCCGCGCCGCGCTCGCCGGCCTGAACCTCACGGCACACCCCGTCTCCTACATCGTGTGGCTCGGCCTGGAGTCGCACCAGCGCCCCGATCACGTCGCGGCCGTGCTCGCGGAGAAAGGCATCCTGATATCCACCGCGGACGCCTTCGCCACCGGCCCCCACCGTCCCCGGGCACTCCGGCTGGCACTGGCCACACCGCCCCGGGACGAGCTCGGGGCCGCGTTGCGCTGCCTGAAGGACGCAATCGAGACCATCCCCCCATGACACATGCCGACAGGACCCGCGCCCCGGCCACCGGGCGCCGCTCGGCGGCCGGCCGGGCGAAGAAGGGCAGCCCGACGCCGCTGACCGCCGCGCTCACGACCCCGTCCTCGAACGTCGGCGCCGTCGCCACCTGCCGCTCGGCCGGGTTCGACGAACGAGAGCCGACCCGCGACCGCTGCCACGACAGCTGACGCCCTACCAGGCTGTCTACGCGTCGACGGCCTGGTAGACGGTGGTCCAGAAATCGTGGATGAGCCGCGCCGGGTCGGGCACCGACAGCCCGACCTGGGTCAGCAGGATCCCGGTGAGCCCGTGGTGCGGGTCGGTGTAGACCGACGTGCCGGTGTCTCCGTCCCAGCCGAACTGGCCGATCGGGGCGTAGTCGCCGCGGTGCGTGCGTACGGCCATGCCGAAGCCCCAGCCGCCGTGCTGCCCCTGCCCGTGTGACCGGTGCACGTGGTCGAGCGCCATCTGGTGGCGGGTGGCCTGCACCTCGGGCCTGAGCCGGTTGGTGGTCATCAGCTCCACCGCGCGGCGCGACAGGATCCGGCGGCCGTCGTGGACCCCGCCGGCCAGCAACATCCGGAAGTAGGCGTGGTAGTCGTCGGCGGTCGAGACCAGGCCGCCGCCGCCCCGGTGGAACTGCGGCGGCTTGCTGAAGCTCCCGCCGGCGGCCTCGTCCCACACGTGGAACTCCCCGGTGCCCGGGTCGGGGACGTAGCTGGGCGGCAGCCGGTCGATCACGTCCTCGGCGACCCAGAACCCGGTGTCGTCCATGCCGAGCGGCCCGAAGACCCGCTCGTCCAGGAAGTCGCCCAGCGTCTGGCCCGTCACCCGGGCGACGAGCATGCTGAGCACGTCGTGGCTGAGCTCGTACTGCCAGCGCTGTCCCGGCTGGTAGGACAGCGGGATCGTGCCCAGGAGCCGCAGCCACTCGTCGGGGTCGACCGCCGACCCCGCGTCCGTGCTGTAGTAGGCGACCTCCATGATCTTCGCGCCGATCGGCGCGGCCATCAGCGGCAGATCGATGCCGAGCCCGAACGTCGAGGTCAGCACGTCCCGCACCGTGATCGGGCGCCTTGCGGGCACGGTCTCGTCGAGCGGGCCGTCCGGGCGGACGAGCACCCGCCGGTCGGCCAGTTCCGGCAGCCACTCCTGCACCGGGTCGTCCAGGCGGATGCGGCACTCGTCCAGCAGCACCATCGCGGCCGCCATCGTCACCGGCTTCGTGGTCGAGGCCATCCGGAAGATCGTGTCCCGGCGTATCGCCGGTCCTCCGTCGTGCCGACGTCCCCGACTACTGGCGTGCCGCGGTCGTCCCCTTCCGGACCCCCGGCGGACAGCCCATCCACCTCGGCCCTCCGGTCGGCGACTGGATGGAGCTGGTCGCCATCGTCGCCAACGGCGAGATCGTCGCTCCCGTCCACGCGCACGCCGTGCGTTACCACACCCGGCCCGACATCGCCTACGTCCCCATCACCGGCGTGCCGGACTCGCGATGGGCGCCGGTGTGGCGGGCCGACGCCGAGTCCGACGTCATCCGCGCCTTCCTCGACGTCGTCACCGACCTCGGCCCGCTCCACCTGTGACCAGCTGAGCCGGCGGGTCAGGGGCAGGTGACGGCGAGCTTGCCGAGGGCTCCGGCGGCGAAGTCGCCGAACGCCTCGGGCGCCTGCTTCAGCAGATGGGTGGCTGTGCCGGGGACGCGCAACGCGCAGGGGGCGCCTGCTCGACCGCGCCGCGCAGGCTCGGCGTCGAGCGACGGTCGGGCGCCAAGGCCAGCCGTACCTCTGCGTGCGAGCCACCGACATGACTCGTCGCCGACGACTGTCAGTTACTCATCGCTCAACAGAAGTCGTCGAGAGGCCGGGCGAGCGGGTGGGCGCGGCCGAGCTGATCGGCAATGACCGGATCCACCGTGCCGACTTCACGATCCGCCAGGTTGCCAGATGGCCGGGAAACGAAGCCTCCGCGCCGGGCGATGGCTGCCCAGCTCGCGCCATGCCGGTGATCGCTGTCTTGCCTGATGACGGAGGTTGTCCCCCAAACCGTAGCAACCTTGCGGCCAAGATCTCCCTGACGATCACGCCAAGGCCGCGTGCAGCCGGTATCGGCTGCACGCGGCCAATGTTTGCCAGGTCCAGGTCCCCTCTCCGCCGGCGGTGTTCGTGACCTCCGGGCCGATCCTGCCGGCCCTGGCCGGCGCGTCAGACGTCGCGGCGGCCAGGATCATGCCCGCCGATCTCGGCTACCACCTGCTGTCCGGCCTCCGGACGTGGCCGACAAAGACGGTCCTGGGCACGGTCGACATCGTGCCGGGCATGATGCTGGGCATCTGGGCGGCCCGCCGCCGCATCCTGGACGAGCCCGAGCGGCACCGGACGCTGCTGCGCCGCGTCACCGTGATCTGCCTCGCCGTCGCGTTCGCCGGCCGGCTTCCGGGAGCCCTGCTGCTGTCCGGCGCGTGGACGCCATGGACCGCCTGCTCGGCGTCCCTGTCTCCGACGCCGTGTTCAAGATCGACCTACGTCCGGGGCGAGTGACCTGATCCCACCCCACGGCTCCCGCCGCACACCTCGCGCGACTCGGATGGCCGCACGAGACAGGCCGGGCGGGAGCGGGAAACTCATCGCGGAGAAACGAGATTGTTCACGCAGGTCTCCTCGGTCGCGGGGTCCTTCTCGCCGTACTGGTTCGACCAGTAGTCCTGGGCGGTCATGAACCGCCACCACGTCAGGCAGGTCCTGATCAGATAGGTATGATCGGGGTGGACGATCGGGCGCTGCTCGGTGTAGGTGACGGGCTGTCCAGACTCGAACGGCGTGCCCCGGTAGTAGTACGTCCATGAGGCCAGCGGCAGCATCGGCGGGCCGTGTGTCTCGTCGCAGTAGCGGGTGCCGTCGGGGCGGGTCAGCGTGCATTCCTGTTCGACCACGGTCTGGTCGACATAGCTGGACTGGACATCCCGTACCAGGTCCGGGTGGGTGACGCCGGTCAGCGCGACGGACACCTCGCCGGCCAGGGTGACGTTGCCGACCGCCGTGAAGCCACGTCTGTCCGACTCGGGGCTCGTGCCACCTGGGCCGTCATAAAGCCTCTCCCCTGCGGCGGGGTTGGCCAGCCGGAGCCGGTCGTTCGCGTACGCGGCCACGTCCCCGCTGGCCGACGCCTCACGGACCGGCGTGGTGGAGATCGTGTACGGGAGGTTGCCCGGGCTGGTCCGTGCGGTCAGCGTGACCGGATCGCCAGGCGAGAGCGGGCCGGTGACCCGCGGCGGGGTCAGCGACACCTTCCAGCCGAGGCAGTTGCCGCCCGGATGCTTGCCGTGCTCACGCGCGCAGGCGTTCTGCCAGGGCCCGTGCTGCCCAGGGCCGTCGGTCATGTAGGCGACGAAGTCGTCGAAGCCGGCCTCGCAGGTGTGGACGACCAGGTAGGAGAGCGGGCGGATCTGCGATCCGGCCTTCAGGTCTCTGACATACACATAGAAGCAGGACTCCCTCGGCCAGGTCTCGTCCATGCACGACCGGTTGAAGAGCAGTGCGGACACGTGGTCGCCGCGGCTGTCGAAGGCCCGGCGGCAGGACGCGGCGGGCGCATAGGAGCCGAGCACCCACTTGTTCGCGCAGGCGATGCCGTTGCCGAGGCAGTCGGTGTCGCCGTCGTAGTCCGAGCGCAGTAGCCAGGATTCGACCGGTTTTGCGTCGGGCTGCCCGCCGCGCACCCTCCTCGGGATCAGCAGCAGCCGCTCAGGATGACCTGGGTCGTTGCCGGAACCGAAACAGATCCCGGCGATCGCGCCGTACGCGCACGGCGTCGAGCGTCCCCCGCCGGAAATCGTCAGGCCTGGTGCGCCGAAGGCCAGCTCGCCCTGCCCGCGCCCGTTGAACGCCTGCAGGTAGGAGTGGTGCGCGGGGTTGAGCATGAGATCGGCGAGCGCGTCGGGCGGCCGGTACTTCGACGAGGCGGCCAGCGTCCCCTCCTCGGCGAAGTTGGCCCCCGTGCGCGTGACGGGCGCCAGGTCGCCGACCCACACCTGCATCATCGGAGACACCTCGTCCACGTCGAACAGCAGCTCGCCGCGGTTCTCGAGCCGCCGCCTGAACGTCGGGTTGCGCAGCTCTCCCATCGACTCGGTCGCCGCTTTCGCGGCGATCAGATCGAGTACGGCCCGCACCCGCGGCCGAAGCGCCTCGTCGCCCAGGTCGTAGAGGTTGAGCAGCCCGATCATGTCCAGCCTGGCGTAGATCCGCGAGTTGTACTCAAGGAAGTCGGTCCGCAGCCACGTGTCGAGCTGCTCGGTCAGCCTGGCGCGCAGCCCGTTGGTCTCGTTGTCGGGGTTGAAGTTGACGTCGTAGTCGGCGACGGACTTGTTGGTGGCCCCCTGCACGGTCACCGGGCTGAGCATCGGCAGCCACAGGTTGTGCAGGTAGCGGGTGCTGGTGATGAGCAGGTTGTGGTTTTCGGTCTCGGGGATGTCCTTCCCGGCGATCTCGCAATTGACCGTGTCGTACTGGGAGGCCCCGCCCTGCAGCCAGACGACCCGCGACATCTTCTCGTCCAGCCTGGCCCGGTCCTGCTCGGAGTAGTGGTAGCGGGCCAGCAGCCAGGTGCGGATCACGAGCGAGATGGTCAGGTCCCAGTCGCCGTCGTGGCAGAGTTCCTGCATCTCGGTGCCCGGCCTGCCCCAGAGCTCGAACACTCGGCTCAGCTCGTCGTCCACGGTCTTCCACCCGGGCGCGTCGCGCCTGGTCGTGGGGCCGCCCTCCCACTTCTCCGCCCAGTCGGGCGCGAGATCGCGCAGGCACTGCGCCGCGTTCGCCGGCGAGGACAGCGGGGGATAGACGACCCGGTCCGGCTCGGGCTTGCCGTTGTCGCCGCCGTTCATCACCCGCTGGATGGAGCCGGTGCCGATGTTGGTGTCGAGCATGCGAAGCAGCGTGACCTGGGCGAGGACGTGCGCCGGGTAGTCCTCGCCGTAGTTGTCGGGCAGGTCGCCGCACGCCTTGACGAGCAGCGGCGGCACCCTGAACTGCTCCCGGGCGCCGCGCAGCTCGATGAAGTTGTCGGGCGGTTTGACCGGCGCGTAATCGATGTACGGCGCTGCGTCCGCTCCCGCGGGTAACCCGGAGAACAGGACGGCGCCGGCTAATCCGATGCTGAGCAGGATCCGTCTCATGAGCCGACCATGACGGAGCGGGCCTCAGCCCGCATGAGTAGCCCTCTGCTCAATTACGGCTGCTGGGCCGCGAACATCCACTGCTGCTTCCGAGCCTCGCCCGGAGACGCGCCGGGCGCTGACTGGCGGACAAGCCGACCGGGCGTGTGGCTCTTCGCAAGATCCACTCAATGTGGGTTTCGGGCTTATGCGGGCTGACACCCATGTAAAGTCCGGTGCCATGCGTCCGACGTCCTTGATCGTGCCATTACTCGTCGGCGTGCTCGCCGGCGCCGCGTTCAGCGGGACGGCCGGCGCCGCGTCGGCCCCGGCCGTGCTGACCAAGAACCCGCTGTACAAGGCGGGCAAGTTCGCGCTCAAGACCTGCGAGGAGCCGTATGCGGCCAGCGCCGACGTCGAGGTGTTCCGGCGCTACGTCGAAGAGGTCTCCCTCTGTCTGGACAAGGCGTGGGGGCCGCTGCTGACGAAGGCCGGTCTGCGGTACACCAAGCCCGAGGTGGTGTTGTCGTACGGCGAGCGGGTCAAGACCTCCTGCGGCATCTACGCACCCGACGCCACTGACAGCGTCTACTGTACGAACACCAAGACCATCCACATGATGGTCAGCGACTACGGGCTCAAGGGCGAGATCGACAAGCCACAACTGCTGGAGGCCCTCAGCGCGGGCTATGCCATCCATGTCCAGAACGTCGCGGGCATCATGAACGCCGTGGCCAAGACCATGAAGAAGCTGTCCAAGCGGGACGCGCTGGCCCTTCAGTCCAGATACACGCTGCAGACGCTCTGCTTCTCCGGGGCGTTCACCGGCAGTGTCTGGGATTCGCTCGGCCACACGCGCGAGCACGGCCAGGACTACTACATCGATCGGCACGTCATCGACGGCAATTTCGCCGGCTTCGGCAAAGCGTCCAATCGTGTCTACTGGATCAGGCGGGGGTTCGAGTCCGAGTCGCCGTCCGTCTGCAACACCTTCACGGCTCCGGCCGCCAGGGTGAAATAGCGCGTGACCAGAGGAGGACGCGCCGCGCGGCCGTGATCAGCCTCTCACCGGCGTGAGCCCGTAGATACCCAAGGCCTAAGACGATCTCCCCCGGCGGCGCCTGCATCCGACTGAACCCAGGGCTCCGAGAGCGATCAGTATGTTCCTCGTCCATGGCCGCCATCAAGGTGCCCCGGCTCGGGCCCGGCCGCCCACGCACCCGACCGGAGATCGTCCGGGCCGGCAAGGCGCATTCCTCCCGTGCGATCCGGCAGCATCTGCGCGCTCGCAAGATCCGGTGCACCATCCCTGAACCCGCCGACCGCATCGCCGCCGGACAGCGGCGTGGCAGCCGCCGGGCTGGTCCGGCGTTCAGCGGGGTCCCGCCGTGGCGGGGCGGGTCAAGCCGCCCCCGTCCAGTCCAGCAGGGCCTGCTGCTCGGCCTCCATCGGCCCCGCCCAGGCGAGGTGCCCGTCCGGCCGGACGAGGAGCGCCTCGGCCTGCTCCAGGTCGGGCGAGGGCTGCCAGGCCGTGGCGGTGACGATCTGCATGCGGTCGTCCCGGCCGCCGGGCGTGCCGGCCCTCTTTCCCGTATGGACGAGCAGGAATCGCCCGTCGTGCAGCAATTCGTACAGACGCTCAACCTCGGGCCGCTCCGCGACGCTGATCGGCAGATCGGGCACCCGGGCCCCGGCCGGGAAGCCGTCGCCGTAGTGGGTGCCGATCGCCGATACCGAGGCGGCGAGGTCGTGGTTGACCTCCCCGATGCGCAGGAGGCCGTCGAGCATGCCGCGCAGCGCCATGACCGGCCGCCGGTACTGCGGCACCAGAGTCAGTTCCATCAGCAGCGTCTGCACCTCGGTGTTGGCGGTGACGGCCGCGCCGACCGGGCGGCGCTCGGCGTCGTAGGAGTCCAGCAG
>NZ_JBFAOM010000089.1:0-13335 GCF_040675235.1 Nonomuraea sp. NPDC049637
CGAGCAGTCATCAGCAGTCTCCTTGGTGACATCGATCATCAGGGCGGCATGCGCTCGCTTGACTCAGACAAGACATGAAGGCCGTAGCCGGGCACAAACGCCATCGGTCGCTACGTGGAGCGCAATTTACTGTGCCGGGTGGTTCCACGAAGACGTGCTGTGGTTCCACCGGCTGGATAGATACAACGTTACCCCAAGAAACGGACAAACGCAAACCAAACACCCTAAAACGGGCAATGATCTACCTGTGAACCGTAAACCACGGGCAAACAGCCTCAATCCTGTCAAAGCCCACGGGGTATGCGTATGTAAACCACTGGCAAGCTCCCGGCATTCCCCTCATGACCTGGGCGTTCTTCCGCGCGGCCGGGCCGCCGCGCCTACCAGGCGCAGACGGCCTCCTCGGTACGCCGGCGAGGGTCGACGCGGCTCAGGTCCTGCGCATGCTCACGTGGTGCACGATGAGGACGGCGATGCACACGATGGCGACGGCGCCCGAGACCAGGCCGAGCGACCAGCCACGGCCGATGCTGTTGGCGATCAGGTTGACGACCGAGCTGGCCATCAGGACGAGCCAGAGCAGGGCGCGCAGCGCGAGCGCGCCTTTGCTCAGCGGGGGCCTGCCCGCCGCGTGCCGGGAGGTGGCCCGCGGGGTGGCGGCGTCGGAGTCAGGGCTGGAGATGCGATAGGGATCGGTCATGGCCAGAACCCTAGAAACGGGCCCGATCTGCGGAAATCCCGCACGCTGCCGGGCCGTGGTACAGCGGGCTGGAGCAAGTTGTGTCCCCTTTCACCTACTATGGCGCCAGTGTTGCGGGGAATCCTGGAAAGTCTCGAACGGCTGGCCGGCGGGCTGGGCACCGCCTTCATGGCCGTCATCGTCGCGCTGTGCTGGCTGGTGGTGGCCGCGTTGAGCCTGGTCGGGGTCGGGCTGGCGCTGGTGCCGGCGATGGTCGCGATGACCAGGGCCGCGGCCGAGTGGGAACGCAGGCGCCTGGCCGGCGCGGGTGTCGAGATCGTCAGCCCGTACCGGCTGTCCGCCGAGCAGTTGCCCCGAGGCTGGGCGGCCAGGATGCGGGCGGCCCGTGCCGACCCGGCGACCTGGCGCGACCTCGGCTGGCTGGCCCTCTACGCCGTGGTGGGCCCGGTCTGCGGCCTGCTCGGGCTGGTCATGCCGGTGGCGGCGCTGCGGGAAGTCACCTACCCGTTCTACTGGCAGACGCTGGCGCGCGAGGATCAGCTCACCAACTTCGCCGTCCCGGTCACCACCTGGCCGGGCGCGATCGCCACCTCGGTGATCGGCCTGGCCGTCGTGGTCGCCCTGGTCCGCCTCTTCCCCGCGCTGGCGCGCCTGCAGGCGCTGCCCGCCAGGAAACTGCTGGTCCCGCACGCCTCGATCGACCTGTCGCAACGCATCGCGCAGCTGACCGTGACCCGCGCGGGGGCGCTGCGCGCGCACGCCGTCGAACTGCGCCGCATCGAGCGGGCCCTGCACGACGGCGCGCAGAACCGGCTGAACGCGGTCGTGGTCACGGTGGCCGCGGCCGAACGTGCTCTGCAACGCGATCCCGCCCTGGCGGCGCACGCTCTGGAACGCGCCAGGAACGCGGCCGAGCAGGCGCTGGCGGAGCTGCGCGGCGTCGTGCGCGCGATCCTGCCGCCGATCCTGGAGGACAAGGGGCTGGCCGGCGCGCTGGACGCGCTGGCCGCCGGATGCTCGGTGCCCTGCCGGGTGCGGGTGGGTGAGCTCGCCGTGGTGCCGTTGTCGGTGGAGAGCGCCGCCTACTTCACCGTGGCCGAGGCGCTGACCAACGTGGGCAAGCACAGCGGCGCCCGGCACGCGGAGGTCGTCGTCGAACGTGCGGGCCCGGTGCTGCGCGTCCAGGTGCGTGACGACGGCAAGGGCGGCGCCCGCGATGACGCGGGCACCGGGCTGGCCGGCGTGCGCCGCCGCGTCCAGGCCCATGACGGAACGATGACGCTGACCAGCCCCGACGGGGGGCCGACTGTGATCGAGGTGGAACTGCCGTGCGAGTCGTGATCGCTGAGGATGACGCGCTGCTGCGCGAGGGCCTGGTGCTGTTGCTGAGCGGGGAGGGCATCGAGGTGGCCGCGGCCGCGAGCGACCCCGAGGGGTTTCTGGCCGCGGTCGAAGAGCACCGGCCCGATGTGGCGGTGGTGGATGTGCGCATGCCGCCCACCCACACGGACGAGGGCATCCGGGCGGCCGTGGCGGCCAAGCGCCTGCAGCCGGGCCTGGGCGTCCTGGTGCTGTCGGCGCACGTCGAGCAGGCGTTCGCGACCGACCTGCTGGCCGCCGGCACGCACGGGGTCGGCTATCTGCTCAAGGAGCGGGTCGGCAAGGTCGAGCAGTTCCTGGAGGCGCTGAACCGGGTCGCCGACGGCGGCACCGCCATCGACCCGGACGTGGTGGCCCAGCTGTTCACCCGCCGCCGCGACCCCCTGGCCGAGTTCACGCCGCGCGAACGCGAGGTGCTCGCGCTGATGGCCGAAGGGCTGGGCAACCTGGCCATCGCCGACAGGATGGTGATCACCGAGGGGGCGGTGCACAAGCACATCCGCAACATCTTCGCCAAGCTCGACCTGGCGCCCAGCGACCGTATGGACCGCAGGGTCGCCGCCGTGCTGCGCTACCTCGGCGCCTGAGGCGGCCTCCGCCACCCGGCCTCCGGACGACGGCCTGGTGAACGGGACCGCGGGCGGCGTGCGGTAGCCAGCACCACCATCGACCGGCCAGCGGGCGGGATCGAAACCGCCTGAGCCGCTCCCTACGTTGGTGACTGCTTCATTCGACACCCAACGTAAGGACCTGTCTTGTCGAGCAACACTCTGCGTCGTACCGTGCCGGTCACCCTGGCGCTGGCGGCCTGTCTGACGAGCCTGAGCGCTCCGGCGTTCGCCACCTCCGCCCCCGCCGCCGCCGGCGTCTCCACGACGGCCGCCGACGCCGGCCAGGAGCGGGTGGTCGCGGACCTGGAGCGCAACGCCCAGGAACTGCGCAGCACCGTCCCGGGCGGTGAGTCCGGCGACCTGCGGGCGTTGTCGGCGATGACCAAGGGCGCCACCATCGTCGGGATCGGCGAGGCCACGCACGGCTCGAAGGAGCTGTTCACGCTGCGGCACCGGATGTTCCGGCACCTGGTGCAGACCCAGGGCTTCACCACGCTGGCGCTGGAGGCGACCTGGTCGGCCGGCGTCCGCCTGGACGCGTACGTGCGCACCGGCAAGGGCGACCTGCGCACGATCATGGCCGAGGAGTTCCAGCAGTCCTACGGCGCGTGGAGGACCCAGGAGTGGATGGACCTGTACGAGTGGATGCGCGACTACAACCGAACCGCCGCACGCAAGCTGCGCGTGATGGGGTTCGACATCGGCGACGTCCACCCCGACCAGTACCGGCGCATCATCGACTGGGCCAAGAAGCATCAGCCGTCGCTCGAGGCCGAACTGCGTCGCCGCTACGCGGGCCTGCTCGCCCTGCCCGGCGGTGTGGAGCAGCGGATGAACACCCTGGCCGAACTGCCGGCCGAGCGGCGCACCGCCCTGGCCGGTGACGCGCAGGCCGCCTACCGCCTGCTGGAAAAGGGCGGCAAGGCGAGCCCGACGGTCCTGCAGGAGGCCCGCGTCATCGTCCAGATGACCACCATGTACGCATCGGAGGGGTCGGCCCTGCACCGTCACCGTGACCGGTCCATGGCCGAGAACACCGTGTGGTGGCAGCGCCACACCGGCAGCAAGACCGTGGCGGCCGCGCACAACGGGCACGTCGGCTACGTCTCGGCCTGGCCCGACCTCTACCCGGTCACCCAGGGGGCCGTGCTGCGCTCGCTGGCCGGCACCTCCTACGTGGCCATCGGCACCACCATCCACAGCGGCCGCTTCCGCGCCATCGACCCCAAGACCGGCAAGGTCGCGGTCTTCGACACCGGCGCTCCCGTCCCGGCCAGCAGCGAGGCCGTCCTGGACCGGGTGCGCTACCGCGACTACTACGTGGACCTGCGCCGCGCCGGCCGTACTCCGTCCACCCGGGCGTGGCTGGACACCGCCCGTCCGACCTTCACCATCCCGGCCACGTACGTGCCCGAGCAGTTCAACCGGCCGCTGGCGCTGGGAGCGGCCTTCGACGCGATCGTGCACCTCAACCGCGTCAAGGAGGCCACCCCGCTGCCCTGACCGCGTCCTGCGGAGGCCGGGCCCGCGGGCCCGGCCGCCGGCGCCTCCACCGCTCCCAGCCAACTGCAAAGGGGATGCAAGCCCGTTCCCAGTGCCGTCCGAGATCATCGCGCCAGCGTCACCGCAACAGACACGAGGTGAGGAATGGCGACGACGATCAGCGCGTCCACGCTCAACGGACGGCACCACAAGGCGGCACTCACGGTCTTCATGCTCATCGTGGTGGCCCACTGGGCCGAGCACCTGGTCCAGGCCGTGCAGGTCTACGTCTGGGGGTGGCCGCTGAGCGAGGCCCGCGGGGTGCTGGGCCTGCCGTTCCCGTGGCTGGTGACCTCGGAGTGGATGCACTACGGGTACGCGCTGCTCATGCTCGTGGGCCTGGTCCTGCTGCGCAAGGGGTTCGCCGGCCGTTCGCGCACGTGGTGGAACATCTCCCTGGGCATCCAGGTCTGGCACCACATGGAGCACCTGCTGCTGCTCGTGCAGAAGATCACCGGGCTCTATCTGCTCGGACGGCCGGTCCCGACCAGCGTCCTGCAGATCTTCCTGCCCCGGATGGAGCTGCACCTGTTCTACAACGCGGTCGTCTTCGCGCCGATGGTGGTGGCGATGCTGCTCCACCGCCGGGCCGCCGAGCACGGCGGGGCCGCCTGCACCTGCGCGGTGGCGCACTAGCTCATGGCGGTCATCAGACGACGTCCGGGCGGGTTCACGGTGGTGCTGGCCGTCGTGGGGCTGTCGCTGCTGTTCGTGTCCGTGCCCGAGTTCGGCCCGGTCCTGCGGGCCGCCCGCGCCGACGGGGTGAGCGGCGCGTTCACCGCCCGGGAGCTGCGGTGCGTGCGGCATCCCGGGCACGAGTCCTGCGTCTGGGCCGGGGACTTCACCTCCGGCGACGGACGGATCCGGCGGCGCGACGTCGAGCTGTACGGCAGCGACCGCGGCACCCTGGCGGCGGGACAGGCCACCGCGGCCGTGGACACGGGCCGCCTGACCCGCGTCTACGGGCCGGAGGGCTCGGACGAGTGGCTGTTCACCGCGCTGCTCACGCTGGCCGGGGCGGCCGTGCTGACGGTGGCGGCCAGGCGGGCCCGCCGCCCCGCGCGTGAACCCGCGCCTGAACCCGCGCCTGAACCCCGCGTCTGAACTCCGCGGTGCCGCGTACGGGCGATCGCCCGTACGATTCCTCCAGCGTTTTCCGGATCTTGTGAGGTTCGTGTGTTCGGGATCATCCGTCCGTGCGGCGAGCACGGGTGCGCGGCGGTGCGCGCGGCGTGGCGGGCGCACCTGTGCGGGCTCTGCCTGACCCTGCGGGACGGGCAGGGGCACGCCGCCCGGCTGACCACCAACTACGACACGCTGATCCTCTCGGTGCTGACCGAGGCCCAGCTCCCGGCCGCCGTGCCGCACCGGACGGCCGGGCCGTGCGCGTTGCGCGGGTTCCGCTCCGCCGACGTGGTGGACGCCCGCGGTCACGGCGCCCGGCTGGCGGCGGGGGTGTCGCTCGTCCTGGCCGCGGGCAGGCTGCGCGACCAGGTGGCCGACGGGGACGCCGTCCCGGCCACGGCCCCGGCCCGCCGGCTGCTCGCGGCGCGCTGGGAGGCGGGCGGCGCCAGGCTGGCCTCCGGCGTCGGCTTCGACACCGCCGTGTTGTCGGCGACGGTCGACCGGCAGCTCGAACGCGAGCGCCGGGCCCTCACCGCGCCGATGGACGTGCTCGACCTCACGGCGCCCGCCGAGGAGGCGGTGGCGGCGGCCTTCGCCCACACCGCGGTGCTGGCCGGACGGCCGGGGAACGCGGCGGCGCTGGCCGAGGCCGGCCGGTTCTTCGGCCGCATCGCGCACCTCCTGGACGCCGTCGAGGACCAGGCGGCCGACGACGAGCGGGGCGCGTTCAACCCGCTGACCGCCACCGGCACCGGCCGCGAGCGGGCGCGGCGGCTGTGCGACGACGCCGCCCACGGGCTCGCCCTCGCCGTGGCCGACCTGGAGCTGGACGAGCGGCACCTGGTGGAGCGGCTGCTCGGCGCCGAGGTGCGCCGGGCGGTCGAGCGCGCGTTCGGCGCGGCCTCCTACCGGCGTCCCGGCTGGATCCGCAGGTCGGCGGCGGGGGTGGTGACGTTCCTGACCTGCGGGGTCTGGCGGCCGCGGTGGAGCAAGAAGGCGGGACGGCCCTGCTGTGAGCGCTGCTACCTGGACAACTGCAGCAGCTGCGACTGCCCCGACTGCGGCGGCTGCTGCGACTGCGGCTGAGCCCGCCGCCGGGACGGTCAGGGGGCCGAGATGTGCAGGACCTCGCCCGCCTTGTGGTAGCCGACGCGGGCGTAGACGCGGCCCGCGGCGTCGTCGGCCGGGGTGAGGAACGGCATGGTGATGCCGGCGTCGACGCCCGCCCTGGTCAGCAGGGCGGTGACGGCTCCGCCGATGCCGCGCCGCCGGTGCGTGTCGCGCACGGCGATGCCGGCGACCTCGGCCACGCCCTCCTGGGGGCCGCCGAGCTGGCCGGCGCCGACGACCTCGCCGGTGGCGGCGTCGACGGCCGCGGCCACCAGGCCGCCCCGGCCGAGCACGCCGCGCAGCCGCGCGACGTCGTGCTCGCCCGCCTCGGGCGCGTCGAAGGCCGCGTTCATCACCCGCGCGACCTGCCACAGGCCGGCGTCGTCGGTCACCAGCGTGAGCCGTACGGCGGCGTCGGCGGGCGGCTCGGCCGCCGACCCGGCCGGGCACACCAGCAGCGGGAAGCGCCCCTCGACGGTGAACCCGGCGGCCAGCAGGGCCTCCTCCACCTTGGGCGCGACCTGCGGCACGTACTCCAGCCGGGGTGTCCTGGCCCGCTCGCGGAAGGCGGCGGCCAGCGCGGCCACCTGCTCGCCGGTGGGCGCGAGGTCGTCGTCGGGGACGGCGTAGTTGAACGGCGGCGCGTCGTCGTGCTCGTCGAAGCGGATCAGGAACGGCCCGGACCGGTGTGCCCCGGTTCCGGCCGCCGCTCGAAGGTATGCGTGCACGCGGGCGCCCAGCAAGTGAAGTCCTCTCGGTCGACGTACGACGGTCACAAGGTAGGGCCGCGCCCGCCGCCCGACAAGCGGTTTTCCCGGCGCCCCCGAAGGGGCGCCGGTTCACCAGCGGTCGAGATGCAGCACCTCGTCGAGCGGCTGCCGCGCGGCGGGCCGGAAGGTCTCCCCCGTGTAGTACGCGGTGGGCAGCAGCACGCCCTGGCGCACCTCGGCCGGGATGCCGAGCAGCTCGGCGATCTCGCTCTCGTACTCCAGGTGCAGGGTGGTCCACGCGCTGCCGAGGCCGCGGGCGCGGGCGGCGAGCATGTAGCTCCACGCGGCGGGCAGCAGCGAGCCCCACAGCCCCGCCTGGTTGCCCTCGGGCAGGCGCCCGCCGGGCAGCTCGATCGCGCCGATCACCAGCACCGGGACGTCGCCCATGTGCTCGGCCAGGTAGGCGGCGCTGCCGCTGACGCGCTCCTGGACCGCCGCGCGCGCCGGGTCGTCGCGGAACATCGAGCGGGCCGAGCCGTCCGAGGTGTAGTAGCTGTTCCACGAACGCCGGTAGTAGTCGCCGATCACCTTGCGCCGTTCGGGGTCGGTGACCACGATCCAGTGCCATCCCTGCCGGTTGCCGCCGCTGGGCGCCTGGAGCGCGACCTCCAGGCTCTGGCGGACCAGCTCCGCCGGGACCGGGCGGGACAGGTCGAGGCGCCTGCGCACGCTGCGGGTGGTGGTGAGGAGGGTGTCCGGGGCCAGTGGTTCGATCGTCATGGGCTCATCATGTCAACGCGGGCCGCCGGAATCCCGTAGCCCGTACGGCTAGGCCCTGGCCTGATTTTTCCGCGCCCCGGGACGTATGATCACGCCAGCCGGACTCGCCCGACGCAACCGAAGGAGCCGACCGTGGCCGACGACGAGCAGGGCGCGCCCGCCCCCGACGTGGACACCACCAAGCCCAGCGTCGCCCGGGTCTACGACTACATGCTCGGCGGCAAGGACAACTTCGAGATCGACCGCGAGGTGGCCCAGATGGCGCTCCGGATCGCCCCGGACGCCCCGCAGGCGGCCCGGTCGAACCGGGACTTCCTGGCGCGCGTCGTCCGCGACCTGGTCGTCGAGGCGGGCATCCGCCAGTTCCTGGACATCGGGTCGGGGCTGCCCACGCAGGGCAACGTGCACGAGATCGCCCAGGCGGCCGCCCCGGGCTGCCGGGTGGTCTACGTCGACCACGACCCGATCGTGCTGGTCCACGGCCGCGCCCTGCTCGCCGTCGACGACGGCACCACCGTCATCGAGGCCGACATCCGGCGGCCCGACGACGTCCTCGACCACCCCGAGACCAGGCAGCTGCTCGACCTCGACGAGCCTGTGGGCCTGCTGCTGTTCGGGATCCTGCACCACCTGTCGGACGAGGAGGACCCGGCCGGCATCGCCGCGCGCCTGGTCGGACGGCTCGCGCCCGGCAGCCACGTCGCCGTCTCCCACTTCCACAACCCGATGGAGGAGCGCCCGGAGGTGTCGCGGCAGGCGTTCGAGGCCGAGCGGCTGTTCAACGACACCATGGGCACCGGGCGGTGGCGCACCCGCGAGGAGATCCTCGGCTTCTTCGACGGCCTGGAGCTGCTGGAGCCCGGCCTGGTGCCGCTGGCCGAGTGGCGGCCGGAGCCGGGTTACCGGCCGGCCCTGGGCATCACGTACCACACCTTCCTGGGCGGGGTCGGGCGCAAGCCGTGACGGTCAGCAGACCGCGTCCGGCAGGGCGATCGGCACCTGCTGCCGGTCGCCGGGCGTGAAGCGGCGGCCGAACACCTCGCACAGCCGCGCCCGCCAGGCGCCGGGGTCGAGCCGCAGCAGGTCGGTGGAGTAGCCCGTGGCGGCGTCGCCGCCCTTGAGGCGCAGCAGCAGCGAGCCGTCGGGTGAGATGTCGAGGAAGTCCTGGGCCTGGCGGAAGGTGTAGCCCTCCGCGTAGGACACCCCGGCATCGCCGAGCCCGAAGACGCTGATCTCCCGCTCGCGGAACAGGAACAGCCGGCCCGCGTTCTCCGGCATGATCGAGGTCATGCGCTCGCCGCCGCGGATGTTCTCGCCCGACGAGCGCAGCGGGCCGAGCACCTTCCTGAGCGGGTGGGTGAGCCACACCTCGGGCAGCATGCCGCTGCGGAACAGCAGCAGGTGGGTGCCCGTGCGGTCGAAGACGAACCCGCTGACGACGTCGGAGCCCACGGTCAGCCGCCGGTCCTTCACCTCCTCGCCGGTGCGCAGGTCGATCGTGCGCAGATGGTCGGCGCCCTGCACGGCGACCATCAGGTGATCGGCGCTCCACGGGCTGACCTGCACCTCCGTGACGACCGTGCCGGGGCCGGCGACGTCGAAGGCGCTCTTGCGGCGGCCGGTGGCCGGCTCCCAGCGCTCCAGGCGGCGGCCGGCGAAGGTGAACAGGTCGCCGTCCTTGAAGAAGTAGGTCAGGTGTGTGCCCTCGGGCGGCCGGGCGGTGGTGACCTCGGTGAGGGGGGACAGCGAGGGCAGCGCGCGGACGGCGACCTTGGCGGGGGCGACGGCGTCGGCGAGCAGGCGTCCTGACGCGTCCACGACGGGGTCGCCGTCGGCGTCGAGGCCCTTCGGGCTCTTGGCGCGGGAGACGTCGGCCAGGGTGCGCTGCGGCTCGCCGGTCTCCATGAGGCGCAGCCGGGCGCCGCCGTCGGCCTGGGCGACCATCCGGGTGCCGCCCTGGAGCAGCGCCGGGTTGCCGATGAGCTGCTCGCCGTCGCGCAGCGCGGTCAGCACCAGGGTGTCGGGCGACCTGGTGAGCAGTTCCTGCGCGCCGGGCGCGCCCACCAGCGCGACCGGGGCGGCGCTGGTCTGGGCGTCGATCCAGGCGCGCGACAGGGTGCGGCCGGCGGCCAGGTCGACCAGCTCCCAGCCGGAGGCGCCCTGCTCGGCCACCCGCTTTCCCCCGCGGTCGACGACGAACGCGCCGCACGGGCGTCCGGCCTGGAAGCCGCCCAGCCGCTTGCCGTCGCGCACCGCGAAGCCCGTGTACGTGGCGGTGCGGCCGTCGTCGCCGGTGCGGCAGGTCACGGCGGTGGCGCCGTCGCCGGAGACGGCCAGGCCGTCGGCGGGGCCGAGCTCGCGGATGGTCAGCTGCCGCCACACCGGGCTGCCCTTGCTGGTGTACACCTTGGCCACGCCCTTCTCCCGGACGACCAGGGTGGTGGCGTCGGGGCCGAACCGGACCAGGTCGGCGGGCAGGTCGTACACCCAGGTGCGGGCGGTGCCGGTGGCGCCCAGCGACTGGAGCACGAGCTTCTTCGGGCCCGCGGTGACGATCCAGCCGTCGTCGCCGTCCGCCCTGACGTCGGCGACGGGCTCGTCGGCGGTGAGCTCGCCGGCCGGGGCCGGCCGGTCCTGGCGGGCCAGGACGTGGCCCTGGTCGAGCAGCTCGCCGTCGCGCGGGTCGACGCGGTGCCAGACCATGCCGCCGTCGTCGAGGGCGTAGGCGATCAGGCCGCCATCGGCGGAGACGGCGGGCCGGCTGGTGCCGCCCCGGTCGGGCAGGTGGACGGGCCGGTAACGCCCGTCGGGGCCGCGGGTGAACAGCGTGGCGCGGCCGGCGGCGGAGGTGGTGGTGGCCAGCAGGACGCGGGCGTCGTCGCTGGCGTCGGCGGCGGTGATCGAGCCGAGCGCGCCCGTGGCCACGCCCGTGGTGTAGCGGTGTTCGACGTAGCGCTGCAGGAGCTGGGCCCTGGCCTCCTGGGTGGGGGCCGCGCGGTAGGCGCCGACGGCGAGCAGCGACGACAACTCGGGGTCGCGTTCGGCCAGGTCGGCCGAGGCGCCCGCCAGCGCGCGGGAGCGGGACTCCGCGGCCCGCTGCTCGCCGATCCGGCCCTGGTAGAGCGTCCAGGCGACCAGCGAGAGGACGGTCAGCAGCGCCACCCCCGCGCCGGTGATCGCGCCCCGGCGGCGCAGCGTGCGGCGTCGCTGACGGCGGCGGCCCTGGCGCAGGTACTCGTGCTCGTCCTCGGTCAGGTCGCCGGGCCGCTCGGCGAGCCAGCGGGCGGCGGCGGCCAGCTCGGGCGGGCCGGGGAGCCGGTCGGGGGCGCGCCCGGCCTGCCGCCAGCGGCCCATGTCCTGGTGGAGCAGGTCACGCCATTCGAGGAACTTCAGGTCGGCGGCCACGATCCCGGCCAGCCGGGGCCATTCGGTGATCAGCGCCTCGTGGGCCAGTTCCACGGTCTGGCGGCCGTCCTCGCCGGTGTCCATGACCAGCAGCCTCCCGGCGGCCAGCCGGCCGGCCGTCGCCCAGCGCTGCTCCCCCGCCTCCTCGCGGGTGACCCGGCGGCGCAGCGGCGCGTGCGCGCCGGCGGCGACCCGGACGAGCCGGGACAGCAGTTCCTGCCCGGCGGCGCGGTCCTGCTCGGGCACGCACGCCGCCCAGACCTGCTCGGCCTGCGCGCCCAGGGCCCCGCGCACGCCGCGGCACGCCTCGTAGGAGGTGTGGGTGATGCGGCCGCCCTGCTGCTCGTGCCAGAGGCGGTCCAGCAGGAAGCCGATCAGCGGCAGGGCGCCGGGCGCGCCGCCGGCGTCGGCCAGGATGCGGTCGACCAGGCCGGGGTCGTACGTCACGGCGGGGACGGCGTCGAGCGGCGCCTCGACGGCCTGCCGGAGCTGGTCGCGGGTCATGGGGGTGAGCCCGTAGGTCTCGCGGCCGAGCGCGCCGCCGAGCGCGGGATGGGACAGGGCGGCGGGCAGGAAGTCCGCGCGCAGCGTGAACAGCACCCGGACGGCCGGGCAGGCGCGGGCCGCGGCCAGCACCCCGGCCACCTCCTCCGCCTGCTCGGGGTCGCCGACCAGCAGTTCCTCGGCCTGGTCGACGACGAGCAGCAGGCCGGTCGCGCCGGTGTCGCGCAGGACCTGGGCGACGACGTCGGGCAGGCGCCCGTTCCGCAGCGGCTCGCGCAGCGCGTCGGCCCTGGCCAGCGCGTCGGCCCCGGCCAGGCCGGGGTGCGACAGGGCGGCCAGTTCGGCGGCGAGCGCGTCGGGCCAGGAGCGCACGGCGAGGGGGCGCAGGACGACGACCTGGCAGCCCTGGCGGCGCATGGCGGGCACGACCCCGGCCAGGGCCAGCGAGGACTTGCCGCAGCCGGACGGCCCGGTGAGCGTGACCTCGGGGTGGGCCTGGAGGAGGCGGGCGATCCGGGCGGTCTCGACGTCGCGGCCGAAGAAGACCGCGGCGTCGCCCTCGCGGAAGGCCGACAGCCCGCGGAACGGCGAGGCCGGCCGTACGGTCGCGGCCAGGCCGGGGACGGCGCGGGTGAGCGACCGGGTGGGGATCACGAACGCCTGGCGGGGCCCGCCGGGCTGGGCCGCGACCACCATGCCGACGACGTCGCCGAGCTCGACGTCCCAGACGGGGCTGCCGCTGAAGCCGCTCTCGATCGGCACGCCGCGGGGGTCGTCGGGGGCGCACTGGAGCCAGCCCTGCTGGGTGCCGCCGAGCAGCCGGCCGGTGTGCCAGCCGCCGCCGCGCAGGCCGTGCGGGAACCCGGCGACGACGACCCGGTGGCCCCACAGGCTGCGCGGCTCGGCCATGCGCAGCGGGCGCCCGCCCGGGGGCGCGGCGTCCAGGCGCAGGACGGCGATGTCGCCCGAGCCGTCGGCGGCGGTGTGGACCCAGTGCTCGACGTGGGCGCGCACGGGCGTGTGGTCGCCGGTGAAGGGCAGCTCGACGGTGACCCAGGCGTCCGGCGGGGGCGGGCCGTCGGCGTGGTCCAGGGCGCCGGAGACGACGTGCGCGCAGGTGAGGGCGCGGTCGGGCGCGATGAGGAAGCCCGCGCCCGCCACGGCCCCCTGCGGGCCGCGCACGCGCAGGACGGCAAGGTTCAGCGCCTCGTCAGGGCCCGTCTCCATCACTTGCGGTCACCGCCCGTCACTCCATGTGGTCAGACGAACCAGTATGGCGGGTGGGCGGGGCGGCGTTTGCCGTTCCTTGACATGCGAGAAGGGCGTCCCCCGCGGGGAACGCCCTTCACTTCGCGCGCGTGTGTTACTTCTTCACCGACAGCGGGGCCGTGCCGGTGTCCTGCTGACGCCAGGCACCCGTGTCGAACGCCACCGGAGCCGCCTTGCGGCCCACACCGTCACCCCACTT
>NZ_JBFAOM010000090.1:0-12819 GCF_040675235.1 Nonomuraea sp. NPDC049637
CCGCGGTCTCCTCGCCGCGGCGCGCGTCACGGGCGCCGACCAGGACGGTCACCTGCCGTGCGGCCAGCAGTTCGGCGTGTGCGTCACCTCTGTGCCGCGGCCCGACGGCCGGCCGCTGGTCGTGTCCATGCCGGTGACGCCGGGCGCGGCCGACCTGCCGGGCGCGGCCCGCGAGGAGGAGATCTTCCTCGGCTGCTTCCCCAGCGCCCGCCTGCTGCGCGGCGCGAGCGCCACCCGCGAGGCCGTGCTCACCGTGCTGCGGGCCAGCCCCTGGGCGCATTTCGCCTGCCACGGCGCGCAGGACACGGCCAGCCCGTTCCATGCCTGGCTGGTGCTCCAGGACGGGCCGTTGACGGTTCGCGACCTGGCCGCGCTCGACCTGTCCGAGCACGCGGGGCTGGCGTTCCTGTCCGGCTGCGACACCTCGCGCGGCGACGAGCGGCTCTCCGACGAGGCGATCACGCTGTCGTCGGCCGTTCACCTGGCCGGGTTCCGCCACGTGATCGGCGCGCAGTGGCAGCTGGAGGACAGCACGGCGCCCGACGTCGCGGACCGCGTCTACCGGCGGCTGGGCGACGGGCAGGGCGGCCTGGACCCGTCCGGCACGGCCGGGGCGCTCCACGAGGCCGTGCTGGAGCTGCGCGAGCGGATGCCGTACGCGCCGCTCGTCTGGGCGTTGTTCACTCATACCGGACCCTGAGCGGGGAGGCCCCTGTGAAGTTCCTGCGGTCGTTGGCGGTGCCCGCTCTCGCGTTCGCGTTCTACCTGCTGTTCAGCGGCGAATGGCGCAACCTGGGGACGTGGGTCGGCACGGCGGTCACCTGGCTCCTCGGCGTGCCGTGGGCGCTGGTGCTGGCGGTGAGCCTTCCGCTGATCTTCGTCGGGCTGGCGATCAGGATGCTGGCCGGCGGCCTGCAACAACTCGCCGCCAACCAGCCCAAACAGGGGCAGACCCTCGGCCGGCCGGCGGAGAAGCCGGACGAGCGCTTCGACCGGCTCGGCGGCCTCGACGAGGTGAAGGCGCAGCTCGAACCGGTCGTGGCCTGGCTGCGCAAGCCGCACGGCAAGCTGGGCGCGGACGTGCCGCGCGCGGTGCTCATCACCGGGCCGTCCGGGTGTGGCAAGACCGTGCTCGCCCGGGCCGTCGCCGGTGAGGCGAACGTCCGCCTGTACGCCTACTCGGGCGCCGAGTTCCACGAGATCCTCATCGGCATGGGCTCCAGCCGGATGCGGCAGGCCTTCCAGGAGGCGAGCAGGAGCGCCGGGAGCGGCAGCCCGGTCGTCGTCTTCATCGACCAGATCGACCTGATCGCCGTCGAGCGCAGCAGCGAGCCCAGCTCCGGCGTCGGCGGCGAGTCCGAGGCCCACCGCACGATGGCGCAGCTGATGACGGCCATGGACGACCTCGGCGCCAACGGCAGGGTCTACGTCATCGCGGCCACCAGCAGGCCCCGGGTGATCGACCGGGCGCTGTTCGCCCCCGCCCGCTTCGGCCTGCGCATCGACCTGGAGCCGCCGGACGAGGCGCAGCGCGCCGACATCCTGCGGCTGCTGCTGGCCGAGCACGACCTCACCGCGGCCGTGGACCTCAAGGCCATCGCCGCGGGGGTCGCCGGCTTCACCGGCGCCGAGCTGCGGCAGCTCGTCCAGTGGGCGGCGGCCGCCGCGGGCGCCCGCGCGTCCGCCCGGCTGACGCTGGACGACTTCATCGACGCCAAGACGCGCATCCTGCCGCGCGTGGACCTGCGCGACCCACCCGACATCGTGCGGCACCTGGACAGCAGGATCGAGGGCCAGCGCACCGCCAAGGAGCGGCTGGCCGTCGCGGTCAGCAACCACTACCTGCGACTGACGATGGCCAACCGGTTCGAGGCGCCGCCGGTGGCCATCCGCAAGGCGAACGTGATGATGCTCGGCCCGACGGGCACCGGCAAGACGATGCTGGTCGAGACCATCGCCCGCCTGCTCGACGTGCCGTTCGTCATCACCAACGCGACCGTGCTGAGCAGCACCGGCTACGGCGGGACGACGGTGGAGAAGATGCTCTACCGGCTGCTGATCGCCAGCTCCTTCAATCTGCGCCGGGCGGAGTACGGCATCGTCTGCGTCGACGAGTTCGACAAGCTCGCCCTCGGGCACGGCGAACGCAGCCGAGCCTCCAGCGGGGCCGTGCAGCAGGAGCTGCTCAAGCTCGTCGAGGGGTCGGTGGTGGACGTCCCCAAGGGCGGCTCGGAGCTGTCGGCCAATCTCGACTTCTACCAGTTCGACACCAAGAACGTGCTCTTCGTGTGCCTGGGCGCCTTCAACGGACTGGCCGAGCACGTGGCCCGCAGGCTCAGCCTGCCCGAGAACGCCCTGGGCGACCGGGCCGCGCTCATGGACCACATCCTGCCCGAGGACGTCATCGAGTACGGCTTCCTGCCCGAGCTGGTCGGCCGCTTCCCGGTGATCACCGCGACGCTCCCCCTCGGCCACGCCGAGCTCGTCAGGATCCTGCAGAACGAGCACAACGGCCTCACCCACGAGTACGCCGGACTGCTGGCCCTGCAGGGCAGGAACGGCACGGTCTTCACCCAGGACGGCGTCGAGCGCGTCGCCGAGGAGGCGCTGCTGCGCGGCGTCGGGGCGCGCGGGCTGCGCGGCGTCCTGGAGAACGCGCTGGCCGCCACGATGTTCGAGCGGCCCGAGCCCGGCGCGCCGCCGCTGATCGTCGACGCGGCGCTGGTGGGCAGGGGGCTGAACGCCGCCGCCCTGGCCTCCCCGTCCGCCGGCGGCCGCCCGCTGACGCCGCACCAGGTGGCGAGGAAGCTCGGCGACCTGCTGCCGGGGGCCGTCCGCGCCAGGGAGACCCTGGCGGTGGTCAGCAGCAGGCACTACGGCTCCCCCGGCGGCGACGCCGCCCGCCAGTGCGTCGTCCTGGTCGACCCGCGCACCGGCCAGCGCACCGCCCTGGTCAGGGCGCTGGCCGAGGTCTGGGACGTCCCGTGGGCGGTGCTGGACGGCTCCGCGCTGACCGCGGGCGACGCGGAGGCGGTCAACGAGGGCGGCGGGCAGCCGTGGTGGGCGACGGAGATCGTCGAGGAGCTGGTCTCCCGCTCCTCAGGCCGGCCGGCGGCGATCCACCGGGGCGTCGTGCTGGTGGACGCCGTCGACGTTCTGCTCGCCGGGCGCTCGGGGCGGGCGCTGACGGGCGTGATCAGGCCCTTCGTCGAGGGCCGTCCGCTGCCCGGCGGCTTCCCCACCGACCGGCTGATGGTGGTGCTCGCGGGCACCTTCCCGCCGCCCGGACAGGACGACGGCGGCGCCGACGCCGCCGACGCCGCCGAGGTGGCCGAGGAGGTCAGGGCGCACTACCCGATGCCCGCCTGGCTCGCCGACCGCGCGGTGCTCGCGGTCACCGACCTGACGCACGACCATGAGGGACTGCTCGACTTCATCCGCCGCCAGGACCACGAGATCCGCCGCAAGTACCAGCCCATCCTCGACTCGCGGCACCAGGTCGTCCCGGTGAGCGCCGAACTGCACGAGAACCTGGCCCGCCGCGCCCAGCGGGAGGGCTGGCGACTGGCCGACATCCCCGCCCACCTGGAAAGCGCCCTGCTACGCAACCTCGGCGAACCGTAGCCCGCCCGAACGTCCCTGAGCCGTTTCGAAACCCGGTGGCCGTTCCGAAGACGGACAGCGAGAATACGATCATGACTAGAGGCACGGTGAAGTTCTTTCTCCTTGAGAAGGGTTGGGGAGCGATCTCCTCCCCCGACCTTCCGGCAGATCGTGATGCGTTTGTGCACTTCAGCGATATCGCGGCGAGTGGGTATCGCGTTCTGGAGGCAGGTGACGAGGTCGAGTTCGACGTCGTCAAGCGGTCGCAGGACAGCTTCGATTACGTGGCCGAGAACGTCCGCAAGCTGTAGAGGAGCATCCTGGGCCTATGCGGGGGTGGCGCGCCCGCGACGCGGCGTTCGCCGCCGTTGCGCTCCTGCCAGAACCGGTACACCTCGACGGCGTCCGCGCGCGGCTCGTGGCGCATCGGCAGCCGGCGCTGCTGCCAGGGCTTGGCGAACTCGTCGTAGAAGGTGCCCAGCTCGAAGTACTTGTGGTCGTCCACGTAGTGGGGCTCGTAGGCGTCGCGGGTGGTGAGGAAGACGACCTCGGCCGGGGAGCAGTAGTACAGCGCGCCCAGGCACATCGGGCAGGGGTGGGCCAGCACGTAGATGGTGGCGTCGGTCAGGTGCTCGGTGCCGAGCCTGGTGCAGGCCTCGCGGATGGCGAGGATCTCCGCGTGGGCGGTCGGGTCGCCGGTCTGGGCGACCTTGTTGGCGCTCTCGGCCAGGAGCTCGCCGTCCCTGACGATGACGGTCGCGAACGGGCGGCCGCCCTCGGCGACGTTCTGGCGGGCGAGGTCGATGGTGCGCTGGACGAAGTCCATGAAGGTCCTCCGGAAGTGGCCGGGCGGGCCGCCGTCGGGGCGGCCCCGCGGGGACGGGAGACGGGCCCGGGACCGGGCCCGTGCAAAGGGATCGGTCGGGACGGCTCGGTCAGAAGGGCTTGGTCGGCAGGTACTTGCCGTCCAGGGTGATGACGGCACGCTCGCCGCCCTCGGGGTCGGCCACCTTCTTCACGTCGAGCCGGAAGTTGATCGCGGAGATGATGCCGTCGCCGAACTGCTCGTGGATCAGGGCCTTGAGGGTCGTCCCGTAGACCTGGAGCATCTCGTAGAAGCGGTACATGGTCGGGTCGGTCGGGATGCGGTCCGGCATCGAGCCGCGGATCGGGATGGTCTGCAGCAGCGAAGCCGCGTCCTCGCCCAGGTCCAGCAGCTCGGCCACGGCCCGGGCGGAGCTCTCCGGCAGCGGGTGCTGGCCGAGGACGGCGGCGGTGGTGAAGGCCACCGACAGGCCGGCGGCGTCGGCGATCTGCTGCCAGGACAGGTCCTTGCGGGTCTTGGCCTCGACGGCGGCGGCGGCCAGGGCCTGGCGGGCGGTGGGGTCGAACTGTGCGTGCACCATGTGTCGGTACGTCCTTGTCTTCAGGTTGGATGCGGGCTTCCAGCAGCCGGGTCAGGCCGTGCGCGCGGCGCCTACGGCGGTCAGGTCCTCTACGCGGCCGGTCGGGATGTCGTAGACCCAGCCGTGCAGGGCGACCTTCCCCGCCGCCAGCGCGCGGGCGACCGAGGGGTGGGTGGCCAGGTTCGCCAGCTGGGCGAGCACGTTCTGCCGCACCAGGGCCGGCACGTCACCGTGGGCGGCGGTGCGGGCCCGGGAGGCGTCCGCGTGCCGCAGCCAGGCGGCGACGGTCGGGGCGCCGCTGAGGTCGTGCCCCTCGGCGAGCGCGGTCATCGCGCCGCACGCCGAGTGGCCGCAGACGACGACGTCCCGCACCCCCAGGGCGGCGACCGCGTACTCGATGCTCGCGGCCACCCCGTCGGCTTCGGGACGGTAGGCGGGCACCAGGTTGCCGGCGGTGCGGATGACGAACAGGTCACCCGGCTCGGTGCCGGTGATCAGCTCGGGGACGACGCGGGCGTCGGAGCAGCCGATGAACAGCGTGTGCGGTGTGTGCTGGGTGGCCAGACGGGCGAAGAGCTCCGCCTTGGCCGGGAAGACGTCCCGCTGGAAGCGGGCGACGCCCTCGGCGAGGTCCTGCATGGTCACTCCCTTCGGCGATGGCCGGCCCTTGCGGGCTGCTGTCATCCAGCATGCCTGACCTGGTCCTATAGTGTCCAAGAGGCGTTCCGCCTGGTATTCATTGGCCTCATCTATAGTTTGTCCATGGCCGCTCTCGAACTGCGTCACCTGCGCTACCTGCTCGCCGTGGCCGAACACGGCAACTTCACCCGCGCGGCCGAGGAGCTGCACATCTCGCAGCCCACGCTCTCCCAGCAGATCAGGCAGCTGGAGCGGACCGTGGGCGTGCAACTGCTGGACCGCACCGGCCGCGCGGTACGGCTCACCGACGCCGGAGCCGTCTACACCGACCACGCCCGGCGCGCGCTTCGCGACCTGGCCGCCGCCGAGCGCGCCGTGCACGACGTCCAGGATCTCTCCCGCGGTCACCTGCGGCTGGGCGTCACCCCGACCATCACCGCCTACCTGGTCGGCCCGCTCACCGCCGAGCTGCACGTGCGCCACCCGGCCGTCGACCTCACTCTGACGGAGATGACCCAGGACCGCATGGAAGCGGCCCTGCTCGCCGACGACCTCGACCTCGGCATCGCCTTCGCCGGCCCGCACCTGCCCGGCGTCACCCCCACCGCGCTGTTCACCGAGACCCTCAGCCTCGTCACCGGCACCCCGCACCCCCGGACGCCGACCGCTCCCCTACCGGTGCGCGCGCTCAAGGACGAGCGGCTCGCCCTGCTCAGCGGCGACTTCGCCACCCGGGGCCACATCGACGCCTACTTCGCCCGCCACCGGGCCGCTCCCCGCATCGCGGTCGAGGCCAACTCCATCCAGGCGCTCACCGAGATCGTGCGCCGCACCACGCTGGCGACCGTCCTGCCCGACGCCATCGCCCACGGGCACCCGCACCTCACGCCCGTCCCCCTCGACCCGCCGCTGCCCAGCCGCACCGTCACCCTGCTGCACCGCGAGGGCGCCTACCGCAGCGCCGCCGCCCGCGCCTTCACCGAGCTCACCGGGGGCTTCGTCCGCTCCGCCGGCTACACCCCGCCCGCGTGAACCCCGGCGCGCAGCGCACCGGCGTCGGCCACAAGCCCGACACATGCCCGGCCCCCGCACCGGGGCTGGACGCCCGGCTCAGCGGTGAGTGATCCACCAGAACAGCAGGCCGACGAGGCCGCCGCCGGCGGCCTCCGCAGCCCCGCGGGCCAGGGCGACGGCGAGGGTGCGGCGGAGGCGGGCGGAACGGCGTCGCGACGCGGAGGGGGCGCGGCGGGGTGCTCGGTTGTCGGTCATGCCGACCATGACACCGGGGCCGGCGGCGAGGGTGAAGATATGCCGGACAGGTCCGGATTCGCGGGATTAAGCTGCTGGTGGCGGTGATCCGGAGCGGTCCGTCCCGGATCCGGAAGGGCGGTCCTCGCTGGGCGGAGAGGCGGACGTGGTGGCGGATTCACCGTTCCGGCCGCAGGGGTCGGGCTCACGGGTCCTGGCCGAGCTGGCGCGGCTGTGGGACCAGGCCCGCGTCCACAATCCCGGCCGGGTGACGCAGAAGGAGCTCGCCCGGGTCTCGGGGGTGCCGCACACGACGGTGAACGGATGGGCGACCGGGACCGCCGAGCCGCGGAATCTGGACCAGCTCGTCCAGGTCGGCGCGACTTTGGCCGCATGGGCGGACGAGCCCCGCCCGTCGGCGCGGGACTGGGATCGGCTGATGGCCGCCGACCGTGCCCGCCCGGCTCCCGCCCCGGCCGGGAACGGCCCAGTCGGGATCGCCCCGGCCGGGAACGGCCCGCCTCCGCCCGCGCCCGCGGAGCGGGTTCGGGTGGGCGTGATCCCGCAGCCCGCCGACTGCTTCCAGGACCGGCAGGTGGCCGAGCTTGTGGAGGCGGCGGCCGGCGAGCGCGGGACGCCCGCCCAGGTGCTGGCGGGGACGGGCGGGGTGGGCAAGACCCAGCTGGCCGCCGCCCACGCCCGTCGCGCCTGGCGGCAGGGGGTGCAGGTGCTGGTGTGGGTGGAGGCGGCCACCCGCGACGGCATCGTGTCCGCCTACGCCCGCGCCGCGGCGCGCCTGGGCCTGTCACCGGCCGGCCTGGACGATCCCGACCAGGCGGCGCGGGAGTTCCTGGTCTGGGCCGAGACCACCGGCCGGTCCTGGCTGGTGGTGTTGGACGACGTGCGGCGTCCCAAGGATCTGGCCGGCCTGTGGCCGCCGTCGGCGGTTTCGGCGGCGGGCGGACGGGTGCTGGTCACCACCCGGCTGCGGGAGGCGGCCCTGGCCGGGGCGGACCGGCGTACGGTCGGCGTCGGCGCCTTCACCCCGGCCGAGGCCCGCTCCTACCTGAGGGCCAAGCTCGGCGACGACGTCCCGGTCGCCGACCTGGACGACCTGGCCGCCGACCTGGGGTTCCTGCCGCTGGCGCTGGCCCAGGCGGCGGCCTACGCCGCCAACGCGGCCATCGGCTGCGCCGAGTACCGGCGACGGCTGGCCACGAGGTTGCTGGACCATGCCGTGCCCGGCGAGGACCACCTGCCCGACGGTCATCGCCGGATCGTCACGGCCACCTGGGAGCTGTCGATCGACGAGGCGGGCCGGGCCGCGCCCGCCGGGCTCGCCCGCCCGCTGCTGTGCCTGACCAGCGTCCTGGACGCGGCCGGCATCCCGCAGGCGGTGCTGACCAGCCCGCCCGCCCTGGCGTACCTGACCGGCCACCTGCCCGCCCAGGCGGCCCGCGGCGGTGGCGGCGTGGACGAGGTGATCGTGGACGAGGTACTGCGGGTGCTGCACCGGCACAGCCTGCTCGACCACGACCGCACCGCAGCCCACCGCGAGATCCGCGTCCACCGGCTCGTGCAGCGCGCCACCCGCGAGAACCTCATCGCCCGGCCCGAGCTCGGCCCCCGCCTGTTCGCCGAAGTCGCCGGCGCCGCCGCCGACGCCCTGCTACGCGTCTGGCCGCCGGTCGAACGCGACCGGCTCGGCGAGATCCTGCGCGCCAACACCGCCGCCTTGCACCAGGCCGCCGGAACCGTCCTGTGCAATCCCGGCGCCGGCGCCCATCCTGTGCTGTTCCAGGCCGCCGCCAGCCTCGGTCACGCCGGACGGGTCAGCGCCGCCGTCGCCGCCTCCGCCGGCCTGCACGCCACCTGCCTGCGCGACCTCGGCCCCGACCACCCCGACACCCTGGCCATCCGCGGCAACGTGGCGGGATGGCGGGGGCGGGCAGGGGACGCGGCCGGCGCGGCCGCCGCCTTCGCCGAACTCCTGACCGACATGGAACGCGTCCTGGGCCCCGACCACCCCGCCACCCTGGCCACCCGCACCAACCTGGCGGGCTCGCGAGGCCAGGCGGGGGACGTGGCGGGCGCGGCCGCCGCCTTCGCCGAACTCCTGACCGACATGGAACGCGTCCTGGGCCCCGACCACCCCGACACTCTCGCCGCCCGCCACAACGTGGCGTCCGCGCGGCGCGAGGCGGGGGACGTGGCGGGCGCGGCCGCCGCGTTCGAGGAGTTGCTGGCCGATCGCTCGCGACTGCTGGGCCCCGACCACCCCGACACTCTGGCCACCCGCAGCCACGTGGCCTTCTTTCGGGGTGACGCGGGGGACGTGGCGGGCGCGGCCGCCGCGTTCGCCGAACTCCTGACCGACATGGAGCGGGTGCTGGGCCCCGACCACCCAGAAACCCTCGCCACCCGCGCCAACCTGGCCGGATGGCGGGGCCAGGCAGGGGACACGGCCGGCGCGGCCGCCGCCTTCGCCGAACTCCTGACCGACATGGAACGCGTCCTGGGCCCCGACCACCCCGCCACCCTGGCGGCCCGCGCTCACCTGGCGTCGTTCAGGGGCCAGGCGGGGGACGTGGCGGATGCGTACGCCGCGTTGGAGGAGCTGCTGGCCGATCGCCTGAAGGTGCTGGGCCCCGATCACCCCAGCACCCTCACCACTCGCAGAAACCTGGCGAGATGGCGAGGCGAGGCGGGAGACGCCGCTGGTGCGGCCGGCGCCTACGAGCGGTTGCTGACCGATCTCCTGCGGGTGCTGGGCCCCGGCCATCCCTACACCGTGGCCGCCCGCGAGGAGCTGGCGTACTGGCGAGAGGCCGGCCGGCGGTAGGAACGCATGGGTCCCGCCACCTGGCCAGACCCTTTTCCGGCTCGATTCCTGTGCCCGCGGGGCCAAGCATTCCTGGCCTCGACACTTTTCGTGTCGAATCGAATACTTAGCGTGACAGACTCCTCGGACGGAAGGATCCCCCCATGCCCACCGCCCGCATCGCCGCCGGTCAGACCACCCCCGGACAGGGCTGGCAGGCTTACGGCTCCAACGGCATCTACATCGACGTCGACACCAGCTCCGCGCACTTCACCGGGCGTCCCGTCTACGTCACCTCCGTCAGCAGCACGGGCGGCAACCAGTGGAACCTGGTCGGCCCGAGCGCGGTCTACGACGCCACCGCCACCAAGTTCCGCGTCTACGTGCAGTGGCGTGACGCGTCGGCGCTGTCCCCGGGCACCGCCCAGCAGTTCGGCTGGTACATCCAGTGGATCGGTTACGACAACCCCTGACCCGCGGCTCGCACGGCCGGCCGGCGCCCGGACGGGCCCGGCCGGCCTCGCCATGAGGGGCAGGGGGCTCGCCGCCGAGGACTTCGCCGTGCTCGATCGATGGTTTCGAGCTCTGTGAGCCATCGAGGAGATCGTCGAAGCTGGCGTCCCGTCGCGTGGTGAGCATGAGTGATCGCTCATGGCGGGGGCGTGGTTCGGCATTGGCGCTCGTGGCCGGGCCGTCGCATAGTGAGGGCCATGCACAGATCCCTGCGCGTCGCGGTCATCGGCGACCGCGACCCGGCGTTTCCGCCGCACCTGGCCACCGACGACGCGTTGCGCCATGCCGCCGCGCACCTCGGCATCACGGTGGACGTGCGCTGGCTCGCCACCGAACCGCTGGAGTCCGACCTGGCCGAGGTCAAGGCCGCCGACGTGTTGTGGTGTGCGCCCGGCAGCCCGTACCGCAGCCTGAGCGGCGCGCTGGCCGCGCTCCGGCACGGCCGCGAGCACGGCGTCCCCACGTTGGGGACGTGCGGCGGCTGCCAGCACATGGTCATCGAGTACGCACGCCGCGTGCTCGGCTACGAGGACGCCCAGCACGCCGAATACGACCCGTACGCCTCGACCTTGTTCGTGTCGGAGCTGACCTGCTCGCTGGCGGGCAGGACCATGCCCGTGACTCTGGCTTCCGGTTCCCGGGTGGCCGCGCTGTACGGGCGGACCGAGGTCGAGGAGGAGTACTACTGCAACTTCGGCCTCGCCCCCGGCCGGCAAGCAGTCCTGCACGACGGCGGTTTCCTGGTCACCGGCGTGGACGGCGACGGGGAGGCCCGGGTGCTGGAGATCCCCGGGCATCCGTACTACGTGGCGACGCTGTTCGTGCCGCAGGCGCGCTCGCGTCCCGAGGAGCCGCACCCCTTGGTGGCCGGGCTGCTGCGTGCGGCGCTGTGACGTTCACCCAGCTCAGGATCCTGCAGGCGGTCGCGCGGGCCGGCAACATGACCAGGGCCGCGGAGGAGCTGGCCACCACCCAGTCCGCCGTCAGTCACGCGTTGCGCGCGCTGGAGAGCGAGCTCGGGGTGGCGCTGCTGGTACGAGGCAGCCAGGGAGTGCGCCTGACCGCGGCGGGGCGGGCCGTGTGCCGCCGCGCGACGCTCATCCTCACCCAGGCGGAGGCGCTGGAACAGGAGGTGGCCGCGATCCGCGGGCAGGAGCGCGGCAGCCTGCGCGTCGGCGTCATCCCCAGCGCCAACGCCCGGCTGCTGCCGCCCCTTCTGCGCCGATTCGCCGAAGCGCATCCGCGGGTGCGGCTCGCGGTCATGGAGGGCTCGGACGACGAGGTCCTGGAGTGGCTCGCGACCGGTGCAGCCGACATCGCCACCGTGTCGGCCGCGGTCAGCGAGGTCCCGCGTCCCGCCGAGGCGGTGGCGCGGCCGCTGGCCGTCGACCGGATGTTGGCCGTTCTGCCCAGCGGGCATGAGCTGAGCGTCCGGCATTCGCTGCCGGTGGCCGAGCTGGCGCGGCACCCGTTCATCATGTCCACGGGCGGGTGCGAGCCGCTGATCACGGCGATCGCGCGGGCGGCGGGGGTGAGCCTGAAGTGTCACTACCGGGTGCGTGACACCAGCAGCATCCTCGCCATGGTCGCCGAAGGGCTCGGGCTGAGCGTCGTCCCCGAGCTGTCGCTGCCCGCCCGCCTCGCCGGCGTGCACGCGATCCCGCTGGAGCCCGCCGCCGAGCGGACCGTCCTGCTCGCCCTGCCCGCGGACCCGCTCCCCGCAGCCGTCGCCTTCGCCGAACTGGCCACCGCCCACCATGCGGCGCGCCCGTGACTCCACGGCAGCCGGTGAACGGCACCAGCGGTCGGCGCGGCGTGCGTACGGCCTGACGGCGAGCGGAACGGGGACGGGATCGGCCGGGCCCCCGGCGCGCGTCTTTCGCCGTCGCCGGGCGATCGGCGGTCCTGGGCGCGGGCGGGCAGGCGCCCGCGCCCCGGGGGTCAGTTGTTCGCGATGAAGTCGGTGACCAGCCGGTTGAACTCGTCGGCGTGCTCGATCATCGCCCAGTGCCCGCAGCGGTTGAGCAGCACCAGGCGGCTGTCCGGGATGTTGGCCAGCAGGTACAGGGAGGTCTCGAACGACACGACGCGGTCGTCGCGGCCGTGGATGAGCAGGGTCGGCGCCTGGATCTTCGGCAGCAGCTCGGGCTTGACCCACTTGGGCAGCGGGGCGCCCTTCGGCAGGCCGTCCACGTAGTTGCGCAGGTGGGCGGGGCGGGCGAGCGCGGCGTCCGAACGGGCCTGGCACAGCTCATCACCGTCCACTACGGCGCCGACGTCACGGGCGCGCGGACCGTCACCGACGTCCGCGGCGAGGGCCGCGACCTCATGCGGCACATGATCCGCTCGTCGTTCGCCGGCGAGGGCGAGGAGACCGCGGACGCGGTCGCGGACGCCCTCGCCCACTTCGGCATGGCCGGATTCGACGGCGCCTTCGTCTCGCTTCAGTCCGGGGACGGCAAGCCGATCGCGGAGTTCATGGAGCAGCTCGCCGACGCCCTGGTGGCGATCGGCGAGTCGCTGATCGCCGGCCGCCGGGGCGCGCCCGGCGGCTGACGGTCAGACGGACTGCTGCTCGCGCCCGGCGGC
>NZ_JBFAOM010000091.1:0-12431 GCF_040675235.1 Nonomuraea sp. NPDC049637
CCACCTGTCGGCGGACGGCCGATGCCGGACGCTGTCGCTGGTCCTGACGCCGGGCCAGTACGGCGACAGCCCGCAGTTGGAGCGGGTGCTGCGGGCGGTGCGGGTCCCTCGCCTGGGGCCGGGACGCCCGCGTACCCGGCCCGACAGCGTGGCCGCGGACAAGGCGTACTCCTCGCGCGCCAATCGCGTCTACTTGCGACGCCGTAAGATCCGCCACACCATCCCCGAACCACGTGACCAGCGCGCCAACCGCATCCGGCGCGGCTCGGCCGGGGGACGGCCCACCGGCTTCGATGCCGAGCGCTACAAGGCACGCAACATCGTCGAACGGGCCATCAACCGGTTGAAGAACTTCCGGGCCGTGGCCACGCGCTACGACAAGCGCGCCTACATCTTCCTCGGCACCGTCACCCTGGCCGCCCTGATTATCTGGCTCCGAACCTGATCCAAGAAACAGCTCCTAGAGCTGGAGTGGAAGGCTGGCATCCCTCGTTGGGTGCAGGTCTACGAGGACATCAAGGGCAAGATTGAAAGCGGTGAGTTTGCTCCTGGCGACCAGGTGCCCTCTGTCCTGAGACTGCAGCAGATCTACGGCATTGCCACTGCAACCGGCCAGAAGGTTCACCGCGCCTTGCGTAACGATGGGCTCATCAGAACCGAGCCGGGCATGGGGAGCTTCGTAGTTCCTCGTGCCGATCAGGCGGGGGAGCGCGGCCGTTCTTAGTGCCGCCTTATGTAACGTTCAACCTGTTCAGCGAGACGTAGTGGTAGCTGGTCTGACAGGGGCCGCCTGCGCGATCATGGTCTAGATGACGGGGTGGTTTGGGGCCGCGAGTGAGGCGATGATGATGTGGGCTGGTATGCCCACAGTGTGCGTGACTCGCTGATTCGGCGGTTCACGACGGACTTGCCGACGTTGGATGCTGTCCAGGAGCTGGCGGCGATCGTTTGGGTACGCGGGACCGGTGGTGAGGAGAACTTCCTCATCTGCGATGCGGTCACCGGTCAGCGGCTGGGCAATTTTGGTTACGTCATCACCGGCAAGTCGGAGGGCTTCTATCGGGTCGTCCCCGAGGCGCGTGGACGCGGAGTTGCGACGCGAGTGGTGACCTTCCTGGGAATCCGAGACTGGTGAAACTGGTCGAGGCGGCCCTGATCTGGTTCATCTGCTGAATCGCCGGTGTATCGATAACTGCGACCTGTCGCTCACCGTGAGGTATTCGCGACAGATTTGCATCTATCGTCCCTTTCGTTGCTGATCTACCATCCGAATGCCTTATTCGATCTTTACACCCTGGAGGTCGGGTGCACCCCCCCTCGCAAGGCGAGCCTTGCCATGCCCAAAAACGGGCGACCAGGCTACCGAGTAGCCCTCGCTGGTGGCTTGGTGATGGCGCTGCTCTTATCCACCACTAATGTGGCCGAAGCTGTCACCTTGTCATCTCCAGCCCAGACGCCGAGTCCAACGGCCAAGCCGCAACCCGTGGCTGAACGACCTGACCGTGTCTCGGCCGCCTTGACTGCACGCCTGCAAGGCAGCCGAGTTCTCGTCACCGGCGAGACCACCGAGACCACCCTCACCTACATCAACCCTGACGCCACCACAACGCTGGAAGCCTCCAGTGGCCCCGTTCGCGTCAAGCAGGGCGACGCTTGGACGCCGATCGACACCACGCTTGTGGCCCAGAACGGGACCCTCAAGCCCAAGGCCAGCCTCGCTGACATCGAGTTCTCCGCCGGCGCTGACGGTAAGCCACTAGCTTTCCTGGAGCGTTCCGAGAAGCAGTCCTACGCCTTGACCTGGCCGGTGGCCTCGCCTGCTCCGAATGTGGAGGGCAACAAGGCCACCTACACCGATGCCGCTGGACCTGGCGCCGCCCTTGTCCTTACAGCTCTCCCCAACGAGTTCCGACACGACATCGTCCTACGGGAGCGTCCCAACGGTCCCGTCGAGTACAGGATCCCCATCCAGGCCAAGGGACTCCCGCTCGCTGAAACCGACCAGGGCGGACTCAAGCTCACCGACACCAAGGGCAAGACCATCGCTTCGGCTCCACCGCCCGTCATATACAACACTCCCACCCCCGACAGGCCTGGATCGACCAGCACGGCCCCACAGCTGGATCGGCATTCCTTGGAAGCCGAGGTAGTTAGCGACGGCGAGCCGGGCCCACTGTGCGAAGGCCTCGGCGAGCACGCCTGCGGTGGCCGGCCGATCCAGGGTGGCGAAGCTGACGGCGGGTGGGGTAGTGCCGCGGCGGGCTCTGCCCAGCGGCGGCTGCTCGCCGACCGCGAGCCATGCCCCGGGTGGTCAGCGAGATCCTGTAGATCCGCTGGGAGGAGGCGGCGATCCCGGCGGAACGCAGATACGCCTCGACCGCGTCGGCGTAGGTGTCAGGCCGGTCGGGATCACGTCGGCGGCGATCAGGCTCGCGCGTTCACCCTCCTTCTGTGCCGCAGTAAATGCGTACACCTCGATCATGACCACTGATGTGGTGATCCAGCGCAGGATAGCACGGCATAGGCGGCTACCGCAGTAAATCCGGTATTTACTGCCGCCGTCTCCTCGCGTCTTTCGCGCCCTTTTGTAACCAAGCGGGGTCTTGATCATTTAGTTGATCTTGATATACGCTTCCTCCGTTTTGCCTGTGTATTACCTGATAGCTTCCTGAAAGTGAGGTATGGGTGAGTTCATCTTCACCCCCTGCAGCGCGTCCATCTGCGCCGGTGCGTACGCCCCGGTCAGGGACGCGCTTAGCGGTCGTCACCTTGGTGACTGCACTGACGCTGACCGCGTCTCTATCAGCCGAGAACGCCTCGGCCTATGCCCAGATTTCCCCCACGCCGACCGTTGCAGCCAAACCCGCTGCCCAGCCGGTATCAGAACGGCCGGACCGTGTCTCAGCGGCGTTGTCAGCTCGGTTGCAGGGCAGCCGGGTGCTGGTCTCCAGCGAAACCACCGAATCCACGCTTATCTACGCCAACCCTGACGGCACTATCACCCTGGAGGCATCCAGCGGCCCGGTACGGGTCAAACAGGGCGAAAAGTGGACGCCGATCGACACCACGCTGGTCGCCGCGGACGGGGTATTCAAGCCGAAGGCGTCACTGGCGGACGTGGAGTTCTCGGCCGGTGGCGAAGGCAAGCCGTTGGCCAGGCTGAAGCGTTCCGACAAGGAGTTTTACGCCCTTTCATGGCCCACTGCGCTGCCGCAGCCGAAGATAGAAGGCAGCAAGGCCACCTACGCCGATGCCGCCGGTCCAGGCGCGGACCTGGTGGTGACCGCGCTACCGGACGGGTTCCGCCACGATGTGGTGCTGCGTGAGCGGCCCGCAGGACCGATCGAGTACACGATCCCCGTCCAGACCCAGGGGCTGACGCTCTCCCAGACGGAGGAGGGCGGCCTCAAGCTCACCGACGGCAAGGGGAAGACGGTCGCGGCCGCGCCGGAACCGTTCATGGTCGACAGCAGCGCCGTGGCGGACAACGCCAGCACCCCATCGGGTGCGCCGTCGGTGGATGGCGCCGCCAAGACGGGCAAGGTCGGCGAGGTCACCACGTCCGTGGAGCTCAAGGACGGGACGACCGTCCTGGCGCTGAAGCCGGACGAGCGCTTCCTCGCTGACCCGGCCACCGAGTACCCGGTTACCGTCGATCCGACCACGACCCTGTCTGCCATCTCCACAGCGCAGGTCTACAGCAGCGGCGAGGTTTATGACGGGCCGTTCACGGCCGGCACCATTGACCCGGCAACCGACGGCTGGAAGGGCCGGTCGTACTTGAAGTTCGACACCTCCAGCCTGGCCGGGCAGACGGTGACCGATGCGCGACTTGAGTTGTGGCGCACCTATGTGGTCGGGTGCGAGGATCCGGCCGCCTCCGGAGTGGAGATCCGGCAGGTGACCTCGTCGTGGAACCGGACGGCGATCAGCTGGCCCAGCCAGCCGACAAGCACCAGCCAGGACTCCGTGATCGACCCTGTCGCCGATCCCGACACCTACGAGTGCGACCGGAAGGTCGGACTGCGTTCGCTGCGGGTCACGCCAATCGTGCAGCACTGGGCCGCCGGGACGGCCAACCATGGCTTCGTCATGCAGGGTAAGGACGAGACCCAGCAGCTGAACTACAACAGCTACAGCATCGGCACCGACGGCAACCCCGGCCCGAAGCTGAGCGTGACCTTCGGCTCCACCCCCGCGACCGACCGGCTCAGCGTCTTCCCCGGCGCGATGGCCGACAGCATCCAGTACGCCACCTCGACCACGCCCATCCTGCGAGCCTGGGTCAACGACCCCGACAGCGCCTCTGTACGTGCAGACTTTGAGGTCGAGCACGACCCAGCGGCCGCCAACCAGGGTACGGGGCTGATCTGGTCGGGCAGCGTCGACAACATCCCGGCCGGCACCGAGGCGAAGATCGCCGTCCCTGCAGGCAAGCTTCAGGACGGGTGGAAGATCCGCTGGCGCGCCCGCGCCTCCGACGCATCCTCTTCCTCGATGTGGTCAACCTGGCAGCGGGCCACCATCGACGCCGAAGCCCCCGTGCTGCCGGTCATCGAATGCGAGACGTATCCGGTCAACACCTGGTCGGCGCGGGTCAAGGACGCCTACTGCACCGCCCGCACCGACTCAGCCGACGGTACCGGCTACTTCTGGGGTCTGGACGACCCGACCACGCCGAACCTGCAGGCCTGGCAGGGCAGCGGTGACAACACCATGGCGCTGCCGCTCGACCTGCCCGACGGCTGGCACACCCTGTACGTGCGGGCCCGAGACAAGGCCCACAACCGTTCCGCCCTGGCCTCCTACAGCCTCGGCATCGGACCCGGCGGCTTCATCAGCCCGGTCGACAAGGCCCGCGTGCAGCGGACAGTAGCGCTGTCAGTCTCAGCTCCTCCCGGCCGTACCGAGGTGCGCTACTACTACCGGCCGGTCGGCGACGTCTTCAACCTGTATGAGATCCCGCCTGGCGACGTAACCGTGCCCGGATCCAGCACACCGCTCACCGCCTGGCCGCAAACCCGGACCGACACCAGCAAGGACTTCCCTGCCCTGACCTGGAACATGGCCAAGACCTTGGCCGACGCCAAGATCCGGGATGGTCAGATCGAGGTCAGTGCCTACCTGTTCGGTGGAGGCAAGCCCGAGGAGTTCATCAAGGACGCCGTCGTCACGATGGACCGCTCAGGCTTCGGCGGCTCCTATGCCACGCATGAGATCGGACCAGGCACGGTCGCGTTGCAGACGGGCGACTACGCCGTCGAAGCTGCCGACGCCAGCCTGTTCGGCATCAGCATCAACCGCACCCTGACCACGCTCGCTCCTGGAACGGAGCGCCCGGACGAGCAGCTGCCGGAGAACAAGGTCTTCGGACCCGGTTGGCGGGCTGGCTTCCCTTCAGCCCCGTCGGGCATTGCGGACTTTTCACCCACCAGCGGCGGCGAATCCGGTTCCCTGCAGCTGGTCGGCGCGGACGGCAGCACCCTGTCCTACCACAAGGACGGCACGAGCTTCACCGGGATCGGCGACGCAGCGGACGGTTCCCGCATCACTGCCACCGCAGAGCAGCTGACCGTCACCGACAGCTCAGGCGCAAAGACCAGTTACGTCAAGGCCTACGGCAACTGGGTGGTCGCCCGTACCGAGACGCCGGCTGCCGAATCCGCCGTCACCTACTACCGAGACGCGCAAGGCCGCGTCACTCGCGTGCTCGCCCCCGTCGCCGCCGACATCACCTGTGGAACAACCCTGGCACCGGGCTGTCGCGCATTGGAGCTCTCCTACGCCTCAGCGACGACCGCAACTGGCGTCGCCAACGGCTGGGGCGACTTCTCCGGCCAGGTTAAGAGTGTCTCGTTCACCGCCTTTGACCCCGAGTCGAACGCCATGAAGACGACCGTGCTTGCGGCCTACCAGTACGACTCCACAGGACACCTACGGCAGGTAACAGACCCACGCACCAACCTGGCGACGGTCTACTACTACAACGGCGAGGGCCGCATCTCGCAGATAACCCCGCCTGGCCTGGCACCGTGGCGGATGGACTACGACAAGGCAGGCCGGCTGGCACATGTACAGCGTGAAGGCGGTGACGTCGATCCCACCCAGGCCGTTGCCTACGATGTGCCGATCGGCGGGGCCGGTGCTCCAATCGACCTGACGCTGACGCAGACGGCGAAGTGGGGGCAAGCAACCGACCTGCCGGTGTCCGGCACTGCCATCTTCCCGGCTTCCCACCTGCCCGCACGCAATGCCGACGGCGCCTACACCCCAGTAGCGGCCGACTGGGAGTACGCCGGCCTGATCTACACCGACGTCAACGGTCGCGGGGTGAACACCGCCGCCTACGGCGCGGGCGCCTGGCAGATCTCGGCCACCCGCTACGACGACAAGGGCAACACCACCTGGGAGCTGTCTCCGGGTAATCGTGCCCAGGCGCTCACTCCGACTGTCGACACCGACCCGTATGTGGCAGGCCGCGCAGACAGCGCAGAGCGAGCCAGTCTTCTGGCCACCATCCGCACCTACAACAGCGACAGCGACCCGCTGACCGCAACCGAACCGGCACGCCAGGTCCAACTGGCCGACGGCAGCCTGATCTCTGCACGCAAACTCACCACCACCAGCTACGACGAAGGCAAGCCCTCCCAAGCGGTCACCTACCATCTGGCCACCACGACCAAGGTCGAACCACTCGTGCTGGACGGCACCGCCACCCCGGCACCGACCGACGTGCGCACGGTCAAGACCGGCTACGACCCGATCACCTCCGGTGACGCCTCCGGCTGGCAGCTGCGCCAGCCCACCAGCACCACCACGGTGATGCCCGGCCAGACCGACCTCGTCAGAAAGACCCGCTACGACGCGGCGGCCCGGGAGATCGAGCGCCGCCAGCCCGCTTCCACCGGTAGCGACGCCGGATCCCTCGCCACCGCCTACTACACCGCAGGCGCGCATCCACAGATCGCCGGCTGCGGCAACAAGCCGCACTGGGCGGGCCTGGCCTGCCGGCGAGCACCGATCACCCAGCCGACCGGTAAACCGCTGCCGGTCGCCACGCTGGGCTACGGCTACTACGGTGGCCTGACCAGCAGCGTGGAAACAGCCGGTGCGGCGACGCGTATTACGACTGTCACCTTCGATGCAGCCGGGCGCCTGTCCACGACGAAGGTGGAGGTCACCCCGGCGAGCGAGAGCGGCACCGCGGTGCCCGAGTCGACCGTCAGCTACGACCCGGCCACCGGCCTGCGGGCGGGTGTGTCGGCCGCCGGCAACACGCTCACCAACGGATACGACAGCTTCGGACGCCTGGCCACAACCAAGGACGCCGACAGCAACACCACCACCATCACCTACACCCTCGACGGCCAGCTGGCCTCCACCACCGACGCCAAGGGCAGCGTCACCTACACCTACGACGGCACCGACGCCACCGGCGCCAAGGAACGCCGCGGCCTGCCCACCGCCATCACCGCCCAGCGCATCGGCACCTTCACTGGCGCCTACACCGGTGACGGCCAGCTCGCAGCACAGGGATACCCGAACGGGCTGAGGGCGGTCAACCGCTACGACAGCGTCGGCTTCCACACCGGCCTCGCCTACGCCAAGGACGGCACACCATGGCTGTCCTACAGCGATGTCAGCGACATCCACGGCAAGGTCACCCAATCCGGCGATAGCCAGTCCAGCAGCCAGCGCTACACCTACGACGGCGCCGGACGTCTGGCCAAGACCGCCGACAGCGCCAACGGCTCATGCACGACCCGGCAATACACGCTGGATGCCAACAGCAACCGCAAAAAGCTCGAAACCTTCCCATCCGATGCCGGCGGCGGCTGCTCCACCGGCACGACCCCGGTGACCAAGGCGGCCAGCTTTGATGCCGCCGACCGCATCACCAACTCCGGATATGTCTACGACGCCTTCGGCCGCACCACCACGGTGCCCGCCGCTGATGTCACCGGCGGCGCCGACCTGAGCGTGGGCTACCACGCCAACGACATGGTCGCCTCCCTCACCCAGAACGGAACTACCAAGACCTACGGACTCGACCCCCGCGGCCGCATCCGCACCATCAACACCACCACCGGGACGGGCAGTTTCGGCACGATCGTCAACCACTACGCTGGCGGCAGCGACAGCCCGTCCTGGGTCGCCGAGAGCGACGGCAGCTGGAGCCGCAACATCACCGCCTTCACCGGCCTGGCCGCGATCGAGCGAAGCAACGGAACCAGCCAGATCAAGCTCACCAACCTGCACGGCGATATCGTCGCGACCTGCGACAACAGCCCAGCATCTGGCATCGCCGCCTACCACGGCTACACCGAATACGGGCCCGCCAAGGCAGGCAGCAACGACCCTGGACGATATGGCTGGCTCGGCGCCCACCAGCGCTCCAGCGGCGACAGCCTCGGCGGCCTGATCCTCATGGGCGCCCGCCTGTACAACCCCGCCACCGGCCGTTTCCTGCAGGTCGACCCTCTTCTTGGTGGCAGCGACAACCCGTACGAGTATGCCAGCCAGGATCCGATCAACAACCTCGACCTCGACGGCACCAAGAAGGCCGCAAAGAAGAAGAGCGACCCGAAGGCGAAAAAGCCTGGGCCTAAGTCCTGGGAGAAGTGCGAATTTACCTGGTACGGGAGAAAATGTACCGGGTTTATCACGAGCGCGGACGTCGATGACCTCATCCATACGCTCAACCAGATCGCAGCTGGTGCAGCTGGCTGCGCGGCGGGATCTGTCGGCAAAGGATGGATCGGAACAGTGGTGGGCGCTGTATGCGGCGCCACGAGTGCTGGCGTGTATGCACTGATCAACGAGATCGACTACGCAAACAAGAAGAGCGGCGGGAAGGGGGTAGACTACACTTGCAAATACTTTATAACCGGCGGCAGTTCCTGCGGGTTCAAGCCTCACGCAGATCCTCCAATGGAAGCATAAAGGAAATTGCATGGAAAGAATCAGATGTGCGAGCTCGACGACTGCCATCCTCGCTGTCGCAGCCATTCTGATCTCATGGCCGATCAGGGGAAGCAGCGACGCGGACACCAGTCGGCTGGGAGGCTGGCTGCTAGTAGGCGGCATACTCCTGGCTGTCGCCGCCGGGACCCTATACAACATTCGTAAAATGGTAGAGCGAGACAAGCATAGCCAGTAGACGCCACAGTCAAAACGGTCAGGCTCTTCGACTTCTCTCATCGCCACGAGAGGAGCCGAAGAGCCTGATTCTCTTGAATATGAAGCATCCTAAAGAGAAACGAAATTAATGGACTGTAGGGTCGGTTACGAGTTGGGAGGTGTGTAGGAGGTCTCTGTCCTGGAGGATTGAGCGGTGACGTGCCCTCCAGTGTCGCGGGGTGGACCCAGGCCGGCTCATCCCATCTCTCGACGGTGGCGGGTAGCAGACCGGTGTCGTGGGCCGCCTGGGCCGCGGCGGCGCGGGGGAGGGGGAAGTACCCGTTCAGGTCGGCGGTGGTGGCCACGCCGTAGACGTGGGCGCCTTTGGTCGGCAGCGCTGTGAGGCTAGCGTGCTCGCTGGGGCGAGCGTGCAGGAGGTCGGCGGGGACGCGGCGTTCGGCCAGGTCGTACACACGTTTGGCGCTGCGGCGACGAGGGCGCCGGTCCACACCAGGTACTCGGCCGCTCGCTTGCCGTCCGACCGTGCTCACCCAGACCATTCACGCTCGCCGAGAGCTTCGATGTCGCTCAAGGTCACAGGGCCGTAGGCGGCCACCATCTGCGTCACCCGCTCACACAGGGCGGGCTCGGGTGGCCAGGAGACGCGAGCGGTGCGCTCGCGCATGAAGGTCCACAACGGTCAGTCGGTCATCGGCGGCAGGCACACGGCGTGCGCCGCGCTCTCGAACACCGTCGCGGGGCCGGCCGGGCTCCACGGCTGGGTGTCGATGGCGTCGCGGCCCTGCCGACCGTCCAGTCGTGATCCACCCCTCATTATCTCTTGCAGTCCACCGAATCGCTTGAAGCGCGAGGCAATCAAGTGGCAGCATGGTCGCCTGTAGCGCTCCAACGCTGGGTGCCGACCACAAGTTGGTAGCCCGGTCGAGGGCAGTGTGAGTTCGTAGGGATGACGACTCCACGGAGCGCGGTCACCAGCGTTTTTATTGGCGCATGGGATCGAGCACTGTCGTCATTCCCCAGCACGGTGTCGGCGTGTTTCGATCCCCTGAACAGTCAGGGATCTCACATGACCCCCATCAAGGCTCTCTTGGTAGCCATCGCGGTTCTACTGGGCGTCGTCGTCGCCCAAACCACCGCCTACCTATCGCGGCGCGAAGGAAAGCCCGTCCCAACTGCTCTGATTCGTGCCGGTGTCGGGTTCGGTAGCACCGTTACTCTCCTTCTACTGATCATGGGGCATCTTGGCGCGCTCTAATTCGCGACGTCCCTGAGAGCCGGAAACAACCCACTCTCGCTCGTCGCTTCCGGCTCTCAGGAACCAGGCGTGTGAGTTCGAGCCGCGAAACGCCTGACCATACGGTAACGGCATTCAGATTGCTGAGCCTATGCAGGCGTCCGGAGTTTGTTTCTCGCTCCTGGAAACAGGCAGCCTGGACAAAAATTGAGACTTTCTCATGTTGCGATATTGAGCAGCGAAAATCGTTGGCCGGGGGCGGCGGTCAGGCGATCGGCCGGATGGCGATGATCCGGCATAGCGCTGCGGCAGGGATGGGAGCCAGGTGGGGGAGCCAATGCAGTCAGACCTGCGACGACGGCATCTGACGGCTTGAGACGTTCATGCAGGCAGGGGGCTCCCCCTCCGACTCCCTCAGACCCCGCCGGACCCCGTTCCCTTGCCTGGGGGTCAAGGGGTCGCAGGTTCAAATCCTGTCGTCCCGACGGTTGAAAAGGCCAGCCAATCTGGGTGAAAGCCCAGGTCGGCTGGCCTTTTTATTGATCACTCGACCTTGATCGATGATCTAAACCGCTCTCAGTATGGGACCAGCCTCCCGAGAGGTGAGCGCTCAGGGCGGTACCCGCGGCGACGATGGCAGCGCCATCCGGGTGGAGATAGCGCTGCGTGGTCGTCAGGGACGCAGTACCGCCGTCGTGATGCGACCGCCCCTAGGGCCCGTGAACAAGCGGGCCATTGGATCGTTCCCGGTGACTTGCAACCGCGTGAGCACCAGATCGCGGACCTCGGCGATGAGCGGCACTCGCCGGGCCCGCTTGCCCTTCGTCCCCTTGTCCGCCAGCCCACCGGGGCTCGGCGTGGTCTGCCTGCGGACCGTCCAGGTCCACGTGCGGGTGTCGATGTCTCCCGCACGTACCCCCGAGACCTCACCGATGCGTGCGGCCGTGCAGGCGGCGAAGACGATGACCTGTCCCCAGCCCGGGAAGTGGTCGGCCGAACGTGCTACGAGCGCGTGGGAGAGCCGCTCCAGCGCCGCCCAGTTCGGCAGCGCCAGCGTGCGCGGGTCGTCCAGTTCGTCTTCGGCCCTCTTGTACTCGCGTTGCCAGCCGGACACACGGGCGGGGTTGCGGTCGATGATGCCGTCGCGCACGGCTTGCTCCATGACGCGTACGAGGATGGCCAGGCTGTTCTTGACCGTCGAGCGGCTGCACTCGTCGGCGATCCAGCCATGCACGCCGCGGTCGACCGCTCCGTTCGTGATCATGCGTACCGGAAGGTGCCCCAGGGTAGGAACCACCCGCCTGCGCCACCCGGCCATGTAGGGAGCCAGCGTCTTGGGCTCCAAGCCGCGTACAGCCAGGTGCATGACGCGTTCTCCGTACTCGGTGAGGGGCATGGTCGCCATGCCCGGGTCGACACCACCGCGTGCGGCGCTCTCCATCTCCGCGATCCAGTTCGTGGCCGCATCCTGTGTGGGCAGGGCTACGGACTTGGAACGCCGACTGCCGGTGACGGGATCGAACCATCGCACGCGAGCGCGGAATGCGTTGCTGCCCGCGCGCACTTCCACATCGGAGGTGAGGGTGATGCCGACCGGCGGCAGCTCGGGCCGGAACGCCATCAGTCCACCTCGCCAGGGTCGATGCGGTGGCCGGCGAGCCACTGCTGCAGGTCGTGGATGTTGTAGAGGGTCAGGCGCGTTGTGAGCCGGACGAAGGGAGGTCCTTGGGGCGGCTTCGCCGTGCGCCAGCGGCGGAGGGTTGACGGGTCGACGGTGAGAATGGCTGCGACTTCCTCGGTCGTGCGCCAAGTGCGTGGCGCGTCGTTGTCGTGCGGGTCTTCGGCGGGTGCTGCGATCAGGTCAGCATTCGATGGCACAGGTCCTTTGCTCCTCGGGGAATGATGGCGCGAGGTGTTTCGCGCGCTCCGTCGTGTGGCCGTCTCATCCGTTGTCCGACGGCGTGATGGAGGTGCAAAGCCATGCGGTTCCGCAAGGTGAGTTACGCGGGGGCGAGCGCCGTCATGTGCGCCGGCCTGGGCCTGGGAGAAGCGGCGG
>NZ_JBFAOM010000092.1:0-11813 GCF_040675235.1 Nonomuraea sp. NPDC049637
CCTGGTTGTCGCCCGCGACCGAGCGCCACACGCCGACGCGGGCGCCGTTCAGCGCGCCGGGACGCAGGGCCTTGAGGTAGTCGCGGTCGCCGCCCGGGACGGTCGCGGGGTCGCGCGGGTCCGGCCCCTGGATGGCCGAGAGCACGGCGGCGGCGTCGGTGAGGTTCCTGGTGATCGGCCCCGCGGTGTCCTGCCGGGCCGAGATCGGCACCACGCCGGCCCGGCTGACCAGCCCGATCGTGGGCTTGATGCCGACCACGCCGTTGATCCCGGCCGGGCAGACGATCGAGCCGTCGGTCTCGGTGCCGATGGTGACGGCGGCCAGGGTGGCGGCGGCGGCGACCGCCGAGCCGCTGCTCGACCCGCAGGGGTTGCGGTCGAGGACGTAGGGGTTGTTGGTCTGCCCGCCGATCGCGCTCCACCCGCTGGAGGACGGGCTGGAGCGGAAGTTGGCCCATTCCGACAGGTTGGCCTTGCCCAGGATCACCGCGCCGGCCGCGCGCAGCCGCTGGACGATGAACGCCTCCGCGGCCGGCCGGGCGCCGAGCAGCGCCTGCGAGCCGGCGGTGGTGCGCAGCGGCGCGGCGGTGTCGATGTTGTCCTTGAGCAGGACCGGGACGCCTTCCATCGGCCCGTGCGCGCCCCGGCGGCGACGCCGGTCGCTGCGCTCGGCCTCGGCCGGCGCGCCTGGGTTGATCTGGACGACCGCGTGCAGCAGCGGGTCCACCGCGCGGATGCGGTCGAGGTAGAAGCGGGTCAGCGTCACCGCGTCGAAGCGTCCGCGGTCCATGGCGCGTTGCAGGTCGAGCACGGTGGCGCGGTCGAGGTCCAGCCCGCGCAGGACGGTGCCGGCGGACGGCGGGGCCGCCTCGCGCGCGTGCGCGGGGACGGCCGCGGTTAACCCGGCGGCCAGCGCGAGCGCCAGAGCGGCGGCCGCCCGGCGTGCGGGCTTCAGGAGAGTCATGGCTGTCGAGCGTAGCCATGATGCTTTCCCGGAAAAATATTCCAATTCGTATATATCCGCCACCCTCGGTCCGGGCCGGTCCCCGCGGGCGCGGGGACCGGGCCGGCGGCGGGGCGGGCCCTTCCTCCGCGCCCCCGGACCGGTGGCGGGGCGTCAGGGGCAGCCCGTGGCGGCGAAGGCCGTGAACTGGCTGACCTCGTTCCTGCTGAAGTTGTCGTCCGAGCCGATCACCAGCGTGCACTCCCCGGTGGCCAGGCGCGGCCCCCACGACATGGCCTCCAGGTTCTGCACCGGCGGCCGGAAGTCGCCCAGGTCGTAGACCAGCCGCTTGCTGACCGGCCGGTAGCCCGCGCTGAGGTCGTCCCGGTCGAGCACGTTGGTCGCGCCCGTCAGGTCGATCTCGTACAGCTTGACCTTGTAGTCGACGCCCTCGATCCAGGAGCGTTCCAGGGCCAGGTAGCGGTGGTCGTCGATGGGCAGGATCTCCGAGACCCCGCTGTCGGACTCCCCGGTGGGCGGCACCGGCGCGGCCGGGAGCGCGTCGAGCGGGTAGACGAACTGGCCGCGCGGGACGCCCCGCCGGTCCCACACGGTGAGCCGGGCGGGCGCGCCGTGCCGGACCGTGGGCGGCTCGCCGTCCTCGTACCGCGGGCCCTCGGTCATCGCCGTGATCCGGCGGGCGGTGACGGCCAGGCCCTCGAAACCGGCGTTGCGCCGCGGGCCGTGCTCGGTGGTGGTCAGGCGCAGGTTGCCGGGCAGGCGCAGGTCCCCCAGGTGACGGCCCTGGAGGTCGGCGGCGCGCACGCCGGAGGCGGCCAGCGGCAGGTCGGGGTGGCCGGCGTCGGGGCGGTCGCCCTCGTCGCCCCACAGCAGGCGGCCGGACCAGCGGTCGTACCTGACGGACTCGGGGTCGGCCGAGCCGGGCTTGCCGTAGCCGGGGTAGGGGGTGCCGTCCTGCCTGGTCAGCGTGGTGACGCCGGTCAGGCTGATGCCGGTGAACGCGCCGGAGTCCCGGTCGATGTCCAGGCGGGCGGTGTAGAAGCGGGCGGGACCGTAGCGCCAGCGGTCGTCGGAGATCAGGTACCAGGCGCCGGTGCGCGGGTCGCGGTCGATGCCCGACACCCCGCCGACGGTGGTGCCGTCGAACTGCATCAGGTACGGCAGCCGCTGCTCCCCCAGATAACGGGTGATGCGGACCTCCTCCCGCGGGGCCGCCCAAGCCGGCTGGGTGACGCTCATGGCGACCGCGCACGCGACCGCGAACCCCGTGATTCTTCGCATTCCGCCCCCTGTGTCGTTCTGGTTACGTGGAGTGACCGGGGGACATGAAATCGTGCCGCGCCCGCCGGGGCGACCGGGACACGCCGCCGCCCGCGCGTCTTTGCCTGGCGGGCCGTCTGTCGGGCCGTCTGTCGGGCCGTCTGTCGGGCCGTCTGTCGGGCCGTGGACAGGCCGGTGGCGCACGGGCCACCGTCCTGTCACCGCGGCGCGCGAGGCGGCGGAAACTGTCGGTGCCCGTCCGCACACTCAGCGCATGCCCGATGAGCCTCTGGAACTCGGTGAGATCACCGTCTCCGACTGGTACGCCCACAACGACAAGATGGCCGAGGTCGGCTTCCTGACCATCGCCAGGCGCCTGCCCTCGCTCGTGAGCCAGGCGATGCACATGGCCTGGCGGGCCGGCCCCCGCGACACCGTGGCCACCATCGCGCTCAACCTCCTCGGCGGCCTGTTCACCGCCTTCGGCCTGCTGGCCACCACCGGCGTGCTGAGCGCCCTGTTCAGCGAGGGCCCGACCCCCGACCGGGTGCTGGCCGCCCTGCCCAGCCTCGTCCTGGTCGGCGCGGCCGCCGTGCTGCGCACGGTGGTGCAGGCCGGCGCGGGCTGGGCGCAGTCGCGCCTGACCCCGCAGATCTCCCGCCACACCGAGGAACGCCTCTACGGCCTGACCAGCCAGGTGGAGCTGGTCGCCTACGACGACCCGGAGTTCCACGACAGCCTCGAACGCGCCAACATCCGCGGCGTCAGCGTGGCGAGCGCGGTGGTCAGCTCGGCCATCAACGTCGTCACGGCGGCCGTCGGCATCGCGGCGGCGGCCGGCGTGCTGGGGGTGCTCCACCCGGTGCTGCTGCCGCTGCTGCTGCTGGCCGTGCTGCCCGACGCGTGGGCCACCGTGCGCGGCGCCCGCATGCGCTACTCGACGATGTACTCCCTCATCCCCGCCCGCCGCCGCAAGTGGATCATCGCCGAGCTGCTGGCCGACCGCGAGCCCGCCGCCGAGGTGCGCTCGTTCACCATGCGCGGCTTCCTGCTGCGCATGTACGACGCCGTCGCCAGGGCCGAGCAGGAGGTGCTGCTCACCCTGGCCAGACGCCAGACTTTGGCCGGCCTGGTCGGCGAGGCACTGGGTGGCCTCGGCACCGCCCTGGTCTACGTCGCGCTGGGCGTGCTGCTGGCCGTGGCGGCGATCCCGCTCGCGGTCGCGGGCACCGCGGTGCTGGCCATCAGGACCGGCCAGTCCTCGCTGGCCAACCTCCTGTACGCCACCAACCGCCTCTACGAGGACGGCCTCTATTTCACCGACTTCCTCCAGTTCTGCGCCGACGCCGAGCGGCGCGTGCCCGCCGCCCGCTCCGCGGCCGTGCCCGAGGGGTTCGAGCGCATCGTGGCCGACGACGTGACCTTCACCTACCCGGGCGCCGACCAGCCGGCGCTGCGCGGGGTGACGGTCGAGATCAAGCGCGGCGAGGTCATCGCGTTCGTGGGCGAGAACGGCTCAGGCAAGACCACCCTGGCCAAGATCCTTTCCGGCCTGTACGAGCCCGACACCGGCACCGTCTCCTGGGACGACGTCGACCTGGCCGACGTGTCCCCCGACGACCTGCGCCTGCGCACGGCCGTCATCGCCCAGGACCACACCCGCTGGCCGCTCACCGCCCGCTACAACATCACCATGGGCACCGACAAGGGCGAGCCCGCCCTGGTCGCGGCCGCCTCGGTCGCCGGGGCCGACGAGGTGGTCGCCGGCCTGCCGCACGGCTACCGCACGCTGCTCGACCGCCGCTTCAAGGACGGCTGCGAGCTGTCCGGCGGCCAGTGGCAGCGCATCGCGGTGGCCAGGGGCTTCCACCGGGACGCCGACCTGCTCATCTGCGACGAGCCCACGGCGGCCCTCGACGCCCGCGCCGAGCACGCCCTGTTCGAGCGCATCCGCGACCACTCCGAGGGCCGCACGGTGCTGCTCATCACCCACCGGCTGGCCAGCGTGCGCTACGCCGACCGGATCTACGTCCTCGACCACGGCAAGGTCACCGAGCAGGGCGACCATCAGGCGCTGATGGCGCTCAACGGCCTCTACGCCGAGCTCTACACCCTCCAGGCCGCCGCCTACCGCTGACCCTACCGCTGCCCCTACCGCTGCCCCTGCCGGACGCCGGACCTGCGGGGCTTGCGCTTGGCCACCGGCAGGGTGCGGCGTCCGTGGTACCGGGGGACGGCAACCGGCCGCACGCCGGCGGAGTGGGTCTTCTCGTCGGGGAAGACCCACTTCCGCAGCGCCCAGAAGCGGAACACCATGGCGACCAGCGTGCCGACGAGCTGCGCGCTCACGAAGTCGGCGATCTCCTGGGCGGCCACGCTCACGTCGGGGACCTCCAGGCGGAACACGTACCGGGAGATCCACAGCGGCGCCGAGCTGAGCACCAGGCCGATGCCGCTGACCAGGAAGAACAGCCCCGCCTCGTGGCGGCGCTCGCGACCGCCCCTGAGCCGGAACGACCACTCGCGGTTGAGCACGTAGGACACGATCGTCGCCACGAGCACCGCAATGATCTTCGCGGTCACCGGCTTCGGTTCCAGGACGGTCAGCTTCAGCCCGTAGAACACCGCGTTGTCCACCACGAACGTCGCCCCGCCGACCACCGCGAACTTCAGCAGTTCACGGTGCCTCAGCACGAGCGCCTGCAGCGGCGCCGGTAATCTCGCGAGTACTGCTTCTGCGATTCGGAGCACTCTCGATCTTCTCATCCGTCCGGACCGCGAAGGACGGGCGTTCTGACACGGCGGCCTTCCCATTCTGACCGGGCGTTGCAAGGCGGGCCTCCCGATGGTGCACTCAAGGGCGTTGGTTCCGACCTGTGTTCAGGCCGCCAGCGGGAGCGAGGGCCGGCGGCGGACCTCGAAGGGAGAACCGTGAGACGATTACGTCCCCTACTGCCGTTCCTGCTCGCCGCCCTGGCCGTCCTGGTCGCGGCCTGCGGCGGGGCCGCGCCCGGCGGCCCGCGGACGGCCGGTTCCGGCGCGCCGCCGGAGAAGATCAGGATCGGCGTCATCCCGATCCCCGACAGCGCGCTGGTCTACCTGGCCCGCGACCGCGGCTACTTCGCGGCCGAGGGGTTGTCGGCCGAGCCGGTGACCGTGCAGGGCGGCGGCCCGGCGATCGACCGGATGAAGGGCGGCGCCCTGGAGTTCGGGCTGGTCAACTACGTGACGGCGTTCCTGTACCAGCGGCGCGAGCCGGGGCGGCTGAAGCTGGTCGCCGACGCCTACCACGCCGCGCCGGGCGCGTTCCAGCTCTTCGTGGCGCCCGGCAGCCCGATCAGAAACGCGCGCGACCTGCGGCGCTCCGGCGGCGCGAAGAAGAGCGTCGCGGTGGCCACGCTGCGCTCGGTCGGCACGCTGAGCGCCGAGACCGTGCTCGCCGCGGCCGGGGTGCCCGCGGACGACGTCGCGTTCAAGGAGATCCCGCTGCCCGACATGCCGGCCGCGCTGGCCGCGCACGCGGTGGACGTGGCGTGGATGACCGAGCCGTTCATCACCGCCTACCGCCGGCAGGGCGGCCGGTCGCTGGGCGACGCCATGGCGAACGTCCCCGCCGGGTGGCCGATCGCGGGGTGGGCCACGACCGCCGCGTACGCGGCCGCGCACCCCCGGGCGGTCGCCGGGTTCCAGCGGGCCATGGCGCACGCCCAGCTCGACGCCCGGGACCGCAGGCTGGTCACTGGGGTGCTGGGCACGTACACGAAGATCCCGCGTGAGGTGCTGCCGACGATCACGCTCGGCTCGTTCCCCGCCGCGCTGGAGCCCGAAGGGCTGCAGTCGGTGGTGGACACCATGGTGAGGTTCCGTTACCTGCCCGCGCCGCTGCGGGTGGAGAGCATGATCGTCCGTCCGGCCTGGGAGTCGGGGAAGGGGAACCCATGAGCGAGACGCCGGAGCGGGCGCGGGTGCTGCGCCTGATCGACGACTTCATCCTGTACGCCGCCGTCCGGGCCGCCCTGCGGCTGTCGGTCTTCGACCTGCTGGCGGCCGGGCCGTGCGCCGTGCACGAGCTGGCCGACGAGATCTCCGCGGGCGGCGCCGGCCGTCCCGACGAGATGCTGCTCGGCCGCCTGATGCGGGCGCTGGAGCACCTGCGGCTGGTCGAGCGGGACGCCCGCGGCCGCTACCTGCTCACCGGCGAGGGCGACCTGCTCACCAGCGGCCGGGACGACTCGCTGGCCCCCGCCGCGCTGATGTGGGGCGAGGAGCTGTGGCGCGACTCGGCCGACCTGCTGCACCGGACGATCATCAGGGGCGCGCCCGCCGCGCTGGAGCTGCACCAGGTGGACTCCCCCTACGCCTGGCTGGGCGCCCGGCCCGCGGCCGGCGCCCTGTTCAACGAGTTCATGGCCACCCGCAGCGTCACCGTGGCCCGCGCGCTCGCCGAGCAGGACGTGACCGGCGTGGACACGGTCGCCGACATCGGCGGCGGCACCGGCATCGTCCTGGCCACGATCCTGGCGGCCCGTCCGCGGCTGCGCGGCGTGCTGTTCGAGCTGCCCGAGGTGGCCGCGCAGGCCCGCCGTCACCTGGACGGGCGGGCGGGCATCACGGTGGCCGAGGGCGACATGTTCACCGACCCGCTGCCCCGGGCGGGCCTCTACCTGCTGGGCAACATCCTGCACAACTATCCCGACGAGCAGGCCGCCAAGCTGCTGGCGCGGCTGGCGTCCCTGATGGACGGCCGCGCCGAGTTGTGGATCGTGGACGCCGTCCTCGACGACGACCCGCACCGCTCGCCCACGTCGGCGGTCGCGCTGGACATGAAGATGCTCACGTTGTTCAGTGGCGGCCAGGAACGCACGCTGACCGAGGTCGAGAGCCTGCTGGGGGCGGCGGGGCTGCACGTCGCCCGCACCGAGCCGCTGCCCCACGGGCTGCACCTGGTGGTGGCCAGGCAGCGCCCGGCTCCGGCGTGAGGCCCCGGCCGCCGCGCACCCGCGGCGGCCGTCGGCGAGACTGGCGGCCACGGGCGTCGGCCCGGGCCGCTCGGCGACAGTGATCTTGGGCTTTCCGCCACTTCGCGGCTTCTGGAAGTATTCGATCATGGAAGAAGGGAGACGCGAAGTGGCAGAGGCCAACGCGGGCGTACGACGATTACTTGCGGACTCCGGGGAGCCGCGCGGATGGGTGCCGCTCCGGGCGGATCTCGTCACCGCGCTGCTGGGGGTCTGGTTCGGCGTCGGGTTGATGATCGACGCCTGGGCGCACACCAACCGCAGCGACCTGGAGACGTTCTTCACGCCGTGGCACGCGGCGTTCTACTCCGGGTTCGCGGCGGTGTCCGGCTGGATCATCTGGCAGGTGTTCCGCAACGTGCGGCTCGGCCGGCAGGGGGTCGCGGCCGTTCCCCAGGGTTATCTGGCCGGGCTGGTCGCCATCCCGGCGTTCGCGCTCTTCGGGCTGGCCGACATGACCTGGCACACCGTGCTCGGCATCGAGACGAGCGTCGACATCCTGTTCAGCCCCTCGCACCTGGGGCTGATCGTGACCATGCTGCTCATCATCACCACGCCGCTGCGCTCGGCCTGGAACGCCCCCGACGTCGGCGTCCGGCCCTCGCTCGGGCGGCTGTTCCCGGCGCTGGCCGGGCTCGCGTTCGCGGCCACGCTGGTGTCGCTGTTCCTGTCGTACGGCGACGCCCTGCAGTACCGGTCCGCGCGCGTCGTCGAGGCGTTCTCCAGCGTGGACGGGCCCGGCGCCGAGCATCTGGCCACCTCCATGGTCATCAGCAACGTCGTCCTGCTGGCCCCGGTGCTGCTGGTGGCCCGGCGCTGGAACCTGCCGTTCGGCGCGGTGACCGTCATGTACACGATCGCCGTCCTGATGCCCGGCGCGCAGACGGCGTTCGAGAACGCGCCGACCCTGCTCACGTTCGTCGCCGCGGGCCTGGCGAGCGACGTGCTGATCCGCCTGCTGCGCCCGTCCGGCGCGCGGCGGGGCGCCTACTGGGCCTTCGCCGGGCTGTCGGCCTTCGTCACCTGGTCGCTCTACATCGGGGTCGCCTCGGCGGCCGTGGGCACGCTGCCCGCGGTGCCCGAGCTGTGGACCGGCGCGCCGGTGGTGGCCGGGCTGATCGGCCTGGCGCTCGGGGCGCTGTTCCTGCCGAACGCGCTCCCCGCGGACGCGGCCGACGCCGGACGGGCATGATCCGGCCGCTCCGGGTCCTGTGTCTCGTCGCCGTACTCCTGCTCGCGGGCGCCGCCCCGGCCGCGGCCCACAACGTCACGGCCGGCGCGGACCTGCGCTTCGCCCAGACCATCGCCGGCGCCGAGCTCACGGTCGTGATCAAGGGCACGTCGCGGGTGCCCGGGCCGCTGCTGATCGGCGTGATCGCCTACGAGCCGGCGACCGGGCCGCCGATCGGCCTGGAGGTGCGCTCGGTCGAGGACGGCCGCAGGGCGACGGCCACCGCGCAGCCGTCCGCCACTCCCCGGTACGTCAAGATCACGGTCGAGCGCACCGGGCCGCACGAGCTCAGGCTGACGGCGGGCGACGAGGTCGCCGTGCTGCCGTTCCGCGTCCTGGTGGACCGCGGCTCCGCCGGCGAGTTCCTGATCTACGGCGGCCTGCTGGTGGCCGGGCTGCTGCTGGTGGGCGGCCTGCTCACCGGCGCGCTGTCGCGCAGGACGCCGGCGATGCTGCTGGCCGGTGGCGCGGCGGCCGCGGTGACGGTGGCCGCGATGGTCGTGGTGTTCGAGCCCGCGTTGCCGCCCCCGCCGCCGGACGGCGCCGCCCCGGCGGTGAACACGACGGCTCTCGGACGGCCCTTCGCGCAGGGACGGGTGACGACCGTCCCGGCCCGTCCGGCGGCCGGCGCGGAGTTCACGCTGCGCCTGGACCTCACCGACGGCTCGACCGGGCATCCGGTGGACGACCTCGTCCTGCACCACGAGGCGCTCGCCCACCTGGTGGTCACCAGCGAGGACGGCGCCTGGTTCCGGCACCTGCACCCGCTGCGCACCGCGCCCGGACGGCTGGAGGTCCGGCTGCGCGCCGACCGGCCTGGCCGGTTCCTGGCCTACGCGGAGCTGGAACGCGAGGACTCCGGCGGCCAGCTGCTCGGCGGCGAGTTCCGGGTCGCCGGGCCCGCGGTGGCCGCTCCGCCGCCGGCGCCGCCCGCGGCGGGGGGCACGCCGGTGGTGCGGCCGTCCGTGCCGGTCGCGGGGCGTCCGGCGGCGATCGAGGTGGCTCTCGGGGTCACGCCGCGGCAGTGGCTGGGCATGTCGGGGCACCTGATCGTGCGCAGCCAGGACGGCGGGTTCCTCGGCCACGTGCACGAGATGGGCGCCCCCGCGCCCCGGCTGCGCTTCACGTTCAGCTTCCCGGCGCCGGGCCGCTACCTGGCCTGGGCGCAGTACGCGGCCGCCGATCGGATCGTGACCGTGCCCTTCACCGTCGAGGTCGCGGAGGCCCTCGGATGAAGCGGATCCTGGCCGTCGCCGCCCTGCTCGCGGCGGCCCTGGCGGTGTTCCTGTACGTGCGCGGCCCGGCGCCCGGCCCGCTCACCCTCACCAGCACCGGCGAACGGTACGCCGTCACCGTCGTGGTCCCGAGGCCGACGACGGGCCGCGTCACGGCCGAGGTGCGGGTGACCTCCGGCGACCCGCACACGGTGGCGCTGTCCACGGTGATGCCCGGCATGGGCCACGCCACCCCGGAGATCGTCGCCGACCCGCGGCAGCCGGGCCGTTACGTGGCCGAGGGCGAGTTGTTCCCGATGGCCGGGGTGTGGGAGCTGTCGGTCCGGCTGAGCGGCCCGGCGGGAGAGGAGGTGCTGGTGGTGAAGGCGCCGATCACGGGATAGGCAGCCGCTCTTGACGGATGAAATGAACGATCTTTTAATTCGTCCATGGGACGGATCGCCGGCGTCACCGCCGCCGAGACGCGGGAACGCCTGCTGCGCGCCGCCGCGGACGTCTTCGCCAGGCGCGGCTACGACGGCACGCGCGTCGCCGACATCGCCGCCGCCGCCGGGGTGAGCAACGGCGCCCTGTACGCCCACTTCGGCTCCAAGGCCGGCCTGCTCGTGGCAGCGCTGGGCGCGCACGGGCGGCGGCTGATGGACGGCCTGTTCGCCGACGGCCCCGACCGGCCGGTCGCCGACCTGCTCGTCGCCGTCGGCCGCCGGCTCCCCCGCCCCCTGGACGCCGGCGGCGACCTCGTCGTTGAGGCGCTGGCCGCCGCCCGCCGCGACGAGGACGTGGCCCTGCCCATGCGCGACTACGTCGGCGAGCGCGCCCACTGGCTGGCCGGCCTGGTCCGCGCCGGCCAGGACGGCGGCGAGCTGGACCACGCGCTGTCACCGGAGGCGATCGCCCATTTCTGCCTCCTGCTCGCGATGGGCAGCGCGCTCATCGCCCCCGACCCCCACCAGGTGGACGAGGAGGAGTGGGCCAGGCTGCTCATCCGCGTCGTCGCCGCCCTCTCCCCCGCCCCACCGCCCGAAGGAACGCCGTGAGAGTACAGATCGACCCCGAGCGCTGCCAGGGACATGGCCGCTGCTACGACCTCGCCCCCGACCTGTTCGGCGAGGACGACGAAGGTTACGGAACGGTCCTCGGCGACGGCCAGGCGCCGCCCGGCCAGGAGCGCACCGCGCGGCTGGCCGTCTCCAACTGCCCGGAGCGGGCCATCGACCTGCTCGGGGAGGCGTGACATGAGTGTGGACGAGCGGTTCGTCAAGAACTTCGCAGAGCCCGGCGACGACGAGGTCGTCGGCACCCGCAGCGAGATCGTCACCGGCCCGGTCTCGGACTGGGCCACCGACTTCTCCCACCTGGAGCCGGAGTGGGCCGCCGACCCGTACCCCATCCAGGACGACCTGCGGCAACGTTGCCCGATCGCGCACACCGACCGGTTCGGCGGCGGCTGGCTGCCCACCCGCTACGAGGACGTCGCGGCCGTCGCCTACGACACCGAGCGGTTCTCCTCACGCTCGATCATCATGAGCAACTTCCGGCCGCCGCGGGAGAGCGCGCCGGTGGGCGGCACGCCGCCGATCTCGTCCGACCCGCCCTTCCACCACGACGCCCGCAAGCTGCTGCTGCCGGCCTTCACCAAGACGGCGGTCGCCAGGCGGGAGGAGTCGACGCGGGCGTTGTGCCACGAGCTGATCGACGGCCTGGAGGGCCAGGACGTCGTGGACGCCGCCCGCGACTACGCCCAGCACATCCCGATGCGGGTGATCGCCGACATGCTGGGCTTCCCGCCCGAGGACGGCCCGCGCTTCCGCGAGTTCATCGAGAACGCCCTGGAAGGCGTCAACCTGCCGCCCGAGCAGCGGACCGCCAACATGGGACGGCTCTTCGACTACCTGCTGGACCAGATCCGCGACCACGTGGAGCACCCGCGCGACGACCTCACGACGTACCTCGTCGAGGCCGAGCTGTACGGCCACAAGCTGGAGGCCGGGCACGTGGCGGGCACGATCGCGCTGCTGCTGATCGCCGGCATCGACACGACCTGGAGTGCGATCGGCGCGTCCCTGTGGCACCTGGCCAGGACGCCCGCCGACCGCGAACGCCTG
>NZ_JBFAOM010000093.1:0-10516 GCF_040675235.1 Nonomuraea sp. NPDC049637
TGTTGAGCACGGTCAGCACCGCCAGCGCCCGCACGTCGGAGGACGGCCGCATCGAGCCGTCGGCGATCCCGGCCCGCAGGACCTGCTCCGACTCCTCCACCAGCGTCTCGACGAACGTGGCCGCGGCGGGTGTGTCCTCCTCGATCGCGCGCAGCATGTACCGCACCTGGAGGCGGTACTCCTCCGGGTTGGACAGGTACTCGCGGAAGAGGTCCTGCATGCCGCTCGGGCGGGCGCGGCCGGCGCGCCGGACCAGGATGCCGAGCACGTGGTCGTCGCAGGCGCTCCGGAGCTTCTCCTTGCTGCCGAAGTGGTGGATGACCAGGGCGGGGCTCACCCCGGCGGTCGCGGCCACGGCGCGCAGGTTGGTCCTGGCGAAGCCGTCACGGGCGAAGTGCGCGATGGCCGCGTTGCGGATCTTGGCCTGAGCGGTCAGGTCTGAACACATGTTCAGTAGACTAAACACATGTTCAGTGGCTGGCAAGCGGCACGGGAAAGCCCCGTGCCCGAGTGGGTACGGGGCTCGGGGCCGACGACGGAGCTAGTTCCGGCGGGTGAGCACCCACTGCCAGGTCTCGTCGCCGCCGCGGTCGCGGCTGCCGGTGAGCTGGATCATCCGCTCACCGTCGGCGCTCGCCAGCGCCAGGCCGTTGTCGAACTCGTTCTTGCACGCGCCCGCGCAGCCCAGCACCACCACGTTCTCGTTGTCGGCCCAGGCCAGGTGCTGCAGCACCAGCTGCCGGCCCGGCACCGACGGCGGCAGGTCGCGGTCCAGCACCAGCCTGCCGTCGGGCGAGACCTTCGACCAGCCCGAGTAGTCGATGTACCGGTCGCCGGCCGGGCCGTCGCGGCGGGCGCCGTCGAGACCGAGCCACAACCTGTCGGGCATGGTGTCGGTGGGCTCCCAGAGCATGGACCCGTCCAGGCTCCAGCCGAGGTCCTGGCGCGCGTTCATGTTCCCGGGGTTGTCGTCGCGGTCCAGCGACGGCAGCGGGTGGTAGGCGGCCTGGCCGGTGGCCACGTCGATGACGTAGTAGCCGATCCGGGGCTGGACGAACTCCTCGACGGTGTAGGAGTTCTTGTCCATCTGCTTGCGGCTCCGCTCCGGGTACTGCGAGTACGCCGTGGCCAGCACCCTGGTGCCGTCCGGCGACCAGACCAGCGAGCCGACGTCGTGCTCCAGGTCGATCCAGGCCAGGGCCTGCCGGGTGTTCATGTCGACGATCCCCACCCGCCTGCCGATCCGCTCCCCCTGGAGCACCGCGGCGAGCTGGAGCCCCGGCGCCACGTCCAGCCAGGCCCACGGCGTCTTCTCGTAGCCGTCGGAGCGGGGGTCGTACAGGTGCCAGGTGCGCCGCACGCGCTCGCCGCCGCCGGGCGTCTTCTCCAGCCAGGTGGTGAAGTAGGCGGAGACGGCCACGTCCCCCGCCGCCACGAACTTCTTCGGCGGCGCGTTCTCGACGTCGGCACGCACGTCCGTGGACGTCACCGAGGGGCGGACGGGCACGGTGACCCCGTTCGCCGGGCGTACGGTCGTGCTCCGGCCGTGCAGCCCGACGGCCAGCACCGCCACGACGACGGCCAGCCCGGCGGCCAGTGCCACCGCCATGACCGGCGGCCGGGCATGCCGCCGTAGCGCCCGGTCGGCCAGGTCGTGCGGCAGCCGCACCTCGTCGGCCCACTCCTCCATGGTGTCGCGAAGCAGCCGGTTCATGTGGTGACCTCCAGTTCCGCAGCCAGTTCCGGGGCGATCTGCCGCAGCCGGGCGAGCGACCGGAACGTGGTGCTCCGCACCGTGCCGACCGAGCAGGACAACAGGGCGGCGATCCGGTCCTCCGGCAGGTCCTCGAAGTAGCGCAGCACCAGCACGGCGCGCTGCCTCGGGGTGAGCCGGGCCAGGGCGGCGCGCAGCACCATGCGCAGGTCGCTCTGGTGCGTGCCGTCGGCCCCCGGCCGGTCGGGCAGCTCCGCCTGGACCACCTCGCCGCGCCGCCCGATCGCGCGCCACCAGTTCACCTGCTGCCGGTACATGATCTGCCGGACGTACGCCTCGGGGGCGTCCACCTGCCGCCACCTGGCCGCCAGCTTGGCCAGCGCCGCCTGCACGAGATCCTCCGCCGCGTGCTGGTCGCCGCCGCTGAGCATGAAGCCGAGCCGCATCAGGGCAGGCGAGCGCGCAGAGACGAACTCGCGGAAGCCTTGCTCGTCCGCAGGGTCCACGACCACCTCCAAACGTGTGAATGACACCCCTGAGACGCGCGCGGGGCACTCCCGCTATGCCTGTCCGGCCGGACGATTCCCGGGCCGCCGCCCACCCTCAGCGGCCGGCCGCCTTCAGGTCGATCACCACCTGGGTGTCCTGCGCCGTCCGGAACCAGACCACGTCCTCCTGGGTGTGCAGCGTGGGCGGGGCCTTCTCGCCCCGGCGCGTCGGCACGGGGAAGAGCAGGCCGGTGCGCCCGGCGGCGACGTCGTGCAGGGCCAGGGAGCGGCCGCCGCCCGCGTCCCCCTGGTGGAGCAGGACGAAGCGGCCGGAGATGAGCGTTGTCGAGGCGTTCCCCGGCAGGTCGCGGCGGTCCGTCCCGTCGCGCCGCCAGGCCGTCGTCACATTGATGCACCACACCGGGCCGCAGTCGGTCCACGACGAGCGCTTCCTGGCCGCGACCGCGTTCCTGGACCGGCCGGTGAGCACGTTCTTCAGGTGCTCCAGCGGCCGGGCGACGGGATGGTCGACCCCCGGGTCGCGCACCGGCCATCCGGCCCACGGCCACTCGACCAGGTAGTAGCCCTTCGTCCCAGCGATCAGGGACACGTTCCCGCCCTTGAGCGGGGCCCGGTAGACGCCGCCGTCGGGGGGCGACCACACGGCCATGCCGCCCGCGACGGCCAGCTTCCTGATCCCGCTGTAGGAGTTGTCGCTGGACAGCACGGCCCTCAGCGCCGCGATCCGCTGCGGCACGCCCCCGGCGACGGGCACCGCCCAGATCTCCGACCGGTCGTCCCGGACGGCCGACCACACCAGGTAGCCGTCGCCGAAGACCAGCGGCTCGTTCGCGACCTTGACGTCCTGCAACTGCGCGACCTGGGTGAACGCGCGCTTGTCGAGGTCGTACGACCAGATGCCGTCGAGCCGGTTGCCGGTGAGCCCCCGGCCGGCCACCACCCGGTCGGCGACGAACACGTCCGGCAAGAAGACCCGGCCGCCGGGGCCCGTCACCGGGATCTCGTGCACCGCGCCCGGCCACACCTGCCGGACCGGCGGCGACAGGCGGCCGGCGGCCGCCGCCGGCGGGGCCGCGGCGGACGGCGGCGCGGAGCCGATCGTCCGGGTCCCCAGGACGGTGACGCTCACCACGGCGGCGGTCGCGGTCGCCACCGCCACCGGCGCCCACCACCAGCGGGCCGCCACCCGCCTTCGGCACGGCGACGGCGCGGCCCTCGGCAGCCCGTCGTCCTGTACGGTCTCGGCCCTGGCCGCCATCGCGTCCCTGAGCCGGTCCTCGATCGTGGTCATGCTCGGCCTCCCAGCTCGCGCTCAAGCCGCTCCAGGGCTCTGGAGGCGGTGGACCGTACCGTGCTCTGCCGCAGGCGCGTCGCCTCGGCGATGTCGGCGTCGGACAGGTCGAGGTAGTAACGCAGGACGAGAACCTCGCGCTGCCGTGCGGGCAGGCGGCTGAGCGCCGCCAGCATCTCCTGCCGCGCCTCGCCCAGGAGCGCGGTCGTCTCGGCCGAGTCCACCGGGTCCTCCCGCCGCCGCAGGAACGCCCGGGCGGCGACACTCCGCCTGCGCAGCAGCGAGCGTGCGGCGTTCAGCACGCAGACCCGCACGTACGGCAGGGTGAGGGTTGCCGGGCTCTTGCCGTGCAACCTGGAGAAGACGTCCTGGACGACGTCCTCCGCGCTCTCCCGATCGCCCACGAGCAGCAGGGCCAGGCGGACGAGGGCGAGCCGGTGCTCCCGGTACAAACCGGCCACCACCGCGTCGGCGGCGCCGGCCGGCGGCGGGGACGCGCGGGCGACGATCTCAACATTCATGCATAGGGAACGCGCGCCCGCCCCGATCCGCTGCGCGCCGGGCACGCCCCGGTTCAGGCCGGGGCGGAGCGGCCCCGCAGGTACGGCCCGACCAGGTCGGCGACCCCGGCGGACTGGCGGCGTCCCTCCAGGTAGACCCGCCCCCACCGGCTCCGGTCGCCGAGGTCCGGGCCGAACGCCTCCAGCGCCGCCCGGTCGGGCACGATCCGCACGCCCCGCTCGACCTCCGGGCCCGGGAACAGGTGCCCGAGCGGCTCGACCAGGACGATCGCGCCCGCGCCCGCGGCGAGGTGCGCGTTGGACCCGCCGCCGAGCGCACCGTCCATGTACCGGCGGGCGCCGACGGTGATCGGGACGGCGTGGCCGGGCGCGGCGCTGCTGGCGGCGACGGCGGCGTGCAGCGGGACGCCGCTGTCGCCGCCCCAGACCACCGGCTCGCCGCTGACGGCGTCCACGGCGGTGATCAGCAGCGGGCGGGCGGGCCAGGGGCCGGTGCCGACGAGCCGTCGCATGGCGGTCAGGTGGTCTTCCTCCGGCAGCGCGTCGGCCTCCAGGGCGAGCGCGCCGGCCTGGCGCAGCGCCTCCCGCGGGTCGGCGCCGGGCGCGTTGAGGATCTGCAGGACGCGGGGCATCACGGTCGGGTCCCCGGCCCGCCGGCCCGGAGGCGCGGGCGGCAGGTCGGCGAGCTCGTCCAGGTCTCGTCCGGTGGCCAGGGCGGCGGCGGTGATCGCGCCCGCCGAGGTGCCGACGAGCAGGTCGGCGTCCGCGAGCTCCACGCCCGCCGCGCGCAGGCCCGCCGCCAGACCGAGCAGCCAGGCCGTGCCCACCGGACCGCCCGGCCCCAGGACGACGGCGACGTCGGCGGCGCTCGCTGTGAAGATCATGCCCCGATGCTACAAGGCCGCGTGCGGCCCGGGTCGTGCCGATTCGTCCGGACCGGCGCGGGGGCTGCCGGACAATCGGCCGGTCACCGAGACCGGGACCCCGCCTGGCTTCACGAGGCCGGCTTCCACTCCTCGGCCAGGAGCCCGAGCAGCACCTGGTCCAGGAACTCGCCCATCACCCAGGCGGAGGAGCGCAGCACGCCCTCGCGGACGAACCCGTTGCGCCCGGCCGCGCGCAACATCGCGACGTTGTCCGCCAGCGTCTCGATCTGCAGCCGATGCAGGCCGCGCAGGACGAAGCCGTAGTGGCACAGCACCGCGACCACGTCGGTGTCGTCCACCACGAGCCGCGGGTCCTTCGTGCCGGGCGCGACCGGCCGCCACGGACGGTTCCCGGCCCGCGAGGAGTAGACCGGGTCGTCGTAGAGCTCGGCCCGCAGGATCGGGATGTCGTCCTCGTGGCGGGCCCGGAGCCCGACCTTGCTCCCCTTCAGCACCCGAGCTTCCTATCCGTCCGGACCGCGTCGGCGCAAACGATTTCGCGTCGGCGGGACGGCGGTCAGGCGTCCACGTCGCACCAGCCGCGGCGCGCCGCGAGCAGGCCGGCCTGGAAGCGGGTACGGGCGCCGAGCCGGTCCATCAGCTCGCTGACCCGGCGGTGCACCGTGCGCAGGCTCACCCCGAGCTGGCGGGCGACCGCCTCGTCCTTGAGCCCGGCCGCGAGCAGCGTGAACAGCTCGGGGTCCGGCAGGTCCGCCGGGCGGGAGCGCGCGTCGTAGAGCGGGAGCGGCAGCGCCGTCCGCCACAGGACCTCGAACAGGGTGACCAGCGCGTCGAGCAGCGACGAGGAGTGCACGATGACCGCGCTGCCGGAGTGGGCCGAGGCGTCGGCGTTCAGCGGCAGGATGGCGGTCCTGCGGTCGGCGATGGCCAGCTTCATGGGCACCTCGGGGCTCACCCTGGCCTGCTCCCCGGCCGCCGCCGACTCCTGGGCGAGACGGAGCTTGCCGGGGATCTCCAGGGCCGAGGCGTCGTAGATGCCGCGCACCACGAGGCCGTGCGCGAGGCGTTCCATCTCGGGGGCGTTCTGCTGGGAGGGGTCCTGGGCGTACGGGGGCCGGTCGAGCACCAGGAGCTCCTCGGTCGCGGTCTGCTGCAACTGGGTGAACCGCTGCACCACGGCCGCCTGCCCCTGGACGACCTCGACCAGCTCCTCGGGGGCCAGGTTCTCCGTCCGCGGCGTCTCGGCCAGCAGCGCGAGCGCGGCCAGCCTGGCCTGGGCCAGCCCCTCCTCGCGGCGGGAGATGAGGGCGGCCACCGCCACGTCGGGCCTGGTCGGCACGTACCGGACGGGGCGGCCGGCCATGCGGCTGACCAGGCCCAGCGCCTCCAGCCGGGAGCACGCCCGGCGCAGGGCCACGGTGCTGCGGCCGGTGTGCGTGGCCAGCTCGGGCAGCGTGGTGCGCGGCCGGCGCAGCAGGGTGCGGTAGATCTGCTCGTCCTCGGCGTCCACGCCGACGGCGGCGAGGGCGTTGTCATCCGCGTTCATGATCGAACAGTGTGTCAGATACCTGCCATGGCGTGAACCAGCCGCGGGCAGACCTAGCCTGAGCATCGAATTCACCGATAGGAACGAACGCGTACCAGATTCCTGTCGGGGAGGCAGTGTTGAAGAAGGCGTTCACCATCGGGCTCGCGACCGCGCTGACGGTCTTGTCCGCCGCCACGCCCGCCATGGCGAGGACCTCCAGTGAGGGTTTCGACGGCTCGGGCTGGAGCCGGCCGGTCTGCCAGACGGTCGCCGGTGACGGCTCCGTGACGTACGCGTGGAACGACGGCAAGAAGATCGCGTCCACCAGCAAGGTGCTCGGCCCGGTCGTCTACACCACCGGGCTGGTCGCGCTCGACCGGCCGAACCAGTTGCTGGCCATGTCCAACCGGCAGTTGCTGGCCTCCAAGGACGCGGGTTGCACCTGGAACGTGGCCGGCGAGGTCAAGGGCTCCTACATCGAGCTGGTCGCCGCCCGGGGCGGTCGCGCCTACGCCTGGGACCGCGACGGCAACCTGGCGCTCGCCACGCCCGAGGGCGTCACGCCGCTCAGCGGGCCGGGCGGCGACCTGATCGGGATCGGCGTGGACCGGGGCGACGGCGACCGCCTGCGGGCGTCCGACCTGCAGGGCCAGCTGCACGAGTCGCGGGACGGCGGGCGCACCTGGCAGCCCGTCGGGGTGCCGGCCTGGTCACCCAGCGACACCCGCATGTCCTACACGGCGGTGTTCGACCCGCAGGACCTGGACCACGTGGTGCTCGGCGCCTCCGACACCGGCGCTCGCGTCACCTTCGACGGCGGCCGCACCTGGACCTCGGCCGCGGGGCTGGCCGGGGACGGCGAGCGGGTCAACGTGTTCAGCGCCGCGATCTCCCCGGCCGCCGGGAACGTCGTGTGGGCGATGGGGCTCAACCTGGCGGAGCTGGACGCCGGCGTGCCGTCCGGCGGCCGGCACATCTACCGCTCGGACGACGGCGGCCGGAACTTCACCCCCGCCGTGGACCAGGACGCGGTGGTGACGATCCCCAACGGGCCGCTGCTCGCCCCGCACCCGAAGGACGCGGACGTCCTCTACTTCGACTTCGGGACCGGATGGTCGGCGATCGGCACGGACATCTACAAGTACGAGTCCCGCAAGGACCGCGTCACCGTCAACCACAACGCCTACGACCGGGTCACCTCGATCGCCTTCAACCCCGCGCACCCGAGCGTGATGTACCTGGGGGTCTCCGAAGAGGCGTAGCGGCCGTCCCGCCCTCGCGTCCCATGGGACCGCAGCCGTCATGGGACGCGAGGGCGGGTGTCACTCCGCCTGCCGGGCCGCCGGCTGGAGGGCGGGCGCCACGTTGCCGCCGGAGATGATCGCCACGACCGGCCCCTCGGGCAGAAGCGCCTGATGGGCCAGGTAGGCGGCGGTGGTCACGGCCCCGCTGGGCTCGGCCCGCTCGCCCAGCCGGTGCCACAGCAGGTCGGCGGCGGTGTCGATGTCGTCCTCGCGAACGGTCAGCATGTCGTCGACGTGCCGCCGGATGTGCTCCCAGGCCAGTTCGCCGAGGACGGGGCCGCGCAACCCGTCGGCCCGGGTGCGGTAGGTCAGCTCCACCGGCCAGGCCGTACGGCTGCCGCTGCGGAAGCTGGCCGCGCCGTCGGCGGCGAGCTCGGGCTCGACGCCGATCACGGTGATCGCGGGGTCGGCGGCCTTGGCCGCCACCGCGACGCCGGCCAGCAGGCCGCCGTTGCAGACGGGCACCAGGATCGTGCCCGCCTCCGGCAGGTCGAGCGCGATCTCCGCCCCGGCGCTGCCGTGCCCGGCGATCACGTCGAAGTCGTCGGAACGCACGACGGTCGCACCGAGATGGTCGGCCAGCGCCAGGCAGGTGATCTCGCGCAGCGCCGGCGGCACGATGACCACCTCGGCGCCGAGCCCGCGGGCGGCCTCCACCTTGAGCTCCGGCGCGGTGTCGGGCAGGACGACGGTGGCCCGCAGGCCGTGCCGGGCGGCGGCGTAGGCGATGGCCTGGGCGTGGTTGCCCGAGGACTGGGCCACGACGTGCGTGATGCCCCGCCCGGCCAGCCGGGCCACCGCGTTCGCGGCCCCGCGCACCTTGAACGAGGCGGTGGGCTGCCGGTTCTCGGGCTTGAGCCACAGGCGTTCGCCGGGCAGCCGCAGCAGCGGCGTGCGCCGGACGAACGGGGCGATGCGGGCCGCGGCGGCCCGCACGTCGGACGCGGATACCAAGGTCATCCGTTCAGCACCTTCTCCTGGATCGCGTTCAGGTCGGCGGCGGCCTCCGAGGGCGGCGCCGCGTCGGGGATGAGGTCCTCGATGTGGTGCAGCTGCCGGTGACGCAGCCCGAGCAGGCCCCAGATCACCAGCAGGACGCCGCTGGCCAGCAGCACCGCCGCGGCGCCGCCGCCGGGCCGTGATGTCAGCGGCTCGGCCCATTCGGCCAGCGGCCCGGCCGACAGGAAGCCCAGCGGCTGCATGGCCGTGGCCAGCATGACGTTCACCGCCAGCACCCGGCCCTGCAGATCCGGGCCCACCTTCGTCTGGATGACCGACAGCCAGTGCGCGTTGCCGATGCTCATGCAGGCCAGCCGGACGAACAGGCCGACCGCGACCAGCCCCACGACCGGCCACGCGCCCATCAGGACGACACCGACCCCGGAGCCGATCACGAAGGCGATCATGCCGGTCGCCCGGCGGCGGCTGCCGCCCCACACCAGGATCACGCCCGTGCCCACCGCCACGCCGAGACCTCCGGCGGCCGTCACCACGCCCAGGTCGGCCGAACTGCCGATGGACAACACGATCGGGGTGATGAGCACCCACATCAGCGCGGTGCAGAAGTTGACCACCGCGAAGAAGACCGCCATCACCAGCAGCGGCCGCCGCCGGCGGATGAAGCGCCATCCGCCGCTCAGCGCGGCCCGGAAGCTCTCCTCACGCGGGTGGAACAGCCGGTCGGGGAACCTGACGGCGAGCAGCGTGCCCACGCCGATCGCGAAGGTGGCCACGTCGATGGAGATCACGGCCGACAACCCGAACAGGCCGATCAGCGCGCCGCCCGCGAGCGGCGCGACCACGTTGCCCGCGCCGAACCCCAGGTTGGCCATGGCGTTGGCCTGCGGCAGGTACGGCTTGGGCACCAGCTGCGCGATCGCGGCCAGGTAGGCGGGCTGGTGGAACGCCGTCACCATCGAGGTGACGGCGACGACGAGACAGACGTTCCACAACTCCAGCCGGCCGGTCGCCATCAGCAGCACCAGCGCCCCCATCGCCAGTCCGGACAGGGCGTCGCAGGCGAGCATGATCCGCCGCCGGTCCACCCGGTCGGCCAGCGCGCCGCCCAGCGGGGTGAGCAGCACGGCCGGGATCTGCGCCAGCATCGTGACCAGCGCGAGGTCCAGGATCTCGCCGCTGCGCTGGTAGGCCCAGATGCCCAGCGCGAAGGCGCTGAGCGCGTTGCCCACCGCCGACGCGAACTGCCCGCCGGCGACGGTGTAGAAGGAGCGCAGGCCGGTCCGGTCCGGCGCGCGCACCGGATCCGGGAGCTCACCGCCCGACCAGCGCCGTAGCTGGTCGAACAGCAGGGCGGCCAGCGGCTCGGCCTGATGACGCAGGAAGTAGTGACCGGCCCTGGGCAGCACGGCGTGCGCCACTCTCGACGCGAAGGCCCCCCATTCGGCGTAGCGCTCCTCGTGCAGCTGGGTGGCCCGGTCCCGCTCGCCCACCAGGCACAGGATCGGCGCGGCCAGTCGCGGGCCGTCGGCGGCCAGCTCCCGGGTGAACCACTCCTGCGCCTGCGTGGAGTCGTGGCGCATGGCGCGCACCGCGGTCGCCTTGGCGGCCTCGTCCATGTCGTCGAGCAGGCCGCCCGAGGCGCGCAGCGCGTCGCGGAACAGCCGGTCGGAGACCAGACGGTCGCCGCGGAACAGCTTCCTGGCCAGGCCGGGCAGCCGTGCGGCCGGGAAGCTGGCGGCGGCGATCACGCCCAGCACGGGCACGCCGTCGGACTCCAGCTTCCGCGCGAGCGCGACGGCGGG
>NZ_JBFAOM010000094.1:0-9410 GCF_040675235.1 Nonomuraea sp. NPDC049637
CGTCCACGGCCGAGCGGGCCACGACCGCTCCCTCGCTGACCAGGGCGACGTGCAGGCGGCCGCTGGTCCAGCCGTCCGGCAGCGCGGCGCGTACCTCGGCGGGGGAGCCGAGCAGGAACGGCTTCGCCTCGGCCCACGGGCCCGCCGCCCCGGGATCGGCGGGGGCGGGGCCGAAGACCGGGGTCCAGGCGGTGTGCAGATGGCCGCCGACCGGCTCGCCGCCGTGGTGCGAGACCCGTACGGGCACCGCGACCTCGCCCGACGCGCTCAGCAGGTCGCGTCCTGGCGCCACCGGGACGACGTCGAGCACCAGCGTGGTCGTCGCGTTCACGTGGGCCGGCTCCACGCCGGCCAGGTCCTTGGCGCGGCGCTCGAAGTCCAGCAGGCCGGCGGACTCGTGCTCGACGTCGTACAGCTCGGTGTAGACGTAACCGGCCAGACGGTCGTGGCGGCGCAGCTCCTGGGTCTGCCAGCGCAGGTGCCAGGCGCGTTCGACGCAGGTGAAGCCGCCGCCGTACTCGCTGTTGAGGTTGGGCAGGCCGCGCAGCGGCTGGGACGGTACGCCGGCGAGCTTCTTCCGCACGACGAAGTCGGGGCCGAGCTTGACCGGGAAGTCGTCCTGCGCGCCGTCGAGCAGCGCGGCGACGGTCTTCCCCCAGGAGGCGGCGGACTCGTCGTAGTAGTGCCAGTCGAGCAGGTCGGTCTTCACGTGCGCCCAACCGGAGTCGTCCACGGCGGGCCTGGTCGGGTCGAGGGCCTTGAGCAGGTCGTACGCCCTGGCCACCGCCTCCTGCTTGGCCGGGTCGCCCGGGATGTCCCAGTCCAGGCCCCACTCCTCGTTGTACAGGCCCCAGATCACGACGGCGGGGGAGTTGCCGTCACGCTCGGTCATGGGCGCGATCTGCTCCTCGAACGCGGCCACCGACTCGGCCGAGAACCGCCCGGTCGCGGCCGGCTCGGCCCACACCAGCATGCCCATCGTGTCGGCGTGGTGGACGAAGCGCGGGTCCTCCAGCTTGAGGTGCTTGCGCACCAGGTTGTAGCCCGCCTCGGCGGCGAGCTCGATGTCGCGCCGCAGGGCCGCGTCCGACGGCGCGGTGATCCCGGTACGCGGCCAGTAGCCCTGGTCGAGCACGCCGCGCACGAACAGGCGGCGGCCGTTGAGATACAGGTCCTCGCCGACCGCCTCGATGCGCCGCAGGCCGGTGTACCCGGTCACGCGGTCGACGCCGTCCTCGGAGACCAGCTCGGCGTCCACGTGGTACAGGTACGGGTCCTCGGGCGACCACAGGCGCGGGCTCGCGATCGGCAGCCTGGCCGTGGCGGTCCCGTCCGTGACCTGGGTCTCCACGGTCTGGCCGGTCTCGCGTACGGTCAGCCGCAGGGTGCCCGTACCCGACGTCCTGGCCTCCACCTCGACGGCGTCCAGCTCGTACGAGGGCCGCAGCTTCAGCGCGGTCAGATGGGTCGCGGGCCGGCACTCCAGCCACACGCTCTGCCAGATGCCCGACGACGGGGTGAAGCACACGCCGTCGAAGTCGTCGCGCGGGATGCTGCGCTGCTTGCCGTGGGCGAGCTCCCGCTTGTCCAGCGGCGCCGACACCCGGACCACGACCTCCTGCTCGCCGTCGCCCAGCGCGTCGGTCACATCGGCCTCGAACGGCGTGTAACCGCCCCGGTGCCGGGCCACCTCGACGTCGTTGACCCACACCGCGGCCTCGTGGTGCACGGCCCCGAAGTGCAGCACGACCCGGCCCGTCCACTCGGCTGGGACGGTGAACCGGCGGCGGTACCAGGCGAGCGGCAGCCAGTGCGCCTCGATGCCGGACGCGGCGGTCTCCCAGGCGAACGGCACGGTGATGGTCCGGTCCCAGTCCGGCTCGGTGTCGGCCCGGAAGTCCCAGTCGCCGTTGAGGCTCGACCAGCTGTGCGACCGGTCGAAGTGGGGCCTGGGGTATTCCGCACGGGGCGTCATGGTGTTCCTTTCAGACAAAGAGGGGGCCAGGTCAGCCTTTGACGCTGCCGGCGAGGATCCCGTTGATGAAGTGCCGCTGCAGCAGTACGAAGATCACCAGCAGCGGCAGCAGGGCGATGCTGCCCGCGGCCAGCAGCTCGCCCCAGACGGTGGCGAAGTCGGCGCCCACCCTGTTCCCGGTGACGTTCTGGGCCAGCGTGGACAGCACGACCTGGAGGGTCTGGTGCGAGGTGTCGTTGACGGCGACGACCGGCCAGACGAAGTCGTTGTAGACGTTCATGGTGGTCAGCACGGCCAGCGCGGCCAGCCCCGGCCTGATCACCGGCAGCACGACCTTGGCGAAGATGCCGAACTCGCCCGCGCCGTCCACCCGCCCGGCGTCGATCAGCTCGTCGGGGATCGCGGCGATCGTCTGCCGCATCCAGAAGATGCTGAACGCGTCGACGCTGCCGGGCAGGATCAGCGCCTGGTACGTGTTCACCCAGCCCAGCGTGCTCATCTCCAGCAGCAGCGGGATGACGAGCACCAGCGTCGGCAGCATCAGGGTCAGCATGACCACGCCGAACAGCAGGTTCTTGCCGGGGAAGTCGTACTTGGCGAAGGCGTAGCCGGCGAGCGGGCAGAAGAACATCGTCATCGCGCCCTTGACCACCAGCACCAGCGCCGTGTTGGCGAAGCCGGTGCCGATCGGCACGTCGGCGAACATGGCCCGGTAGTTGTCGAGGGTCAGCTCGCCCACCGACAGCGGGCTGGTGATGATCTCGGCGGCGGGCTTCAGCGACGAGCTGACCGCCCACCAGATCGGGTACAGGAACGCGAGGGCGAGCAGGGTGAGCACCGCGTACTGCGCGATGCCCGGTCTGGTCTGGTTCATCACACCTCGTCTTTCGGCCGCAGCATCCTGGTCGCGGCCAGGGACAGCCCGAAGACCAGCAGCACGAGCAGGAACGAGTTCGCCGAGCCGGTGCCGAGGTCCGACGCGGTGATGTGCTCGTACAGGTAGAGGCCGGCCGTGGTGGTCGAGCCGTACGGGCCGCCCTCGGTCACGACGTACGGCTCGGCGAACATCTGGAAGACGGCCAGCGTCTGCACGACCACCAGGAAGGCCATGCTCCTGCGCACCAGCGGCACGGTGATCGACCAGAACTGGCGCATGCGGGACGCGCCGTCGAGCGCGGCGGCCTCGTACACGCCGCCGGGAACGGCCTGGAGCCCGGCGAGCAGGATGATGATCGCGAACCCGGTCGTCTTCCACAGGAACAGCAGCGCGAGCGTCGGCTTCGACCACGCGGTCGAGGTCAGCCAGGCCACGTCGGGCAGCCCCACCAGGTTGAGCACGTGGTTGACCAGCCCGTAGTCCTGGTCGAACACCACGATCCACACCTGGGCCATCGCGACGAGCGGCGTCACGAACGGCGCGATGAACGCCACCCTGAACAGCCCGCGCAGCCGCAGCTTGGCGTTGGCCAGCAAGACCGCCCCCGCGAGCCCGGCCACGATCTGGAGCGGCACGATGAGCAGCCACATGATCGCGCTGTTGCCGAGCGAGGCCCAGAAGTCGGGGCTGGTCAGCAGGTAGACGTAGTTGCCGAGGCCGACCCAGTGGGCCTCGCCCGCGCCGCGCCAGCGGGTGAAGCTGAGCTGCAACGCGAACAGCAGCGGATAGACCCCGAACGCGGCGAAGACCACGAAGAACGGCGCGACGAACACGTACGGGGTGAGCCGGACACGTCTCATCAGGACCGGTCGATCAGGTTGCGCTGGATCTTCTTGGCCGAGTCGGCGATCACGTCGTCGGGCGACATCTTGCCCTCGATCAGGCGCTGCAGGTTGTCGCCGAGGTAGTCGACCGACTGGGCCCACCAGACGGGGATCGGCGCGGCGGCCGGGATGGTCGCGGCGGCGTCCACGGCGACCTTCCACAGGTCCTGGCCGCCGAGCGCGTCGATGGGCTTGAACAGCGGCTTGGCCTGGGCCGGGGTGTAGCTGGGGATCGAGGTGGACAGGCCGCCCGGGTAGACGTCGTTGGGGCCGTACACGGCGGTGTAGCCGGGCTCCTTGAAGCACAGGAACTCGTACAGCAGCCAGGCGAGCTCGGGGTTCCTGGCCTTGGCCGGGATCACGAAGCTGCTGCCGCCCATCGCGCCGCTGCGCGCGCCGCCCGGCGTCCAGGCCGGCAGCGGCGCGGCCCGCCACTTGCCCTTGGTGGCCTTGAGCAGCTGCTGCGGCGCGAACGACCACCAGATCGCCCACGGCACGAACACCTGCTGCCCGCTGTCGAGCGTGTTGACGTCGGCCGCCTCCAGGTACGGCGCGTGCGTGACCAGCCCGTCCTTGACCGCCGTCTGGATCCAGGTGAAGATCCGCCGGTACTCGGCCGAGTCCAGCCGGAGCTTGCCCTGCGCGTCGGTGAGGCTCGTGCCCTGCTGGTTGGCCAGCATCTCCAGCCAGAGCTGGCCGAGGAACGGGCTCTTGTCCAGGTGGATCGGCCGGGTCTTCGGGTCCTTCTCGCGGATCGTGCGGGAGGCGGTCAGCAGGTCGTCGTACGTGGCCAGGCTCGCGGGGTCGACGCCGGCGTCCTCCAGGATGTCCGCGCGGTACCAGAGCAGCCCGGGGTCGAGATCCCACGGCACGCCGTAGATCTTGCCCTCGACGGTGTTCACCGACAGCTTGTACGCCGACGTCTGCTCCCGGTACGGCGCGATCAGGTCGGTCAGGTCGAAGAGGTGCTCGGCCTGACCGCCGATCTTGGCGTCGTCCCAGAAGCTGCCGTCGGGCACGTCCGTGCCGCTGATCAGGGTGTTGGCCAGTTTGGCGTCGATGTCGACGGCCAGGTGGTTGACCTTGACCCCCGGGTACGCCTGCCGGAACTTGCCGATGGCGGCGTCGAACACCTTGAACAGGTCCCCCGACCGGTTCCAGATCGTGATCTCGCCCTTGGCCGCCGTCGACGCCGACGCGGTGGGTCTGGCCAGTTTGCTGGGCCCGGTGCTCTGGCCGCCGGGCGCGCAGGCGGCGAGCGCGCCGGTGGCGGCGAGCGCGCCGACGCCGAGTGCTCCCTTGAGGAAACCGCGACGGTCGATCGGGGGTGTGGACATCGATAACTCCTCGGCCTTTGAAGGCTCTGCAACGATGCAGACATCATGCATACTTCTCTGCAACGATGCAATACTGGGTTCGGGATCTTCCCAGTCACCCTCGGTTGGAGGTATAGGAGACGCATGGCCGGTCCTACGCTGCGCGACGTCGCCAAACGAGCGAACGTGTCGATCCGCACGGTGTCCAACGTGGTGAACGGATACGCGCCGGTCTCCGACGAGCTGCGGACCCGCGTACAGGCCGCGCTGGACGAGCTGGACTACCGGCCCAACCTCATCGCCCGCAACCTCAAGCAGGGGCGTACCGGGATGATCGCCCTGGTCGTGCCCGAGCTGGACGTGCCGTACTTCGCGGAGCTGGCCCGCGAGGTGATCACCGCGGCCCGCGCCCACGGCTACGTCGTGATGATCGACCAGACCGACGGCGACGGCGAGCGGGAGCGCGAGCTGCTCGGCCGCGAGTCGCGCGCCACCATGTTCGACGGCCTGCTGCTCAGCCCGCTCACGATCTCCGCCGACGAGCTGCGCGCACGCGGCAACAAGACCCCGATCGTGTTACTCGGCGAGCACATCTTCAACGGCAGCTTCCCGCACGTCGCGATGGACAACGTGGCGGCCGCCCGCGACGCCACCGCCCACCTGCTGAGCCTCGGCCGCCGCAGGGTCGCGGCCATCGGCGACCAGCCGTACGCGACCGGCGAGACCGCGCAGCTCCGCACCGCCGGGTTCCGCCAGGCGCACGCCCGCATGGGCCTGGAGGTCGACGAACGGCTGATCGTCTCGACCCCCCACTTCCACCGCCGCCGCGGCGCCGAGGCCATGGAACGCCTGCTCGCCCTGCCCGAGCCGCCCGACGCCGTGTTCTGCTACAACGACCTGCTCGCCCTGGGCGCGATCAGGGCGCTGACCAGGGCCGGGCGGAAGGTGCCCGACGACGTCGCGGTGATCGGCGTCGACGACATCGAGGAGGGCCAGTACAGCACGCCGAGCCTCACCACGGTCGCCCCCGACAAGGGCGTGATCGCCCGTACGGCGGTCGACACGCTCATCGAGACCATCGCCGGCACGGCCGGGGCCCCCGCCGAGATCGTCGTCCCGCACCACCTGATCGTCAGGGAGAGCACGGCGGGGTAGGAGCGGGGGTGGTGCCGGGGGAGGTCCGGGTTCTCGCGCCGCGGGGTAGTGCCAGGGCTAGTGCTGGTTGTCGCGGCAGCGCTCCTGTGCTCGCGGGCGCCCGCCGGTTGACTTGCGGGCATGACGATCAACACGATCCCCCGGCCGCTGGGCCGAAGGCGCCGGGCTGGTGCTCGGCCCCGCGCTGCTCCTCGCCGGCGTTCTCGTACGGGCGGGCGAGGTCGACTTCTTCCCCGGCCAGTTCGCCGCCTACGCCGCCGACCCGGGGCGCATGGTGACGTCCTACAGCCTGTTCGCGGCGGGGGCCGTGCTGCTGTGGCCGGCGGTGACCGCACTGGCCCGGTTGATCGGGGTCGCGCATCCGGCGCTGGCCAGGTGGGGCGCGGTGCTGACGGTACTGGGGCTGTTCGGCAGGGTGTTCCACGCCGGGGTGAGCCATCTGGCGTTCTCGTCCTCGTCGACGACGGCACGACGCCACATGCGGCAACGATCCGCTCCCGCGACCTTGCGCCCCACGAGCTTGCGGCGATGGACCAGAGCGCCGCCGCCCGCGCTGGTGGAGACGCACGAGCCTCGCGGCACCAGCTGTGATGTGACACGGCCTCGGCGATGCCTCATGTGTTGGTTGGTCCCGCGTGCGGTCGAGCTAAGAGATAACCCCTGAGTTCCCGATCAGCTCTGGTTCCACGGAACCGGCCCATGCCAGGGACTGGGAGGAATGGCGTGACGTGCTGCGCATCAGCAGCCGCGTCAGCTTGCCGTCAGCGACCAGGTTCTCCAGCTTCCACGCGAAGGTAGACAGACGGGACGCCTCCGGCTCCACCGCAGGCTGGGGTTCAGGCATCCCCAGCCTGGGGCGGCGCGCGGCGGCCCGCGACATCGCTGTCTTGGATGGTGCCGCCGGCATGGTCGCCACCTGGGCGCGCGTTCCAGGCTCGCGTCGACCTCGGGCAGGCCCGTTCTGGGCGGATCGGGCGTCCAGGGCCAGCCCGCCACGGTGCCGGCATCTACCTCCAGCGCCTTGACCGGGTCGCCGCCGCCGGTGACGGCGTGCACCACCGCGGTGGCGGCCAGCGCGTACCGGATGCACGCCTGCCGATAGAGCGCGCTCAGCTCGACGGCCTGCTCCTGGAGCGTGGTCCGGTAACGGGCGGCGGCGCGGGCCAGCGCGGCATCGTAGGCGGCCGCGGCCTTGTTCCTGTCCCTGGCCAGCCGTGCCACCGCTCCGCGCCCGTCGGGGACGTCGACGACGTGTGCGGCGGCCTCGGTGAGCCGGGCCGCTTCATCACGCGTCTCCTGCAGCCGCTGCCGTAGCCGCCCGCACTCCGCCCGCATATCCTCCAGCGCGCGGTCAACCTCGGCCGGCCAGAACGCTTCTCCGTCCGGCCTGGGCGCGTTCACCTGCGGATAGAGACGCGCGTACGCCTCCCAGTGCTCGGCATAGTGCGACCGGCCCGCATCGGTGAGCCGCAGCCGGCGCGAACCAGACAAGCCCGTGACCTGCTCCTCGACCAGGAACGGTTCAGGCTCCCGCTCAGTCAGCCACCGCCAGGCCGCCCCCAGATGGTCCCGCTGCAGCCCTTCGTCACCGGCGCAGCGCACCTCGGCCAGCATTGACCACAGCGCCTCGGACAGCTGGCCCTTGCGCGGGTTTCTCGGCCGGTCGGCGTCGACCCCGCCGCCCGGCAGGCGGCTCTGCCATCCCTGGTCAGCTGGACCTCCAGCCGGTAGCCCTGCAGCATGGCCCGGGCGCGGGTCTTGATCAGGCCACGTTCCTCCAGGGCCTCCAACGTCGAGCCGGTGCCCGCGTCGCGGATGCCGCGTCCTTCCAGCGCACGTTGCACCGCTCCGTGTTCCGCTGAGCCGCCACCGACTGGACCGTAGTCCAGCCACCGCCACTGCGACGCCGGCGGCGCCGTCTTCCCCCGCGCCCGGGCGCCCTTCCAGAACTGCTCGGCTTCCTGGTCCTTGTGATAGATGGCCCGCATGTACGCGCGCTGGCGATCGTTCAGCTCGGCCCAGACCTCGGCGGCGCGCTTGGCGGGAGGCATGGCCAGCACGCTACCAAGCACGAGCCGCACCTCACCCATTTGTCGCGGTCCGCAGGTGCTCGCCCTGTGGTCCTCATGCGCGGCGGTCGAGAGTTCGCTGTAACGTCTGGTCCAGGCCGAGGCGGCTGATCTGGACCCGCGTATCCACCGTGACCTTCGAAGGAGAAGTTCTGGATGGGGCCCACACCAGCCGGCCACTACACCGTACACATCGGCGGCAGCGCCCAAGGGAACGTCGTGGTGGGCGACGGCAACCACGCGGTGTCGGGCCACGTCCGCTCCGATGCCGCCTCCCCCCGAAGCACAGGACCTGGAAGTCCCAGAGGTCACGGAGCAAGCCCCCCCAGCCGGCCCCATCCGCCTCAGCTCCGATCACGGCCCACGGCGCACGTTCCGTCACCGCCCACACCATTCACACCGCGGTCACGGGCGACCACAACATCATCAGCCACTGATCCGGAGCGGACGCCGCTGGCCGGGCGCGCTCGGCGAGGCGCTGTCGGATGAGGCGGCCACGACGCCGGCCAGCCGGGTGCAGTCTGCCGCCACGACGGCGAGAGCATCGAGGTCAGGCGCGGCCTCGCTGGGCCACGGTGGGCCAGGCTCCGGAGACCGTAACGGCGACTCTCGGCATCACGCCCTGCGTCCGTACGTTCCGATCTCACAAGGGAAGCCGCGTGATAGTGATCCCACCTGATGTTCCGCCCCCTCAGCATGTACTCAGAGCCTGAGTGTCTAGCAGGCGGCCATGTCGCTATAACCGCTATAGCCGAGCTCTGCGACGGCACCCAAGCGAGCCTCGCCGCCATCCGGGACCTCGTCACCGCCGCCATCCTGGACAACTCCGCGCTGGCCGACTTCCTGGACAAGAACGGCCCGCTGCCCTAGACGCCGGCCCCCGCGCTGCCACCGCCGAGTGGTCGCGGTCCGTGACCGTCGGGGACCGTGGGATGACGCGACCAGATGCCTCTGCCTACGCTGGATCGCAGCTACGTCCCCCGGGAGTCACCATGGCCGACCACCAGCAGCGGACGCGTCTCCCCCGCGCCGCCTCACCGTCGTACCGCCCCATCCCAACACCCCAGCGCCGCCACTCCCGCCAGCAGACACCGGGCAGACCCACACCCGGAACACCGACGATGGGAACAAGGT
>NZ_JBFAOM010000095.1:0-9177 GCF_040675235.1 Nonomuraea sp. NPDC049637
GGAGGAGCGGGCGCTGGCCGCGTCGGTCCGGCTGGACTGGCTGGGCTGGCCGGACCTCGGGTTGACGGTGGGCCCGGGCCCCGTCCGGCCTTGGATGTCTGACTGTCACTTCGAATCGTGCGGTTCTCGGGAGGACGGAGGATGGCAGGCCCGCCGGGAGGGCTGTTGAGCAGGCACGACCCGTCGTGCGCCTCGCCCCTGCGGCGTCCAGGAGCCGGCGGCTCCGAAACCTGCTCACCCAACCCGACGTGACCGTGCAGGTCGGCGCCGAACCGACCCACCTGTGGGAGACGACGACCGGTATCTGGCCCCTCTACGCCGGCTGGCAAAGGCGGATCCCGAACGTCATCGTCGAGCGCCCGCCGACGCCGCCTCCGGCCTGACCAAGAGCGAACTCATCCTCGAACGGGCAGCCGACGCCGATGAGGGACGCTGGACACTCCGAGCCCGCCTTGGACGCAACCCGAACCGCAATGCCGGGCGCTCCGGCGGGCTCCTTCCCCGGAACTCTCGCAACCGCGGCTGCCAGGCTCCCGACCGGACGCGGGACGATCGACGGCACCCGGCAGGCTGAGCGGACGCGGCACGAGCGTGCCCCGCCGACCGGCTGAACACCGGCGGGAGTGTTTCTGCATGTGGTTCCGCCTGTTCGGCAGCGGCCGCGCACGGTGTGATTGACCCAGCAAGCCTCCCGGTGGCCGGTCAAGCCCGGCTCGTCGACGGCATGTCGGCGTACCGGCCCGAGGTGTTGAGCGCGGCGGTGCTGCCGCTGATCAGCCCTGCCGACGTCGCCCCGCATCCGCGGGATCGCCGCACGAGGCAACGTCAACCACACAGGAAATGAGTGGATTACATCGTTGCTGCTGGTCGACTGGCTTCAGCGCGCCGTCGAAGCACCATTGCCGACAACATACAAGCTCTGGTTCGCCCTGCTGGCAGGGGTGTTCGCCCTGGCCGGAGCAGCACTCGCTGTCATCAGCTCCAGAAGCAATCGTTCCGGCCGCACCAAGGCGTTGATCGTAGCCGTCTGCCTGTTCCTGCTGGCCTTCGTCTGCCTGGCCAGCCGCTACCACGCCTTGAGCTGATTGAGATCATCACTGGCGGGAGAGCTGTACGGAGAGAGCCCCCGGTCCCCTCACAGGGCCGTTCTTGAAACGGCCGGACATGGATTGACGAGTTCCCGTCTGATCATCACGATCAGGCGGGATCTTGTCGTTTCAGGGTGTCCTGTCGCAGCGAAAACTGAGCATTGTCATCGAAGGTTGATGACGACTACGGTGTCTCACCGAAGGTTGAGTGACTGCGGGGGATTGATGTCCGTTGCACCTCCCCGGCAGGGCGTTCGAGGTCTGGTATGTCGTCGCCGCAGAGGGCCGGGCATCGTGCGGTGTCTCGTTAGATGAGGCGGGTTGCGGTGCCCGAGTTGGATTCACAGGTTGGCGGGAGCCGTAATTACGCGGAGCAGCGCTCGCCGACCGGGTCTGGAGGCGTGATCGAGAAGCGATCGTATGCGTTGACCGCGACCATGGTGGCGAGCTGGCTCGTGGTTGTGACTGGACGGTATCTGCTGTGGCTGGAGTACTACGATCGGATCATCGAGCAGTTGATCCTTGGGATCGCGTTCGTCGTGGCCGTGCTTTCCACGTTGTGGTGGGCGCAGAGACTCGTACGCCGACATGGGGACATCCGCGGGTACGTCGCGGCCGGTGCAGCGGTCGTCCTGTGTGCCGCCGTTGTGCTGCTGCCCTGGAACGGAATCTTCGGGCGTACGTGGTTCGCGGTCCATCACGGCAAGTTCACCGCGCTGGCCCAGCTGGCCAAGGACAGGAAGCTGTCGGCGGACATGCCTTCGGGTGGCTGGGTGCATCTGCCTGATGAGTTCGATGTCCTGCATTTTGATCATCCCAATACTCAGGATGTGCCGATCGAGCTTTATCCCGGACGTGTTCTCATGATGGGCCTGTCGAACGAGGAAGTGTCGGAGAACATGTTCCTCTACATCTATGACCGGCCTGACGCTGCGCGGGTAAGTCCCTGTGATCTCACCAAGACCACATTCGACGATTACTACTGGTGCAGCCGGCTGAGTGACGGCTGGTGGTGGCTGGCGCGCAAGGCGAACTATCCGGACGTGGACGAATAGGCGCGCGAGGCTGAGCGGGGCCGGTGCCCCAGGGGCGTGATGCCTCCGTGTCGTAGTCAGCGGAGACACCTTCTCACCGACAGGGAGACCTGAACGACTGCGTTCGAAACCGTCCGAACCCAAGGTGACGTACCGCAAGTCAGCGCGTGTCCCTCCCGCCAACTTCACTCGGAAGGGATACCCGAATTCCAGGAGAGACGGTGAGGGAACAGGCGGGTGCGTACGGCGATCCCGTGCTCAGCGCCTTCGACTTGGACTTCTTCGATGGCGAGCGGCGGCTGCGGACCCGGTTAGGCGACGGCTGGAGTATCCGGTTCGAGCACGTGCCGCCGGTGCGGGAGTTCCGTTGGACCAAGGGCGGCCGGGGCTTCGCCGGCTGGTACTGGTCAGCAACTACCGGCGACCATGTCGGTTACGAATCCTGGCTGGAGCGGGACCGGCTGATCCTGCTGGACTTCGATCCGCAGGTGGTAGGGATCACCTCGCAGCCGTTCTGGCTGCACTGGCGGGACGGCGAGGCTCGCCGTCACGCGCCCGACTACTTCGTACGATTGGCGGACGGCCGCGCGAGGGTGATCGATGTCCGCGCGGCGGACCAGGTGAACGAGCGAACCGCAGAGGCGTTCGCGGCACGGCCGAGACCGTGGCAGCACGCCTTCACCTGCCCGGGTGACGTCCAAGCAACTACCCGATTTACGGCGGCGTCGGCTTGGATGATGTGGATAGTGGTGTGGTCCGCCCGTACGGCCGGCGGGGAGGCTGCGTGGTCGGTTGCGCCTGCCGGTCGGCCGGGCGGAGTTGCCGGCGGCGGGGTGCACGACTCCCAGACGGCCCGGGCGGCCGAGCCCGTTGGCGCGGCGGCCTGCGGGAACGACGCGGGCAAGAAGCTCAAGGCGCAGAAGCGGCACTTCGTGGTGGACACCCTCGGGCTGCCGCTGCGCGCGATCGTCAACGCCGCGTCGGTGCAGGACCGCGATGGCGCGCACCCGCTCCTGGCGCTGCTGCGCGAGAAGCTCTCCACCATCGGCCTGGTCCGGGCCGACGGCGGCTACGCCGGACGGCTGGCCACCTGGGCGGATCCGCTGTCCCCGCCTGGTGCGCACCTACCCGAACATCATGAAGCTGCGACCTGGTGGGCCGCCGTGCACCAGATGACCCGCCGCCTGACGCGCGTTGCCCGGCTCGCTGCCCCTGGGTGCAGGAGCGCTCCCGCTACTGCCGGTCTTGTCAGGCTTCGACCGGCGTGGCAAGGTCCTGCAGCTCTTGTCCACTCATCCCTGCCGTGCCTGGAAAAATCGATCAGCCCTCTACAGCCCCATGCCCGCCAACACTCACGCCTTTGTCAGCAGACCGTTAGGGGCAGCCAGGCTGACCGGGGCCGCTTCCTGTAATGACGACGTGCCGGTAAAGGCATGAACGAGCGCATAGGGCTCGTCGAAGGCGTGGCGTATGCGGTCATGGTAGGCGTCGTGTCCGGCTCGCCAGGGGCGGTGTCCCAGTTGCAGCATTCCGAATCAGCTTCTCAACGTCCTGTCCGCTCAGCGGAGCTCCCATCGCGCCCCGAGCCGCGGTCTCGTAGGCGTCAGCGAAGTCTCGCGGACGCCAGTGGCACCAGCGTCTCTTGACCTGGCCAGGCACTGCGTAGCACCACGTCCGCAAGCTCGACGCCGACGTCGAGTCGGCGGGCGACGACCAGCTCGATCGTGTCTGTCACGATCACCGTCGGGTCGTCCTCGGTGACGCGCTCGATGCCTCCCACCGCTGGCAGCACCACTGCCTCATCTGCACCGCCGACGACGCTCATATCAGGCTCGCGACGCACCAAACGGCCATTGACCTGCACCAGCTTCTCGGCCTGGCCCGTGCCGCCGATGATCGCAGCCGCCAGTGCCGCGGCGTAGACAGGATCGCCGACCGCGTCATAAACCCAGCGCATACCCAGCACCGAGTGCTCGGCAGTGCCCAGCAGCCACGCTTCGCCACCGGGCAATGGCGCCTCGCGGTAGGTGAGCGGCATCTGATGAACCGGGCCGTCGCCGACCCGGACCAGTATCGTCTCCATCCCGACCGCGCCGGCCGGGTCGTCGAACCGGAAGGAGGCCATCTGCCGCATCTCGCCGACCGGCCCGGTGTACCAGGGGCGTCCCGGCAACCAGTCGCTCAGCAGCTCAAGCTTCGTAGGCGAAAGCGTTGCCTGGTAGAGCAATGCCATGGGGTCATCGTAGCGTGATCGGAGAATTCGCAATCGGGAGAATGTCCGCCGCGACCGGTCCGTCGCTGGGGCAGTGTGCGGTTAGGGGGTGTCTGGCCGGGGCCCCAACCCCGGATACTCACCCAGTGCACGGACGCGGGGCGGCGCCAGGTCGGCGGCTCCGCCGGTGGCGTGCCGCTCGGCCATGTTCTCCAGCCAGGCCCGCGCCACTTCAAGGGCATCGGCCGGGGCGTCAGGAACGGCCAATAGGGCACCCTGCTTCGTCGGCCTGGCGCTCGTGGGCGTCGGCGGCGTGGTCGGTGGGCGGCGCGTCCAAGGGGGCTTCATCCCGGTGGTAGCCGCACGTCGTGCAGTGCTGGCCTCGCTCCTGAGCGAGCCGAGCCGGAACGTTCTCCGGGCCGCGGTCGCCGAATCCAGCCCTTTCCCGCAGGGCGCGTGGCTGACGCAACGGCTGACCCGGCTTCCCGAAGCCGATCGGCCCGCCGCCGGACTCGCGCTGCTGGCCGCCCGCAGCCCACACGACATCACCGAAACGGACGTCACCGCATGGCGCACCACGACCTCCGCCACCGATCTGGTGCACCTGCTCGGCTTCGGCGCCATCACCGCGGTGGAGCGGATCGAGGAGGCCGTCACCAGCCGAACACCGACTCGATGAGGACCAGCCGAACTGATCGCGACCTTCGCCCTCATCGGCCCTCCGGCGGCCGCGGGCGTGCAGCGGCCGGTGCGGTCACCAGGTCACGGGGAGTTCGTACACCCCGTACACCTGGCCGTCGTGCTTGAAGGGGATCTTCTCGAACTCGGTGGCCAGGGCCAGGGTGGGGACGCGCCTGTAGAGGGTGCCGTAGGCGACCTGCAGCTCCAGCCGGGCCAGGGGCTGGCCCAGGCACTGGTGGACGCCGAAGCCGAAGGCCACGTGCCGGCGGGCGTCGCGGCGCACGTCCAGTTCGTCCGGGGCGGGGAAGATCTCGGGGTCGCGGTTGCCGATGTCGTTGGCCACGATGATGCCCTCGCCCGCGCGGATGACCTGGCCGCCGATCTCGATGTCCTCCTTGGCCACCCGGCGGCGTCCGCCGTGGGTGATGTTCAGGTAGCGCAGCAGCTCCTCCACCGCGCCCGCGATCAGCGCGGGGTCGTCGCTCTCGCGCAGCAGGGCGAGCTGGCCGGGATGGCGCAGCAGCGCGAGGGTGCCGAGGGCGATCATGTTGGCGGTGGTCTCGTGGCCGGCCACGAGCAGCAGCACGCCCATCTGGGCGGCCTCCTGCCTGGTCAGCTCGCCCGCCGTGACCCGGGCGGCCACCTGGGACAGCAGGTCGTCGCCGGGGTGGACGAGCTTGTCGCCGACGAGCTCGTCCAGGTACTGCCGCAGACGCCCGCCCGCCGCCGTCCGGTCCTCGACCGACACGTCCCGCTTGACGATGATCTGACTGTTCTCCTGGAAGAAGCCGTGGTCGGCGTACGGGACGCCGAGCAGCTCGCAGATCACCAGCGACGGCACCGGCAGCGCGAACGCCTCCACCAGGTCCACCGGCCTCGGCCCGGCCAGCAGGTCGTCGATGAGGCGGTCGACGATGCGCTGGACGGCCGGGCGCATGGTCTCGACCCGCTTGACGGTGAACGCCCCTTGCACCATGCGGCGCAGCCGGTGGTGCTCGGGGTCGTCCATGAGGATGAAGCTGATCGCGCTGTCGGGCCGGTTGGGCGCCAGGATCGGCAGCGGGTAGCCGGGCCGGGTGACGTCGGAGCTGACCTGCGGATGGCTCAGCACCGCCTTCTGCTCGGCGTAGCCGGTGACCAGCCATACGGTGCCGCCGTCGCGCAGCCGTGCCCGGGTGAGCGGCGCGTCCTGCCGGAGCGCCTGCAGGGCCGGCGGCGGGTCGAACGGGCACGCCGCCGCTCTGACGCCGGGAAACTCGGGCAACGTGCCGGACATGTCCTGATCTGGGATCGCCGTCATGACGGTCTTCCTTCCGCTCGTCGGCCCCGGACGGCGCTCATCGACTCCCCGCCTGACGCACCAGCACGCTCCTTTGTCATGTCCAGTAACCGCCGCGCACCCCATTAAGTCAAGCGCCTGCTTTGACGGCCCCGAGGGACCGCAGGACCTGCGCCGCCGACTCGGTCGTGGAGCCGGCGCGCGCCACCCACCTGGTCGCCGTCCGCGTGACGTCCCGACGTCCGGCGCTTCAGCCGGCTTCCAGGACGAAGAACAGGAGGCCCAGGAACCTCGGCCCGGAGATCTCGCGGAACTCCTCGGGGAACAGCTCCCGGGCCTCCGGCGCGTACGGCGGTTCGCTGACGACGCCGATGCGGAAGCCCGCCGTGGTGAAGGCTTCGGTCATCGCGTGCAGCGGCCGGTCCCAGAAACTGAGCCGGCTGGTCTGCCCGCCCATGGTCCACTCCTCGACCCGGTTGCGCGTCCCGAAGTAGGCGGGGCTCTCCCCGGCCTTGTGCTGCATGAGGGTGATGGCCAAGGGGTGCTCGACCGAGACGAGCAGCCGGCCGCCGGGCCGCAGCACGCGTCGCAGCTCGGCCAGCGCCGGCCCCCAGTCCTCCAGGTAGTGCAGCACCAGCGACGCGATGACGTCGTCGAAGGTGTCGTCGGGGAAGGGCAGCGGGCAGGCCAGGTCGGCGACCCGCAGGTCGGCGTCGGCGCCCAGCCTCCGCCGGGCCACCTCCAGCATCCCGGCGCTCGCGTCGACCCCGGTCACGACGGCGCCCCGAGCGCGCAGCTCGGCGAACAGCGCGCCCGATCCGCAGCCGGCGTCGAGGACGCGCCGGCCGGTCACGTCACCGGCGAGCTCCAGCATCGCGGGCCGCTCGTAGTACGCGTTCATGAGGCTGGTCTCGTTCTCGGCCGCGTAACCTTCGGCGATCGCGTCGTAGGCGTTGCTCCCGGGCATCGTCGTCATAGGGGTCATTCTGGCCCCCGCGTCACGAGGTGCGGCCGGGCGCGCGCCAAGGCCCGGTCAGTCCTCCGCCTTGTCGAGGTCGAGCAGCAGGGCGGCCGCCCGGGTGAGCACCTGCGCCCGGGTGCGGCCGCCGTGGTCGGCGGCCAGGAAGTGTTCGCCGATCGCCACGCAGAAGGCGAGGAGGCTGCGGGCCTCGACCTCCTCGGGGTCGGCGCAGAAGCTGCCGATCATCTCGCGCAGCAGCGCCATGCGCCGGTTGTCCACCCGCCGCAGGCGTTCGGCGACCGCCTCGTCGCGCCTGGCCCAGTCGCGGACGGCGAGGTCGATGGGCAGCAGGCGGTCACCGGAGAAGGTGAGCACGCCGGCGCGCCTGATCTTGGTCCGCGGGTCGCCGCCCTCGCGCTCGACGCGCTCGATCACCTCGTCGGTGCTCTCCCGCTCCCAGGTGTCCAGCATCGCCTCCAGCAGCGCCTCCCGGTCGGCGAAGTAGCCGTAGAAGCCGCCCTTGGTGACGCCGAGCCGCTTGGCCAGCGCTTCCACGCGCACCGCGTCCGGGCCGCCGGCCGCCAGCGCCCGCAACCCCTCCTCGATCCATCCCTCCCGGGTCGTACGGACCGCGCCCACAGTGTGTGCCACCTCACTCCGACGATATGTATACGCCACCGTATAACCGTGGTTAACCTCAGTATATACGGCAGCGTATAGATAGGGAGGGATCATGAGGTTGGCGAACGCCGCCCATACCGGCCGCCCCTGGCGCATCCACGACATCGCCGAAGGTTTCGAGCTGGAGGACGTCTGGGCGATCCGCACCCCCGGCGCCGGACCGCACGACTTCCCCGCCGCGCTCGCCGCGATGCGCGATTCCAGCGGCGGCCCCCTGCCGCTGCGGGTGCTGCTCGCGGCGCGCTGGAAGCTGGGCGCCCTGTTCGGCTGGGACAGGGCGTCGGCGGGCGTCGGAAGGCGCGTCCCGTCGTTGTGCGAGCGCCTGCCCGCCGACCTGCGCCGCGCCCCGCGCGGCTCCGACGCCGGCCTGGCGCCCTTCTCCCCGGTCTACGCGCTGGACGACGAATGCGCGCTGGAGCTGGCGAACCGCACCGTCCACGCGGTGATGCACCTGGCGTGGGCGCCGGCCGCCGGCGGCGGGCACGAGCTCCGCATGGCCGTCCTCGTACGCCCCGACGGCCTGCTGGGACGTTGCTACATGGCCGCCATCACGCCGTTCCGCCGGACCCTCGTCCTGCCGGGCTTCGTCCGGCGGCTGGAGCGCGCCTGGCTGGAGCGCGAGGCGGGCGCCCTGGAGTCGGCCGTCGGGACGGACGGCATCCCGCCGTCCGTCCGCGCGCTGAGCTCCTTGCCCGTCATCGACTACGCCGACCACTTCGCCCTCACCACGAACGACCGCGACGGGGGGACGGCGGAGGAGTGGGCGCGGGCGATGTTCGGTGACGTGCCCAGCGCGGCGGAACGGCTGATCTGGCGGGGTCTCCTGGGGCTCCGGCTGGCCCGCGGCCGATCGCCCGCCACCGTGGCCGGATGGCGGATCACCGCACGTGGCGACGGCTGGATCCGGCTGGAGACCGCGTCCTGGTTCCTGACCGCCAACCTCGTCGTACGTGTGGCGGACGGGCGGGTGTCGCTGACCACCCTCCTGCGCTATGACCGAGGGCTCGGGCGCGTCGTGTGGCCGCCGCTGTCGGCGATCCATCGCCGGCTGGCTCCCGGGCTGCTCCGGGACGCCGCCGCGAGGATGGCCCGCGGCGGCGCCCGGTAGCGCCCGGTCAGGGCTGCCAGCGGCGCGCCCTGACCTGCGACGTCGGGTCAGCCGCGCCTGGCGGCCGGCCAGCCGTGCCCCCAGCCGCCCTGGACCATGGTCTGGAACGCCCACCCGTCCTCGGTGCGCACCA
>NZ_JBFAOM010000096.1:0-8834 GCF_040675235.1 Nonomuraea sp. NPDC049637
CGAGGAGGAGATCTTCCTCGCGGGCCGCGCCCGGCAGGTCGGCCGCGCCCGGCGTCACCGGCATGGACACGACCAGCGGCCGGCCGTCGGGCCGCGACACGGGCGGCGGCAGCGCGCGGATGTGGGCCAGCGCGCGCACGGTCGGCGTGTAGGAGGACACCACGCGATCCATCACCGTGCTCGGCCGGGCGTCGTGCCGGGTGCGGTGGTCGCCGGAGGCGTGCAGCGGCAGGAAGACCGCCGGCCCGGTCGGGCACCACCACACCCGCCGCGCGCCGGGCAGCCGGTCGAGCACCGGCCCGGTGACGGCCTCCCAGGTCCAGCGCAGGGTGTCCTGGACGGTCTGCCGGGCGGTCAGCCGTTCCTCGAACTCCACCGCCGCCCCGCCGAGCGCGTCGATCGCCTCGGTGAGGCCGGTCACCTGGGCCTCGGCCGCCTCCGCCGTCAGGCGGGGCAGCGGCACGACGGTCACCTCCCCGGCCTCGACGACGAGCGCGTCGCAGCGGTAGGTGCTGACGTTGACCACGACCACGGGCCCGTCCGAGGCGGCCGCCGCCAGCCGCCCGAAGTCCATCGACCGCTGGAAGTCCGCGAACCCCGGGTGCCGGCGGACCTTCGTCACCAGCGCGGCGTGCCGCCGGGCCGCGAGGTGCCGGCGGTCCATGTCGGCGGAGCGGACGTCGAGCTCGGCGTACACCTCGGCGAGGCGGCCGGCCAGTTCGGGCAGCTCCCGGGCCAGCCGGTCCCGGTCGGCCCGGGCGTCGAGCGCCTGCGCCAGCAGGACGCCCCGGCCCTGCTCCAGCAGCTCGACGGCCAGGCGGGCGTCGCCGGTCTCCAGCGCGCAGGCGGCCGCGTCGCTCGCCGCCCCCTGAAACTCCGCCAGCAGCCGCTCCTGGTCCCCGCGGTTCAGGCCGCGCCAGGCCAACGCCTCCAGCAGCCGGACCATGATCGCGAAACCCTGGACGGCCAGCGCGAAATCCCCTTGGCCCGCGGCGAGACGCCCCCAGAACCGGGCCGCGCCCGCGCGCGTGGTCGCCGGGGCCGCCTCGACGGCCGCGCTCTCGCGCAACGCCTCGATCGCCTCCGCGCGCAGGCGCCGCGCGTCGGCCGGCTCGTCGTCGGCCCACCGGTCGAGCAGCAGGGCCAGCTGGTTGAGCACGCTGGCCCTCAGCGGCTGCCCGGGGGAGATCAGGTCCAGCGTCTCGCGCAGCAGGCGCACCGTCTCCGCGTACGGGGCCGGCTCGCCGGTGGCCTTGGCCCTCATCGACAGGCAGAGGCCGAGCATCGACAGCCACAGGGGATACTCGGCGTGCGTGACGGGCCCGGCGGCGACCGCGTCGCGCAGCATGTCGGCGGCCTCGTCGAGATCGTCGGCCACGTGGGCCGGCCGGGGGCCGTCCCGCAGCTCGTGGACCATCCGCGCCAGCGCGTCGGCGTCGGCCGGCGCCGGGCTCTCGTCGCCCTTCAGCCGCAGCAGCAGGCGGGCGACCCTCCGCTCCTCGTCCGTCACCAGCGACGCCTCGGCCCGCGCGACCAACGCCATCCCCAGGCTGGCCATCATGCCCGCCCGGCTCACGTGCGTCCGGCCGAGCCTGGACAGGGCGGCGCGGAGCAGCTCCACCGCGTCGCCGGACGCCGCCGCCTGGTCGTGGACCATGAGCGCGTTGGCCAGGTTCCGGCTGGCCAGACCGCTGTCCGGCGTGTCCTTCGGCACCGAGGCGACGGACTCGCGCAGGATCAGCCGAGCCTCCTCCAGCGCCGCCGTGTCGTCGTACTGGACGTAGCGGCGGAACAGGGCGCTGCCGAGGTTCGACAGGTAGGAGCCGCGCAGGGAGTGCTCGGGCGGGGTCAGCCGCACGCACTCGCGCAGCGCCTCGATCGCGTCGTCCAGGTCCTTCTCCACCCCGAGGTCCTCGAACCGGGCGAGCAGGGAGCCGCCCAGGTTGGCCCGGTAGAGCGCGGCGTCGTAGTGATGGTCGGGGGTGGCCCGCACCGCCTCGGAGTGCGCCCTGACGGCGGCGTCGATGTCCTGCTCGCGGTGCCCGCGTTCGAAGGCGGCGTGCAGGGCGCTGCCCAGGCCGGTCAGGGCCATGCCGCGGTTGGCGTGGTCGGGCGGCGTCGCCGCCACCCCCTCCCGGCACAGCCGCAGGCACTCCGCCAGGTGCTCCTCGCGCCCGGTGATCCGGTAGGCGATCAAGTACGTGTTGGCGAGGTTGGCCAGGTGCAGGCCGCGCTCCGGGTCGCCCTCGGGCAGGCGCTCGACGCCCGCCAGGAGCAGGTCCTGGGTCGCCTGGAGGTCGGCGGCGGACCCCGTCGCCTGCATCCTGCGTCCCATCGCGGTGCCCAGCGCGGACAGCAGCTCGCCGTGCGCCGGGTGCCCGGCGGGCAGGCCGGCCAGGGTCGCCCGCATGGCCGCGATGACCTCGTCGAGCAGCGTGAGCCGGCCCGACATCATCGCGATGATCGAGGCTTGGTAGGCGATCTCGACCAGGTGGGCGGTCCGCAGGGCGTGCTCGGGCGGCAGCAGCGTCAGCTGCTCGCGGATGTGGGGGATGAGCCGGTCCGCCGTGAAGGTCTGCTCCGAGACCTCGATACCGTGGTCGAGCAGCCAGCCGAGCCCCGCCCTGATGCTGCGCCGCTCCAGCTCCGAAGCCGTGGGGAAACGCCGCCGCACGATCTCCAGCAGGTCGCGCAGGCGCCGGTCGCGGCCGGGCAGGTCCTGTCGCCGCGCGAGCAGCATGGCCAGCTTGACCACCCGCGACAGGTAGTAGGTGTGGCCGGGGTCGGTCTCGGCCACCAGCCGGCTCAGGATCGTGTGGGTCTCGTCCTGGTACTGCCTGAGCCGCTCCGGGTCGAGCTCGGCCTGCCGCTCCAGCGCCAGGACCAGGTTGGCCATCGCCGAGTCGCGCAGCTCGGGATCCAGCTCCGGGCCGTCGCGCAGCTCGCGCAGCAGCGCGACCGCCTCCTCCAGCACTTTGCGGTTCTCCGCCGCCATGCCGTGGTCCGGGCGGTGCAGGTCGTAGGTGTTCAGCAGCGCCGCGGCGCGGCTCAGCCGGGCCGCCGCTCCGGCGTCGCCGCCGCCGGCCAGCCGCACGACGTCGCGGTGGGCGGTGAGTGAGTCGTCGATGTCCTCGATCCGTCCTATGTGGTCGAACCGCATCGACAGCCCGTCGCCGAGCGCCGACAGCCACTCCGCCCGTTCGGGATGGTCGTCGGGCAGCCGGTCGAGGGCGTCCCTGAGCGTCGCGAGCGCCTGGTCGAGCTGCTGGAGGTCCTGGCTCGACGGGTGCTCGCGGATGACCCACACCGCGTGCCGGGCGGCTCGGACGGCTCGGCTTCGTCGGAGCATCGGTGTCCTCCCGCCGGGGCCGTCCTCGTCGCATCGCGTATGAGCGCGTCGGAGCGCTCTCCTGCGCTTCGCTTTGCGCGACGTGGGTGTTACCGTCCGTCCGTCTTGCCCGCGTCGCCGGGCGGGTGGTAGACACCGAGCCATGGCAGATCCGCCGGACGACGGCCGCGCGCTCGCGGCCCTGTGCGAGAGCCTTCCCCGACTGGTCCGCATGGCTGGGGCGGAGGGGTGGTCGGCCGAGCTCGACGAGGCCAGGCGCGCCCTGCGCGGCGGCGAGCGCCGTCCCCGGGAGGTCGTCGACGACCTGAGCCGCATGCTCGGCCTCGACGTCCTGGCCCGCGGCAAGCCGGTCGTCCCCGCCCTGCCGTCGGCCGGCGACCTGCCGCCGCCGCCCGGCGGGTACCGCTGCCCGCTGGGCCGCTGCCGGCGCGAGGCGCGGCCCGAGCCCGGCGGCGCGATACCGGCGTGCGACGTCTACGAGCTGCCGCTGAGATACGCGCCGGGATGACGGGGTTCCTGTCGAGCCTCGGGCAGAAGCTCGCCGAGCGCTGGCTGACCGTGCTCGTCCTGCCCGGCGCGCTGTTCGAGGGCGTGCTCTGGGTCGCCGCCGTCCTCGGCCACCGGCGCCCGTGGGACGTCCCGTTCCTGGCCGCCCGGGCCACCGCGCAGACCAGGGCCATGGACGGCCAGCCCGTCGCGCAGGCGCTGCTGCTGGTCGCCCTCCTGCTCGGCGCGTTCGGGGCGGGGCTGGCCGCGAACGCGCTGGCGGGGCCGGTCGTGCGCTGCTGGTTCGCGCGGGGGCCGCGCCCGCTGGCCCGCCCCCTGGTCGAACGCCGCAGGCGGCGCTGGGACGACGCCCACCGCGCCTACGAGTCGGCGACGGCGGCCGAGGGCGAGAGCACCGCGGACTTCGAACGTCGCCGGGGCGAGCTGGCCGCGCGCCGTAACGCCATCGCGCTGGCCCGCCCGTTCCGGCCCACCTGGATGGGCGACCAGCTCGACGCCGTCGCCGTCCGCGTGCGCAACCGGTACGGCATCGACCTCGACGCCGCCTGGCCGCGCCTGTGGCTGGTCGTCCCCGACCACGCGCGCACCACGATCGGCGACGCCCGCGCCGCCCTGACCGGCGCCGCCACCACGGCCGCCTGGGGCGTGCTGTACCTGGCTGTCGCGGCGGTCACCCTGTGGTGGCCGGCGGCGCTGGCCGGCGCGGTGACGATCGCGGTCGGCCACCACAGGGGCAGGTCGGCGACGGCCACGCTGGCCCAGGTGTGCGAGGCCACCGCCGACCTGTACGGGGCAGAGCTGGCCAAGGCGCTCAACGTGCCGCTCGCCGACGGCCAGGTGTCCCAGCGCGTCGGCTTCACCATCACCGAACTTCTCCGCAAGGGCGCCTGAGACCGGCCTGCCCGGCAGCCGGCGCTCGGGCCCGCATCCGCGCGCTGGGAAGGACGGCAGGTTCCCGCGGGACGCCGGGTTGATGGACGGCAGCGGTCCGGCCGTACGGCCACGCGCTCGGTCGCCCCAGCGGAGGCTTGGACTCGGGTCTGCCTCGCCACTGCGGCGCGAAGAGCCACACCGAACTGGTCCGGTGCGTCCAGCCATGGATGGTGCCCCGCGTCGGGGATGATGATGGCTTCGCAGTTGAGGCGGGTTCCCAGACGTGGCAGAGCATCAGCCGGGCGGCTGTCTCCGGCCCGCGCTCGGTCAGTTCGTGGGCCAGGTTGAGGCACTCGCGCATGTCGCGCCCGAGCCGGTCCAGGGTGACGACGGTGATCCGGTGACCGGCGTGCGGCGGGACGCGGCGCAGCAGGTCCTCCAGGCCGTCGCGGACCATCGTGGCCCCGGTACGCCGGTCGGACCAGATGAGCTCGTCGGGGGTGCCGGCGGCCTTGAGGATGTCGATCTGCCGGGTGAGATCTTGAGCAGTAGTGCTGACCGGGCATGGCCGTAGTCCACGAACCTCGCGGTATCGAGAGCTGACGCCATCACAAGGTTACGGGAACCACTTTCGGGACCAACTCATGAGACTGGCCGACCTGCGGGGATGTCGCTGCCAGGGTGCGCCGGGGGCGCGTCTCGAAAGCATGGATTCGAGACGACCAGGAGTCATCACTACGGGTGACATGCGGCCAGCGGGGTGGACAGTTGATGCCGATGACGAGAGCATCGCGGGCGATCAGGCGGTGACTGAACGGACCTGGATAGCCTCCGGCGGACATGGGCGAGAGGCTCAGCGACGGTCCGTGAAAGCAGCAAGGCACTTCGGGCAAGAAAGGGCGACCATCGTTCACTTGACCCAGCGGAGACGCCTGCATGGCCGTTCCACCTGACCTGGCCGACCCACCCGATCTACGGGTGGACTTCGAGCAGATCTTCAATGCGCACTTCTCCGAGATCCACCGCTACATCGTCAGGCGGTTGTCCGACGACGTCGCTGACGACCTGGCCGCCGAGGTGTTCCTGGCGGCCTATCGGGGTGGCTATGACGCCTCGCGCGGCGGGGTGCGTCCGTGGCTGTACGGCATCGCCACCCACCTCATCGCACGACACCGCCGTACCGAGATCCGTAGATGGAAGGCGCTCAGCCGGACGGCTGAGCGCGCCGGGCACAGTCCCGAGCACAGTCCCGAGGACGCAGCCCTGGCCCGCGTGGCCGCGGGCCAGCTGACCGGCAAGCTGGCGGGGGCGCTGGCCGGGCTCAATCGTGGGGACCGCGACGTCGTGCTGCTGAGCGTGCTGGGCGACCTCAGCCACGCCGAGGTCGCCGCCGCCCTGGGGGTCCCAGCGGGGACGGTGGCCTCCCGGCTCAACCGCGCTCGCAAGCAACTCCGCAAGGCACTCGGCGACGTCAACCCTCTGGAGGAGATCCATGGATGAGCTGAGACTCCTGGCGAGAGCGCTGCCTGACGCTCCGCCGCCCTCGGCGGAGGTGGTCGAGAAGGCCCGCCTCCGGCTTGCCGCCGCCCAGCGCGAGCCGGTACGGCCAGGTCGAGCGAATCGGCGGGGCCTCACTTGGGGATGGACCCTGGGAGCGGCCGCGACAACGATCGCCGTCGTCATGGCCGTCGTCACGCTGGTGTCGAACATGACCGCTGTTCCCCCAACGGTGCTCGCGCCCCCAGCCGGCAACGATGCCCTGCTCCAGCTGGCGGACCGGGTCGCGAAACTGCCGGACGAACGCGGCGACTACTGGCGCAGGCCGCTGCTCAACAATGGGCTGATAAGGGTCCGGGCGGGCGGCGAAACGTTCAACGTCCTGTCCTCGTCACGGATCGACCTCTGGCAACCGCGCGACCCCGGCGACCCCGTTCAGGCGGAGCAGCGGCAGCAGTTCGTCCGTCCCGCCACCGAAGCCGACGAGCGTGCGTGGCGAGCGGCGGGTTCTCCGGTCACGGTCCAGCGCGTGTGCACGCCGGGCGGCATGGCGGGCGATTGCGCGAAAGTCCAGCTGCGGCTCAAGCCGTCACAGTGTGTTTACACGCGCGCGGCCGAGCCGGGCGGCGTGCTCGGTGACAGACGGCTCGGTGAGCTCACGCTGGCCGACCTCGCGGCGCTGCCCGGCGACGCCGAGCAACTCCGGGAGAAACTGCGGACCTACTGGAAGACCCGAAAGGCCAGCCGGCCCAAGGAGAGCTTCGAAGAATTCCTCTCCACCTCCTCCCACCTTCTGGAGCTCCCGGTCAAGCCCTCGGTCAGGGCGGCCACCCTGCGTCTGCTCGCCGGACTGCCGACGACCAAGGTGCGCGGCTCGATCACCGACCCTCTGGGACGGACGGGAATCGAGGTCACCTTCATCAAGAGCGAGGGCTTCACCGCCGGATTCGGTACCGATGACGAGGTGGCGCAGCGGTACACCACCATCCTCGACCCGCGGACCGGCACCGTCTTGGCGGTAGACGTCGCGATCGCGGCCGAGAGCACGGAGGGGCTCGCCAAGGGGACGTTCATGGACTATCAGGCATGGGCACCTGAGGCGGGCTGGACCAGCGAACGCCCCGAGCGGCCACGCGGCTGCCGGCTCAGCGACCGTCCGCTCCCGTGACGGGCCGCCCCGGGCACGCACGCTCACCACCTTCCTTTCTGTCAGCGCCTGCGGGCGGCGGAATCGCGTCCGGCTTGGCAGCGCGCAAGCGCTTCTCCGGAGACTCGCGCGGACAAGGGGCTTAACGCACGACCCGGTTCCGATGTATCAGGTCCCAGCCCCGTCGCTACAGGTGAGATGCGGCCAAATAATGTTGCTGATTCCCCGGTCAAGCTGCGTTGCAGGTCACAAACATCTCCGGCCTCGCGCGCGCCCGCGCGTAAGCCGGGCCGGAAAGTCCCGAACTCCCCTCGCGTACGCGCGCGTGGACCTGTCGGGAAAGTCCGGGAACCCCCCGCTCCTGGCGGGAGAGAGCCGCGCACGGAGAGACCCCCAGCCCCCTCGTAGTTCAAGGGGGCCGGGGCTCTCGGCGGTGCTGGTAGTTGGATGCTTGCTGGAGGCGTCCGGGGCCGGGTCATGTCGCCTTCGAGGGGGCGTATTCAGGTCAGGCGAGAGGTTGGTACTCGGCGGCAAGGTGGTCTTGAGATTCGGCGTGGCGGTGCGCAGCCGGCGCAGCGAGGCTTCGCAGGCCCGCCGCAGATCGCCTGGTGAGCCGGCGGGGACCAGGCCCTCGGCGGTGCGGCGGACCCCGGTCTTGGTGGCCAGCACGGCGCGGTCGCGGTGCGGTGCGAGGGTCTGGCCGAGGAGTTCCTCGTTCGCTCCGTCGCCGTAGAAGTCGCCGGTGTCGAACATGGTGACGCCCGAATCGAGGGCCTCCAGCAGGGTGGCTGAGGCCTCGTGCGGGTCGGCGGGGCCGTAGGTGCCGGTCATGCTCATGCAGCCGAGGCCGAGTCGGGAGAGCGCCGGGCCGTCAGGTCCAAGAGTGAAGAGCATTGTTCCTCCGTCACTTTGCCAGGGCCGCGCGGAGGAACGCGAGGATCTCCGCCCGGGCGGCCTCAGCCTGTGGTTCCACGCCGGGCAAGGTGAGGAACGCGTGCTTTGCTCCCGGGTACTCGGTGAGCCGCACGGGGGTCCCCGCCTCGCGCAGCTGCTCGGCGTAGCGGCGGCCGTGGTCGGCGACAGCGTCCCGGGTGGGCACCACCACGAGCGCCGGGGCGAGCCGACTCAGGTCGCCCGCGTACAGCGGCGAGACCGCGCCGGTGTCGGCTCCTGGCGGGACGGCGAGCCGCTGGATGAGCTGCAGTTGCGGCAGGGCCCGGGCCGGGCTGTATGCATACTCGGCGATCGAGGGATGGTCGAACATCGTTCCGGTCATGTCGACCACGGGGTTGACCAGCACCTGCGCCTTGAGTTCCAGGCCGGCCTCTCCGGCCCGGATGGCCGTCAGCGCGCTGATCAGCGCGCCGCAGCTCTCACCGAAGACGGCCGCGCGCGCAGGGGCGACGCCCCACTGCGCGGCGTGCCGCAGCACGTGCTGGAGCACGTCCCAGCCGTCGTCGG
>NZ_JBFAOM010000097.1:0-8600 GCF_040675235.1 Nonomuraea sp. NPDC049637
CGCTACGACAAGCGCGCCTACATCTTCCTCGGCACCGTCACCCTGGCCGCCCTGATTATCTGGCTCCGAACCTGATCCAAGAAACAGCTCCTAGGTGGCGCGTTCGAGCACGACCACCGGGATCCGGCGGTCGGTCTTCTCCTGGTATTCGTCGTACTGGGGCCAGGTGCGGGTCATCGTCCGCCACATCTCGGGCTTCTCCTCCTCCGAGGCGGTGCGGGCGCGAGCCTTGAACCTGTCGCCCTTGACCTGCACCTCGACGTCGGGATGGGCCAGCAGGTTCTTGTACCACTGGGGATCTTCGGGATCACCGCCCTTGGAGGCGACCACGAGGTAGTCGTCGCCGAACCGCTGGTAGATCAGCGGCGTGGTGTACGGCTTGCCGGAGTTACGCCCCTTGGTGGTCAGGAGGAGGACGGTGGTGTTGTTCCAGTCGTGCCCCTCCGCGCCGTCGGTGGCCTGATAGCGCTGCACGTGTTCCTTGCCATAGAGCATGCCTCTGGACTACCCCGCGCCGGGTGGTCCTCACCGTGCCGCGCCGACCAGCTCGGCGGCCCGCCGGCTGTCGATCGGGAGGGCCGAGTCGGGGGTGCGCTCGCGCACGTCGCGGTCGCGGATCGCGAACACGGCGGGCGCCGCGCCCACGTCGCCGTAGCGCTCGGTCACCGCCGCGCCGATCGCCCGCCGCACGCCGGCCACCACCTCGCGGACGCCGGGCCCGGACGTGACGAGATGGCCGAGCATCCCGGCGAAGCGCAGCTCGTCGTCGGCGGCGGGCCGCTGCCCCGGCAGCACCGGCCGGTCGAGCCAGAACACCGTGCCGGACAGGACCGCCTCGCTGCCGCCGGGGCCGAGCATCCGCGCCGTGCGGGCCAGCAGCTCACCGAACTCGGCCAGGTCCGCGTGCGGCGGGAGGTCGGTGGTGACGAACAGGGGCACGATCAGCGAGTCAGGCATGCGGCTATCCCTCCGTGAGGAGGCTCATCGTAGGACGTGCCACCGACAATTCCGCGGCGCGCCACTCACCGTCCACCGCCCGGGCCGCTCGGCGCCACTCACCGTCCACCGCCCGGGCCGCTCGGCGCCGCTAGCGCTCGGTCCATTCGTCCTGGATCGCCGCGTGCACGATGGAGTCGCGCCAGCCGTGCGGGGTGTGCACGTGGTGCCGGATCCGTCCCTCCTCGACCATGCCGGCCGTCAGCATGGCGAGCTGGGCGGGCAGGTTGGCCGGCGACCTCGCGCCCCAGACGCGGTGCAGCCCGAGCTGCTTGAAGCCGAACGACAGCAGCAGCCGCACCAGGTCGGTGCCGATGCCGCGGCCCCACTGGTCGGGATGGAGGCCGAAGCCGATCTCGGCGCTGTGGGGCAGGTCGGCGTCGATCTTCAGGCGGGCCACGCCGATCACGTGCCGCCGGTCGGCGTCCACGACGGCCAGCACGTAGAGGCGGCGCGGCTCGGCGGCGGCCGCCTCCATGGCCTGGCCGACCAGGGCGGCGACCTCCTGCACGCTGCGCGGCGCGAACGGCATGTGCTGCGTGGCCGCAGGATCGCCGTAGACGGAGTGCAGCGGGACGACGTCGGCGTCGGTGAGGTCACGAAGTCCGATTCGCTCGCCGATGACCGTCACGCGCCGCATGCGCAGAAGGTAACGCGACTGTAGCGATCTTTACAAGGGTGTCAAGTCGCCAGCTGACTGCCGTAAGCCCGCGCGACAAGTTCGGCGACGGCGCTGTGCGCGCCGAGCGGCTCGGCGTGACCGGCCTCGACGGCGGCGGCGGCGCGCTCGACGACCTCCGCCGGGGCCTCGTGACCGATCAGGCAGGGCGCGATGGCCAGCCGCTCGGCCCCGGCGGCCCGCAGGCGCTGGGCGGCGACGTCCACGCCGGGCTCGCTGTCCAGCGAGGCGGCGACGACCGGCAGCGTGAGCCTGGAGGCCAGCAGCACGGCCGTGGCCTGGACGGCGTGCACCGCGCGCTCGCCGCCCACCGTGCCCAGGATGACGGCGTCGACGGGGCTGGAGACGTTGAGCAGGCGGACCCGGTCGGCCCTGGCCAGGCCGCGCTCGGCGAGCCTGATGTGCAGGGCCTCGGCGAGCAGCGGGTGGGGGCCGAGCGCCTCGGTGGCGACCGCGCCGGAGCCGGCGGCCGCGATGGCCTTGCCGATCTCGGCCATGACGACCGGGTCGTCCCAGGTGAGCAGGGGCACCACGACGGCGTCGCGGCCCGCGGGCAGCGAGTCTGCCAGGTCGGCGACGGCGGTCAGCCGCACCTCGATCTGCGGGTTGTCGACCCGCACCACGGCCGCGATCTCTTCGGCGACGCCGCCGGTGCCGCCGGGGGTGGCCAGCACGAGCATGGGCGCGTCCGGCGGCAGGGACGTGGGCACGGGGCGACGGTGCCGGCCGCCGCCGGGCCGGGGGGAACGTTCACGTACAGGCAGGCTCACAGGCGCGCAGTTTATGCCTATTCGCGGGTGGTTGTTCTGTGAATCGGGAGCGATTCCGTCACAACGGGAATGCTGTGATCGAGATCACATCGTGACCGCCGCCGCCGTTGACGAACACCCCTGAGAAGGGCAACTCTGAGGCAACTAGAAACGCGTTCTAGAGCGACAGTCACACACCGTCCCCGGAGGATGGGAATGAAGCCGTTCTATGTCCGCGAGCTGAGCGTGTACCCGGTCGGCCGCCGGCGGATCTTCCTGCTGGCGATAGCCGTGCTGGCGAGCCTGGTGGCCAACTTCGAGACCACGCTCGCCACGATCCTGCCGCTGCTGATGAAGGACCTGGGCATGTCGCTCACGGTCTACGGCCTGCTCGCCGCGGGGTCGGTCCTGATCGGCGGCCTGTCGGCGGGCGTCGGCGGCATCCTGTCCGACCGCTGGGGACGGGTCACGCTCCTGGTGCCCACCCTCACCGTCACGGCGGCCTGCAACTTCCTGCTCGCCACCGTGGACACCGTGGCGGGCCTGTTCTGGGTGCGCTGTCTGATGTTGTTCATCGAGGGCGCCGGGATCACCATCACCGCCTCCCTCGTCCGCGACTTCTCCCCGCGCCTCGGCCGCGCCCAGGCGTTCGCGTTCTGGACGTGGGGGCCGGTCGGGGCGTCCTTCCTGGCCTCGTTCATCGCCGGGTTCACGCTGCCGCTGTTCGACAACGCCTGGCAGTCACAGGCGATCATCATGGGCGTCGTCTCGCTGGCCATGTGCGCGGTCATCGTCTGGAAGATCGCCGAGCCGTCGGCGGCGCTGCGGGCCCAGGTCCTCGACGCCGAGGAGGCCGTCGCGGCGGAGGAGAAGATCGACGCCGGACGGGTGCGCGAGCTGTTCCGGCACCCGCACCTGTGGGCGCACGTCCTGGGCAACACCGGCTGGCAGGTGCTCTACTGGACGTTCGCGATCTTCGGGCAGACGATCCTGGTGGAGGCGTTCGGCCTGGAGCCCGCGGGGGCCAACCGGGTGGTGGCGCTCGGCATCGTGCTCAACGCGGTGGCCGTGGTCGTCGTCGGCCGGGTCTCCGACCGGCTCCGGTTGCGCAAGCCGTTCACGGCCGCCGGCACCGCGCTGACCGTCCTCACCCTGGCCTACTTCATCAGCATGGTCGGCCCCGGCATCTCGCCGGGACACGTCACCGCCGTCTACGCGCTGCTCTTCCTGTTCATGGGCGTCGCGTACGTGCCGTGGATGGCCAACTTCTCCGAGAACGCCGAGGATGTCGAGTCGCGCCTGCAGGGCTCGGCGCTGGGCATCTGGGGCATGGTCGTCCGCGTCATGATCGTGGTGCTGCTCGTCGTCTCGCCCATGGTGGTCTCCGCGGGCGGCTGGGGCGCCTGGCTCGCCGTGGCGCTGGCCGGGCAGGTCGTGTTCCTGGCCTCGACGGCGGCGTTCAAGGGCGACTGGCGCAGGCGCCCGCGGGTCACCTTGCCCGAGACCGCCGTCTGAGAGGACTGGGCGAGTGGGACGCGCGTGGGCGGCGGTGGCAGCCGCCGCCCACGCCTTCGCGGCGTTCCCGCCTTTCCCCTCGCGCTCAGGCGAAGGGACCCACCTGGCCGGGCAGCCTCCTGGGCGTGCCGCGCTCGCCGGCGGCGATGTCCAGGTCGCGGGTTTCCGGGGCGATGGCCAAACCTACGGCGGTGACGGCCAGCGCGACAACCACGTACAGGGACACGGCGAGGGTGGTGCCGTACAGGTCGAAGAGCTTCAGCGCGATGATCGGGGCCAGCGCCCCGCCGACGATCCCGGCCACCTGGTAGCCCATGGACGCGCCGCTGTAACGCAGGCGGGTGCTGAACAACTCGGCGATGAACGCGGCCTGCGGGCCGTACATGGCGGCGTGGGCGGCCAGCGCGACCACCGCCGCCAGCACGATCAGCGGGACCGACTTCGTGTCCAGCAGCGGGAAGAACGCGAACACCCACCCGGCCGCCGCCAGCACGCCCGCGAAGTAGACCGGCCGCCGGCCCAGCCGGTCCGACAGCGCGCCGAACAGCGGGATCAGGCCCAGTTGCAGCACCGAGCCGATCAGCACCGCGTACAGCGCCACCGACCGGTCCAGCTTCAGCTGCCCGGTGAGGTAGACGATGATGTACGCGGTGAAGGTGTAGAAGGCCACGTCCACCCCGATGCGCGCGGTGAACGCCGACAGCAGCGCCCGCGGATGCGTGCGCAGCACCTCGACCAGCGGCATCCTGGCCGTGGCTCCGTGCTTCTCGACGCGGGAGAACAACGGCGACTCGGTGACCCGCGTCCGCACCCAGAGCCCGACGACCACCAGCACGCCCGACAGCAGGAACGGCACCCGCCATCCCCACGACTGGAAGGCCGCGTCCGGCAGGGCGAAGGACAGGATCGCGAGCAGGCCGGTGGCCAGCACGTACCCGGCGGGCACGCCGACCTGCGGCCAGCTCGCGTTGAAGCCGCGCCGCCTGCTGTCGCCGTGCTCCAGCGACATGATCACCGCGCCGCCCCACTCGCCGCCGAGCCCGAAGCCCTGGACGAAGCGGAGCACGGCCAGCAGGACGGGCGCGGCCACCCCCACGCTCGCGTATCCGGGAAGCACGCCGATGAGGAACGTCGACAGGCCCATCAGCAGCAGCGTCACGACCAGCACGGTCTTGCGGCCGGCCCGGTCGCCGAAGTGCCCGAACACCACGCCGCCGAGCGGCCTGGCGACGAACGCGACGGCGTTGGTGGTCAGCGCCGCCAGCGTCGCGTTGAGCGGGTCGAGCGACGGGAAGAACAGCTTGCCGAAGACCAGCGTCGCGGCCGTGGTGTAGAGGAAGAAGTCGTACCACTCCAGGGACGTGCCGACGAGGGCGGCGATGATCACCCGGCGGGTCTGGTTCGCGGAGCTTGACATCGAAGGCTCCCAGATGGTCGAGCGGATAGTTTCAACGTAAGGATTGTTGAACAATTCGACAAGAGATTTGCTCCATGATTCCCTGGCGAACGTGGAAGACGTGGTCGCGGACCTCGCCCGGCACCGGTCGAGACTGAGCCGCAGCAGCACGGCGGAGCGCGTGGCCGACATCCTCCGCGACAACATCATCGAAGGCGCCTTCCCGCCGGGCGAGCGGCTGTCGGAGGAGGCCATCTCCGAAGGGCTCGGCGTCTCGCGCAACACGTTGCGCGAGGCGTTCCGCCTGCTCGGCCACGAACGCCTGCTCGACCACCGGCTCAACCGGGGCGTCTTCGTCCGGCTCCCGTCCGTGGAGGACGTCTCCGACCTCTACACGATGCGGCGGGTGCTCGAAGGGGCCGCCGTCCGCCGCGAGGCGTCGCGGCAGGCGCTGGCGCTCATCGAAGAGGCCGTGCGCGACGCCGAACGGGCCGCCGCCCAGGGCGACTGGCAGGGCGTCGGCACCGCCAACATCCGCTACCACCAGGCCCTGGTCGGCCTGCACGGCAGCCCCCGCCTCGACGAGACCATGCGGCAGCTCCTCGCCGAGCTGCGCCTGGTCTTCCACGTGATGGACAACCCGCGCGCCTTCCACGAGCCGTTCATCGACCGCAACCGCGCGCTGCTCGCCCTGCTGGCGGAAGGCCGCACCGAGGAGGCGGCCGCCTACCTCGACGACTACTTCGACGAGGCCGAGCGGCTTCTCATCCACGCCTACCAGCCGAACGGGTAGCGTTTCCGCATGGACCGGATCTTCACCCTGGACGAGGCGCGCGCCCTGCTGCCCGGCATCATCGCCGAGGCGCGGGAGATCGTCGCGGGCCGCGCCGACCTGGCCGAGATCGCCTTCGACCGGGAGGCCGCCGGCGGGTCGCGGCTCGGCGGGCTGCCCGAGATCAAGGCCATCGAGGCGCGCATCGAGGAGACGCTGACCCGGTGGAGCGAGCAGGGGATCGAGGTCAAGGGCGTCGCGCCGCTGCTGATCGACTTCCCCTCGGTGCTCGGCGGGGAGTCGGTGCGGCTGTGCTGGATCGAGGGGGAGCCCGAGCTGGCCTGGTACCACCGTACGGATCTGGGCTTCGCGGGGCGGCGCCCGCTGCCCTGAAGCGTGGCCTACATGTGACCAACTCGCCACCGTGCCCATGGGTCTAACCAGGTGAGCGAAAGGATCACCACTCATGAGGCTATCCTCAGCGGCCGCCGCGCTCCTCGCGCCGACGGTCGCCGGCGGGCTGGGGCTCCCGGCCGCCGCCGCACCCGCGCACACCGGGCCGCCGCAGGCCCGCGCCGCCTGGGTCACCGCCTGCGAGCTGCCCGGCGAGGGCACGTCCCCGTGCGGCCCCTGGCGCCTGCTCCTGCGTGACGGCCGCAAGGTCACCGTCGGCGACTCCGCGGCCCGTGCCAAGGACCGCGCCACCTCCCTGTTCGCCCTCAGCGGCGACGGCCGGACCATCGTCTACCAGCGGGCCCGCGACCACCGCCTGGTCGTACGGGCGGTGGCCGGCGGCCCGGTCAGGGAACTGCCCAGGTCCCTGCGGCCGGGCGCGGACGACGCCCTCTACCTGTCATCGGCCGGCGACCGGGTCCTCGTCGGCCGCCGGGGCCACGCCGAGGTGCTCACCGTGGCCACCGGCAGGATCACCGGCCTGACCGTCAAGGGCGAGCCGGCCGGCTTCAGCGGCGACGGCGACGAGGTGCTCACCACCCGCGACCTGAGCGACGGCACCAGATGGCTGTACTCCTACGGGCTCGACGGCCGCGTGCTCAGGAGCCCGGCCCCCCAGTTCGTCGCCAACGCCGTCACCCTCGCGCTGTCCCCCGACGGGCACACCGTCGCCGCGTTCAGCTCCGGCGGCAGCCGTGGCGGCCCGCCCCGGATGCGCACGTACGACCTGGAGAGCGCCCGGCTCTCCGACGGCGTGAACCTCCCCCTGGCCGGCGACGCCTCGCCCGACCACGCCCGCTGGACCCCTGACGGAAGGCTCGCCGCCTACTCCTACGACAGCAGCACCACGAAGTCGACGGTGGTACGGGTGCTCACCGTCGACCCCGCTTCCGGCCAGGCCCGCCGTACCGACACCTACAAGGTGGGCCCCGACCCTCACACCATCGTGTTCCCGGGGGAGTGACCATCGTGAGAATCGTCCCTTTGCTGACCGCGGCCCTGCTCGCCCTCACCGCCGTGCCGGCCGCCGCCCAGGCGGCGCCGCACCACGATCACGACAGCATCCGGTACGCCTCCGTCAAGGGCTGTCCGGACAAGGACGGCGCGTCCAGGCCCTGCGGGCAGTGGCGGCTGGTCATGCACGACGGCGGGCGCAGGACGCTGCCCGACGCCCAGGTCGTCGCGCTCGACGCCAGGCGCAGGTCCACCGTCACCTCGCCGGCGCCGATCGCGGTCAGCGGCGACGGGCAGCGCGTGGCGTACCTCACCAAGGCCGGGCGGCTGGCCGTACGCGTGCTCGGCGGCGGCGTCACGCTGATGCCCAAGGACGCCCTGCCGCGGGTCGCCCAGAACGAGGTGACGCTGCAGCTCTCCGGCGACGGCGGGCGGCTGGCGGTCGCGATCCAGAACGACCGGCCCGCCGCCACGAAGATCTTCGACACCGCGACCGGCGCCCTGCTCGGCACCGTGCCCGCCGACGAGACCCTCCTCGGGTTCAGCGGCGACGGCGACGAGGTGCTGTCCACGATCGAGTCCGACGACTCCGTCACCGACCTGGTCGTGCGCGACCAGACGGGCGAGCACCTCGTACGCGTCACGCCGCCGCAGGTCGTGGCCGCCAACGGCCCGCAGGCGCTGGCCGGCGACGGGCACACGGCGGCGGTGCTGATCCGCGGCAGGAAGACCGAACTGCTCACCTACGACCTCGCCACCGACGAGGTCACCGGGCGCAGGAAGATCAAGCTGCCGGACGGCGAGCTCAACATGATCGACTGGACCGGCGACACGCAGGTCACGCTGCACCTGGTGTCCGGCTCGTCCAGGATGACCATCGTCCAGGTCGACACCGGGACGGGCGCCGTGCGGGTCAGGGACCGGTACACCGTCCTGAAGGACAGCTTCGTCTTCGCCGCCTGCGGCGGCTGAGCCCGCGCCACTGCGGCGCAGCGTCCACGGCGGGACAGCGTCTACGGCGGGGCACGGTCCGCGGTCAGGCACGGTCCGCGGTCAGGCACGGTCCGCGGTCAGGCACGGTCCGCG
>NZ_JBFAOM010000098.1:0-7914 GCF_040675235.1 Nonomuraea sp. NPDC049637
GGCGCGGAGATCGTGTTCCCGCTTCAGGACGTGCCGACCGGAGCCGGTTTCAACGCCCGGCACCCCGACGGGACAGTGGTGGAGTACGTCCATCACCGTCCCATCTAGAACGGGCGACCAGCGCGCTTCAGCTCGCGGCCCGGGACGAGGTGGCCTGCGTCCTCACCGACCTGCAGAAGGCAGGCCCCTCACCCGGAGGTCGCCGAGTACATCGAACGGCTCCCCGCCACCTTCGAACCGTACGGCGGACGCCACCTCGTCCAGGCCACCCGCCACGAGGTGAAGGAGGGCAGCTGGCCCGGACATGTCGGGATGCTCGGCTTCCAGGATCGCCGAGGCGCGGGCGTGGTGGGATTCTCCCGCGTACCGGGAGATCGCACCGCTGCGCTCACGCCCCATCGAGACCGACCTCATCCTGGTCGACGGCGTGCCCGAGAACTACGTCCCAACGACGGTCGTCACCGCCCTACGGGAGGCGACGACCCCGCCTGCATAGGTCATCGACGGCTGCTTGAGGAGTACCAGTGGACATGTCTGCGGGCGGAACTCCTGTCCTGTGTTCGGCATACCGCGTCGCCGTGGCCTCCTGACCACCGCGGGTCGTGAACACAGACGGCACGAGCCCCGTCGACTCCTTCCTCCAGGGCCTTCGCCGTGGGGCGCCATCCCTCTGACCCGCAACTTGAAGGCGGGCAGACGCGGAGCCTGTGGCGGGATGGCGGAGGTTCACTTCAGGACTTGTGGATGGGGACCGCGCACGTAACTCCGCACCCGCCGCGGCCCCGCGGATCAGGAGTCGGGGATCGACGACTTGCCCATCGCTGCTATGCGGGCGGGGTTGCCGTCCACGTCGACGGGGTTCAGGGTGAGTTTGATCTTGTGCGAATCGGACCGGCCCTTGGCCTTCTTGGCTCCGACCGAGATGACGCTGATCTTGACGCCGCCCTCGCCGCTGACCTCGTTCTTGACGTCCACGAGGAACTCCAGCTCCACGGGGCCCAGCCCGAACAGCAGTTCCTGACCCTCGCCCTCGTGCATGGCTCGGGTGAGCTCCCGCCTGATCTGCCTGATGGTGGCGCTGAGGTCGGCGAACTGGTCGTCGGTCATGGGGCTCCAATCGTGGTCAGCGGCCGACATGGATATGTGCGGCCCACAGCGAGGGGATGTGCGGGTAACGTTCACGCAGCCGGCGCGCGGCGGCGTTCAGGGCTCGCGCCGAGCGGTCCACGTCAAGGGTTCCGTTCGCGTCCGCGAGTTCCTCGTAGAAGGCTTGTGCGAGGTCGGCGTAGGCGCGGTCGTCGACCTCCCACAACGTGGCGATCGCCTGCTGGGAGCCGCTGAGCTGCGCCGCCACCGCCAGGTTGATGGGCTCGCCGGCGGCGCCCGGCGCCGCCGTGGTGCAGGCGGACAGATACGTCAGGCGGCTGGGCGCGGCCATGTCCCGCAGGCGTAGCAGCCCGTCCGACAGCAGGAGCGAGCCGGCTGTGGCGTCGTCGGCGTCCGTCCTGCTGTGGCCCGCGAAGTGCAGGACGTCGGCGCCCGGCAGCTCTTGCAGGAGGTGTTGCCTGGTGGCCTGCTCTCCCTCGAGGATGACGGCGGGGTCGAGGAGGCGGGCGACGGTGAGCGCCTCCCGCTCGGCCCCCGGCATCCGCATGGGGCTCTCCGCGGGCTGCGGCAGCACGACCAGGGCCGAACGCGGTCGGCCCGCGGGCGTGGCCGAACGGGAGCGCGTCAGCGCGCCGATCGTCGCCGTGTATGAGGAGACGACCGAGTCGATGGCGGAAGTCTCCGGGAGCCACCCAGCCGCGTGCAACGGCAGTACGCTCAGGGGCCCCGTCGGCACCCACCACACGCGCGGCATGCCCTCGGCTGCGCGCAGGTGCGGCCGCAGCGCCTCCAGTACCGGGCTGACCACGACTTCCGCCAACCAGGCCAGCGTCTCGGCCAGCGCCTGCTCCCGGCCCAGCCGGTCACGCAGCGGCCGGTAGGCGGTGGTGAGCTCGGTCAGGAAACGGCGTGCACGCTCGGTGGCCGCCGCACGATCGAGGCCAGGCAGGCGGATGACGAGAAACCCGTCCGTCGTCACCGCGATCGCGTCGCAGCGGTGTCCGCTCATGTTCAGAACCACAACGGGCCCCTCGGCCGCGGCCTGGAGGAGATCGCCGACCGCCGGCGGGCGCAGGAACCCCGCCATGCCGGGCAGGGCGCGTGCCTCCTCCACCAGCCGCTCGAACTCCTCCGCCTCCCGGCCTGCGGGTTCACGTGACGATGGCTCGTCCACGGCGATCCGCAGCGCCGACAGCCGCTCCGCCAGCTCAGGTGCGCGCGCACGCAGCGTGCGAAGATCCTCCTGTACGCCCAGGGCCTGCGACAGCAGCAGCCCACGTCCCTGCTCCAGCAGTGTGAGCGCCTCCTGCGGCCGTCCCGTCTCCAGCGCGCACGCGGCGGCGTCGCCGGCCAGCTCGGTCAGGCTGTCCTCGCGCCTCCCCCTTGCATGCCAGAGCCGGTCCGACATGGCCAGCGGGACCAGCTCGATCGCGGCGCGGAACGCGCCGAGCGCGCGCTCGTAGGCGCCGCCCGCCATGGCGAGCCGCCCGTACTCCTGCCAGGCCAGCACGCGCTCCGCGATCGGCTCGTCGAGCCGTCCGGCGATCGCGGCGAGCGCCTCCAGCGCCCCTTCGAAAGCAGCCGGGTCTCCCGAGCGCTCCCAACGCCCGCGGTGCTGCGCGGCGAGGTCGGCGAGGTCACGGGTGAGCCGGAACCGGGCTTCGCGCAGCGTGTCGATGAACGCCTCGTGCTGCCGGCGCGCCTGCTGAGGGGCGATGGCCGCCGCCAGCCGGATCAGCGCCTCGGCCTCGTCCAGGTCGTCCGCGATGCCGGCGGACCACGAGCGTCGCAGCAGGACCTTCGCGAGCAGGGCGAGGGCCCAGTGCCGGTCCGGGTCGCCCTCCGGCATCGCGCGGACCGCCCTGCGGGCCACGTCCACGGCTTCTTCGAGATCGCTGGGGTTGTCGAAACGCTCGAAGCGTTCCTCCAGGGCGTGGCCGAGCTGCACGAGGGCGAGGGCTCCGTGGCTGCCCGGCATGTCCAGGCCGACGAGCCGGCGCGTCAGGTCGAGCAGGAAGTCGAGGACGGCCGGTTCCCCGGTCGCCTCGTACGTCCGCAATACGGCGTGACGGAGCCGATCGAGCGCTACGGCATATTCAGGCGCATCAGCGGAGGTGACGGACAGGCCTTCCCCTGCAGCCGTCAGGTAGGCGCGCAGGTCATCGCTCTCGCCCGACCGCTCGAAGCGGGCCCCCAGCATGTCGGCCAGACGGCCGGCGACCAGCGGGGCGTCCGCGGAGTCCGCCGGCATCGCCGCGGCCACGCCCCGCATGATCTCGATCGCGGCATCGACGTCGGCCTGCTCGCCGACCGCCAGGAACCGGTGGAAGAGCAGCAGTCCGAGTTCGGCGGGGGCGCTCGCGCCGGCCGACAGATCCAGGTTCGCTCTGACCAGGCTGATGGACTCGTCCAGGTCGGCGAGCGACCCCGATCGCTCGTACCTGAGCCGCAGCGCCCCGCTCAGACTGATCCACAGGACGTCGCGCTCCGGCTCGGCCTCGGACACGACCGCGAGCCCTTCACGCAGCACCCCGATGGCCGTCTCGAGGTCCTCGTCCATGCCGAGACGCTGGAACCGGTCAACGAGGAGATCGCCGAGCGTCGCGTAGACGAACAGCGAGTGGGTCGCGAGGCCGTCCTGTTCGTGCATGAGCCGGGTCAGGACGGTGATCGCGGTGTCCGGCGGCTGCTCGACGGCCGCCGCCACCAGGAACCGGGCGCGGTCCTCGTGGTCGTTCGGCAGCAGCTCGGCGGCCTCGATCAGGAGAGCGGCGACCCGGTCGAGCCCGGGCCTGTCATCGTCCCTGTCCTCGTCCCTGTCGTCGTCCGCGACGACCGCCCGCTCGAGTTCCGCCTGCGCCGCCAGAGCGTAGGCGAGAGGAATCCGGTAGGGGTCCGGTTCCGCTTCCGCGAGCCGCCGATGGACGTCCACGATTTCGCGGGCCGTCGCGAGAGCGCCCTCATCGTCGCCCTGGCTCCGCTGCCTGCCGCGGCGTTCGGTGAGCGCCGCGGCGAGCGCCGGCAGGGCCGACTCCGGGGTGTGCTCGGCGAGGCCACGATAGAAGGCGACCGCCTCATCGGGATATTGGTGAGAGAAGGCGGCGTCGTGAGGGGGATTGCGGGATTCGTCCAGTTCCTCGATGACCTCCGCTGCCTCGCCGTCACGTCCGAGCAGGCCCAGCGCCTGCGCTTTCAGCGCGGAGAACTTCGCCCCGCCGGCCCTCCTGCGGCTCCTGGACCCGGCGAGCAGCTCGAGGCCGGCTTCGGCCGTGGCCAGTGCCTCCGCTGCCAGGCCCGCGCGGAGCTGGACGTCGGCCAACAGGAGGAGCACACGCAGCTGGGCGTCCCGCAGAACGGGCGTGCTGCCCGTCTCGGCGACCGCGTCCCACAGGACGAGCAGGGCGGACGGTGCGTCGGCCATGGCGTCGCCGAACCGTCCGAGCGCGGCGGCCGACTCCGCCCGCACGGTCAGCGCGCGAGCGAGCCCGAGCGGTTCGCCGCGCAGCCGTTCGTAGACCTCGACGGCCTCCCGCGCCGCGGCGGACGCACCCGCGTGCTCCTCGACCTCCATGAGCTGCTCGGCGTAGCTCACGAGGTTGGCGGCATACTCGGGGAGATAACCGTGGTCAGGACGCATGAGAGGCTCCTCCCGCCGCGGCGCTGCCCCGGCCGGTCAGCTTGCGGTACAGCTCCAGCGCCACGGCCCTGGCGGCGAGCGCCTCATCGTGGCGCTGGGCCTCCCGCATGTGATCGCTCAGGTTCTGCCACGCCCTGGCCAGCTCCGGTCGGTAGTCCGTCCTGCCCTCGCTCACCAGCCTGCCGTACACCGATATGGCGAGTCTGGTCAGTGGCTCGACCAGCAGGTTGAGCGCGGGCGCGCCGGCGGGGAAGGAACCGGCCAGCGCGACCAGCGCGGCCTCGTCAGAGGCGGAGACGCCGGCCACGCCGTCCTCCAGCGCCGCGATCAGGTATCCCGGCTGCTCGGTCTCGATGACGACCTGCAGGGCGACGGGGCCGTATCTCGCTAGTTGCCCGACCACCTGCTCCTTGAGCAGCCGCCCGACGTGGGGGTGGTCGCCGCTCGCCCGGGCCAACACGTGGAAGGCCTGGTGGAGTTGGGTGAGGGAGGCGGCGGCCAGCGGTTCGTCGATCAGGTCGGGCCACTCGCGCAGATGTGTTCCCACGAGATACTCACCCAGGCGGTCCGGCTCCAAGGGGCCCCACTCCCCCTCCTGGGACGGATAGAGCGTGCTCAGCCACTGGTGGACGACGAGGAGTTCGTTCTCCCCGAGATCACGCAGGCCGAGGACATGGCTGAGCAGTGCCACGGCTTGGGACTTGCTCGACGCCCCGAACAAGGTGGCGATCGTCACCGTGTTGCGCAACGTGTCGTCCGACAGAAAGGCGAGGCCCATCGCGTCCGCCGTACGCCGCCAGTAGCGGTTCTCATGCACCATGAGGATCTTCTCGTGCGGCGTACGGCTGCGCGCGGCGGCCGGTGCGGGCCCCGCCTGCAGCAACCCCACCAGGGCACTCAGATGAAGGCGCATCAGCGATCCGTAGCCGGGACCGCCCAGATCGGGCGGCGCCACCTGGGCGGCCAGGTCAGTCCAGCACGTCTCCTGCAGGCCCGACACCCGATGGAGCTGGGCGGCGATGTCGACCACCGCCTCCCTGAACGCCGTCTCACGTGCTCCCGTCCACGCCGGCAGGCCGGTGATCGGGTGGAGCTCGGCGAGTTCGAGGGCGTACTCCATCAGGTCGGACTTCGCGGTCAGCCGCTGCCACCACTGCCCGGCCGAGCGCGCCAGCATCAGCACGCGCACTGCGCTGCCGTCGTCGATCCCGACGTTCTCGATCAACCGGCGGACGACGTCAGGCCGCGTTTCGGCGTAGTCGACCACGAGCAGCAGGGGCAGGTCACACGCGCGTAACCGGCTCAGAGGCTCCTCCGGCAGCGCCGCCGCGTTCTCGGCCACCACCTGTCCGGTCACCCAGCCCTCGCGGCGCAGGTGGGCGACGAGCTGGCGCGCGAGCCGCGTCTTGCCCAGCCCGCCGGCACCGAAGACGAGCCGGGCGTCGAAAATCTCGTCCGTGGAGCACCAGCCGATGAGTCTGGCCAGCTCGTCGTCCCTCGGAGTGAACCACCGCACCGCCTCGGCGTCGGCGCGCAGGAGCGCCGCGGGAGAGCGCGGGCGGCGCCGGTCGGCCGGAGGGGAGAACAACCTGGCCAGCTCGGCTGGTTCGAGGACCGCCGGCACCGCGATCGCGTCGAGGAAACCGGGCTCGGCGAACAGGGCCTCGGCTCGCGTGGCGAGCAGCCTGGCCCCGCCGTATCCCTGATGGTCGGCGACCACCACGCCGATCAGCATGTCATCGGCGAACAACGCGGCACCGGACATCCCCGCCCAGGGCGACCCGGCGCCTGTGCGCTTGGGCGGGTTGAGCACCTGGAGGTGATAGCGGCGCTGCTTGGCGCCCGCCTCCGGGTTCACCCGGCCGCCGGCCTGATCGCGCTCGCGCACGCCGTCCGGCTGGGCCAGCACCTCAGGGAAGCCCGAGGCCTGGCAGACCACCTCCGCCCGGCGGCTGACCAGGCGTCCCCAGCGCACGGGCGCGACGGGTGGATCGGCCCAGTCGTCGTCGGTGATCTCCAGGACAGCGACGTCCACCTGAGGGTCGGGCGACGACCAGGTGCACGCGGCGGACCACAGGCGCGTCTTGTCGGCGGTCCTGACCTTGATCTCGGCCCCGGGCCCGGGGCGGCCCGTCGCGGACAGCACGTGCGTGGAGGTGATGAGCAGGCGCGGGGCGATCAGGTAGCCGGAGCCGGACGACCAGGACGCGTCGGCCTGCCGGGACCATACCTCGGCGACGCGTTCGACCGTGGTCGGCATCTGTTCTCCGGCTGCGGGGGGAAGCTGACAGCAGAATACGGGCTACCGCATCAGCGCCGGTAGGTTCCGGAGAACCAGGAGTCGCCCTGGCAGCGCACACCGAGGCGCTGAGCGACCACGCCGACGCCATGGACAAGATGCGCGTGGCATGGCTGCCACCGCACTTCAACGTTCCCCGGGCAGGACGTCCCTGCTCGCCCTCTGCCTGGGCTACTTCCTGGACGTCACGGTGGTCACTGTGGCGATCCCGCCGATCGGCGACGACCTGCGTGCCAGCCTGCCGGTTCTGCAGTGGGTCGTGGACGGCTACACGCTCACGTTCGCCCGTTCGGTGTTCTTCCTGGACGTGTCGTTCGGCGTGCTCGGGCTGGTTCTGACCGGCCGGTACGTCTCCGCGCCCGCGGCGGGCGATCGGCGTGCCGGGTTGGACGTCGGGGCGCGGGCGATCGGGGCGCTCGACCTCGGCGGACTGCTGGAGCGCCGCTCACGGGCTCCCATGGTGCCGCTGGGACTGTTCCGCGAGCGCGGCTTCTTCGGCCCCGTGGTCGTCGGAGTGCTGCTCAACCTGGGGTTCTGTGGGCTGCTGTTCGCCGTGCCGCGGTACTTCCAGCGGGTTCACGGGCTCGGCGCCCTGCCGGCGGGGCTGGCCATGCTGCCGATGTTGTCCTCGCCGCTCGGCGGCCGGCTCGCGGCTCGTTCGGGGGCGTGGGTGCCAATGGCGTACGGGCTGGTCATCGGCGGGGCCGGGCTGCTCGGCCGGCTGGCGCCCGGGACGGGAACCGGCTACTGGGCGCTGGTCGCGCCGCTGGTGCTGGCCGGGTTCGGGACCGGCCTCACGCTGCCTGCCGCCACCTCGGCGGTCATGGAGGCCGCGCCGGCGGCGCTCGGCGGGGCGGCGTCCGCCGTGCTG
>NZ_JBFAOM010000099.1:0-7872 GCF_040675235.1 Nonomuraea sp. NPDC049637
CTGCTGCGCAGCGGCGGCACGCACGACCGTCCCGTCTTCGTCACGGGGCTGCCGGGCGAGGGCGGGCCGTCGTGGGCGCAGGGCTCACGGGCGTGCTGACGTTCCTGCGCCGCCTGCGCGACGACGGCGGCCCGGTTCTGCTCTCCTGACCGCGCCCGGCTGCGCACGATCCTGGGCAAGAACGTGGTGGGCCGCTACGCGGACCGCCACGCGGTGACCCTGCTGCGCATCGCTCACCTGGCCCGGGGCCGGCTCACTGGTGGTCCTCGCCCTCCAGCTTGCTGCCCTGGGCCGCCCTACCCCGCGTGCTCATGGTCGGGCTCGTCAGCGTCACGATGAACCCCGCGCTCGTCGCCCGCGTCGTCGAAGTCGCCGGAGCGGGCGGGCTGGTCGACACCGTGCACACGTCCGTCATCACCCCCGGGCGTCGTCACCGGCAGCGCCCTCGGCGTCGCGCCGCACTTGGTTCGTCTCCTGGATCGCTGATGCTTGCGCCGCCAGGCGAAGCCCTCACATGGTCATGACCTGGACGGATGTGATTATCAGCAGGAAGAGCCGCCAGCGCTGCTGCCGCCGTAGGCGGCTCAACGGAGCGGCCGCCGGCGCGCTTTGCCCCAGTCTGTGGCAAGCAGCGGCTGCTACAGGACTCGGCCGGGGCCGGCCGCTCAAGAGACGAGACTGGACTCCCGAATTCGGCAACTTGTCGATATTGGCGATGTGGGGAGTATGGTGAAGACATGACGATGGATCAGAAGGACCTGGAGACGCTCGGTGTAAGTGTGGCTCGCGATCAACTCGGCCCGCTCGTCTCCCGTGCCGTTCACGCCCACCGCCCCACCCGGATCAAGCGCTCGGAGCAGGAACATGCCGTGCTCATCTCCGAGGAGGAGTTCAAGGAGTACCTGCGCCTCAAGCAGGAGCGCGAAGCTGCCGGCCTGCGCGAGATGATGGCCGCCGCCGGCCGTGGCGAGATCGCCATGTCGGTCTACACCTCTCGCGACGCGGCGTACACCGACCTCGGACTAGGCGGCGCCGCCTCGTGAAGCGCCCCGTCCACCTCGCCCCGGGCGTCAAGAAGGCCCTTCTTTCGACGCCCCTGACCCTGCGCGCATCCATCGTGGACGTGCTGCTCGACCTGGGCGACGACCCAGCCCCGCCTACCGCCACGTCGTACGCCGACATCCCCGGCGCGTATGAGATCGTCACGCCCGCATTCAGAGCCCTCTACACCTACGGAGCCGAGCCAGGAGTCGAACACGTCTCTGTGTGGGTGCTGCACATCAACACCTGAGAAGACCCACCGCGGGTTCGACCGGCTTCGCAGCCGGCCACCTCTGGGAGGCAGCCCGGCCCAGCTCATGTTCCCCAGTGCCCGGCCGTCACCACCTCACCCGATGAACGGCCAGGAGAACGCCGCAGCCCTCTCACGCCGACCATGGCGGCGACACGGGGCTGCGCTCGATCGCGCGCGCATCAACGGGCTCGGCGGCGGCATTGACGCGGTGCGATGGGGACTGGCCAGGGTCCGTCGGCCCAGAGGTGCTTGGGTGGTGTCCGGCGACGTCTGAGGTGACCCGGAAGCCGTGACGGATGCACTCTGGGCCGGCTGCTCGGTGGCGAGTTGTGTGTACGAACTCTCGCCGCTGCACGCTGTCGCAGCCAAGGTGACCAGAACAAGCCCGGCTGTCATTCCCTTGGTCGGCCTCGCCGATCTCATCGTGCGTCCTCCACCTTGAATGGGCGCGTCATCCCGTTCACGGCGGGTCCCATGAATTACGTGAAGACCGCTGCCGATTGGTGACCATATCGTGTGCGCAGAGCGCAGACAGTGGCTGTGGGCAGATGCTTGCGCGATCGACGCCCCCGTCACCTGATCATCGCTCAGCTCGCGCCCGGGCCGGTGCCTGAAGGCCGGAGATCACGTAGTTCTCACGGCAGCCGGCCCACTCCAGGGTCGGGACTGTACGGTCACTGGTGTAACTCCTGATCAAGGAGAACGCATCTGATGAGTACTGTGATCCAGGCATCGACGGAGATCGACCTGGAGGACGCCGACGTGGCGCGCAAGCAGCCCAAGGGCAGCAACGCCAAGGATTCGGATCGGGAGCTGGTGGCCCGGCTGGTCGACCAGGCCCGGGCCGAGGGCGTGGAACTGGTCGGCGAGAACGGGCTGCTGGGCCGGCTGACCAAGCTGGTGCTGGAGTCCGCGCTGGAAGGCGAGATCACCGACCATCTCGGTTACGACAAGCGCCAGCGCTCCGGCGGCGAGACGACCAACAGCCGCAACGGCGCCCGCTCCAAGACGGTCATCACCGACGTCGGGCCGGTCGAGATCACCGTGCCGCGAGATCGGGACGGCAGCTTCGAGCCGAAGATCGTGCGCAAGCGGCAGCGGCGCCTGTCCGGCGTCGATGAGATGGTCATCTCGCTGGCCGCCAAGGGCCTGACGACCGGTGAGATCTCCGCGCACCTGGCCGAGGTGTACGGCGCCGAGGTGTCCAAGCAGACCATCTCGACCATCACTGACAAGGTGCTGGAGGGGATGGCCGAGTGGCAGAACCGGCCGCTCGACCCCGTCCACCCGGTGATCTTCGTCGATGCGATCCATGTGAAGCTGCGTGAGGGTCAGGTCGCCAACCGGCCGATCTACGTGGCGATGGCGGTCACCGTCGATGGCGAGCGCGACATCCTCGGCTTGTGGGCCGGCGACGGCGGTGAGGGCGCCAAGTTCTGGCTGCACGTGCTGACCGAGATCAAGAACCGCGGCGTGGGTGATGCGCTGATGGTGGTCTGCGACGGTCTGAAGGGGCTGCCCCTGGCCATCGAGAGCGTCTGGCCGCAAGCTGTCGTCCAGACATGTGTGGTGCATCTGCTGCGTGCCTCGTTCCGGTACGCGGCCCGTCAGCACTGGGATGCCATCGCCAAGGCGCTCAAGCCGGTCTACACCGCCCCGACCGAGGCCGCCGCGCTGGAGCGGTTCTGCGAGTTCGCCGAGGTCTGGGGCGGTAAGTACCCGGCGATCGTGAAGTTGTGGGAGGACGCCTGGGCCGAGTTCGTGCCCTTCCTCAGCTTCGACACCGAGATCCGCCGGGTGATCTGCTCGACCAACGCCATCGAGTCGGTCAACGCCCGGATCCGGCGGGCGGTCAAGGCCCGCGGCCACTTCCCGAACGAGCAGGCCGCGCTCAAGTGCGTCTACATGGCGATCATGAGTCTGGACCCGACCGGCAAGGGCCGCAAACGCTGGATCACCCGCTGGAAGGCCGCCCTGAACGCCTTCGCCATCACCTTCGAAGGGCGTCTCACCCCGACCACCCGTTAATCACGCAAGATCGAGATACACCACTGACTGGACACACCCGCGAGGTCGTCGCGGAGCGTGCTACGCCGGTCGTCGGCGGCACGATGGCGACGGCTAGCTGTTCTGTCCAGCGAGGTTGGGTCTGCCGGGAAGAATCGTGTCAGCAGACTCAAGCGAGAGAAGGGGCGCCGTTCGGCCGAAGGCCGATGCGGGGCGCGGCCGGGCGGCGGGCAGGGATGGGACGGCGGCCGGACAGGAACAGCGGACCGTGCGTGGATGCTGTCGCCCGCGCGGTCGATCTTTCGGGCACCATACTGCGAAGATCAGCCAGCGTGACACACATGAAAGAAGCGATCTCTCGCGCTGACCTGCGAGAGGCGGCCGAGAACCTAAGGTAACGACGGTGGGCGGTGCAGTGGGGCACCGTGCGGATGCTCGGCACTCTCCTGGCCGAAGACCCTGTAGACGTACCGGGGCAGGTGTTCTGTGGTGCATGCTGCGTGATTTTGCTGGTGAGTAGCGGCAGCGTTTGTCGGTCAGTTTGGACAGCACTTGGGGGCTGATGGGGCCCGGAACGTCGGTGAGAAGTAGCAGCACCCGGAGGCTCTGCTGCTCATCTAGCGTGTTCGTGTGATTGTCGATCGTGACCTGCGGGCCGGCGTGCCAGGCGCATGAACTCTGGGCACAAGCACCTGTCGACTCCCGGGACGCCCATGCACTGCCTGCCCACCGGGTGTCGTTTCCGCCAGCGGGTTGCCGACTGCGGCCGGCATACCCTCAGGCCAGCGATGATTTCGCCCCCTGGCGGAAGTCTTCACCTTCGACCGTACATACCGACCTGACGCGAGGACCACTGTGACTGACGAGAAAAGGCCGTCTGACATGACCAATCCGGCGCCGAAGGCGAGGAGCGGTCGCGTGGCCGGCCTCTGGCCGCTGGTGCATGCCGAGCGAGCGGCCCTGGTGGGCGACCTGGTGGATCTGACCGACGAGCAGTGGGCGACGCCGTCGCTGTGTGCCGGGTTGACCGTGCGCGAGGTGCTGGCGCACCTCACCGCAGGGGCGAGCCTGAACGGTGTGCGGTGGCTGGCGGGGGTGATCCGCTGCCGGTTCGACTTCGACAAGCAGGTCGCCATGCGGCTGGCCGAGCAGTTGGGCACAACCGCGGACGAGACGCATGACAGGTTCCGCCGCGTCATCACGAGCACCACTAAACCGCCCCTCCCGGTCATCGCGATGCTGGGTGAGACGATCGTGCATGCCGAGGACATCCGGCGACCGCTGGGCATCCACCATGACTACCCGATCGAGACCCTCACCCGGGTAGCCGACTACTACCAGGGCTCGGACCTGGTCGTCGCCGCCAAGCGACGGATCGTCGGCCTGCGACTCGTCGCCACCGACGGCCCCTACACCACGGGCTCTGGTCCGCTGGTGTCCGGCACCACCCTGGCACTGGTGATGGCCACGACCGGACGCTCGGTGTACTGCGATGAACTTGACGGCGACGGCGTCGAAATCCTGCGCGATCGGCGCTACATGACATGACCCGGGGGCCCGAAGCCGGTGATTCCGTTGCCTCAAGCCGGTGACAGTCCAGCGTTCGCCAGTGTGTGATGGTCGTGGCGAGCATCAAGATCAGCAGCGACCTCGGCTACAGCGGTTACAGCGATATGGCCGCCTGCTAGACATCCGGGCCCAGGGGTGCGCAGGGGAGAGCGTTGCGGCCCTCAACCGCGCGCCCGGCACAGGGCGAGCAAAGTGGGGGCCGGCGAGGGGGGCCTCCTGCCTCAGGGCGGCCCTTTTCCTCGCATCGCGACGGGGCGCAAGTTCGCATCTTCATCCTGGTCGTCCGCGAGCCGCTAGATCAGGTGCGGCCCTGCGTTCGTAGCGGCGATGTAAGCGACGGCAGCCGGCTGACCAGGAAACCGCCAGACCGTCGTGGCCGGCAACCCTCTTCAGCGCGCTGACCAAGGAGGGAGGTCTCTAGAGGAGATGTACCAGTACGCTCCCAGCACACGCAGCCGATCCGTGAGTGCTCTGGTTGCCCTCTCGCGCATCGCCCTGTAGGTGGCCTCGGCCTGTTCCCGGAAGGCGGGCAACGTTTCCTGTACGTACCGTTCCCGTCCGTAGTCGTCGTACATCGCCGTGAGCTCGGCCAGGCAGGCCGTCCATTGCTCGTCGATGACCTCCTGGGCGATGAGGCGCAGTGTCTCGCTGTCCACCTTTCCAGGCGGTGCCTGCTCGCCCTCGGTGAAGGCCAGGATGGCTCCCAGCGGCTCGGCGCCCTCCACCATCGCGCGGCGCTCGGCGTCCATCTGCTCCCGGATCGCCGAGAGAACCGCGTCGTAGGCCGCCATCCGGCGCCGGTAGCCGGCGATCCGCGCCTCACATTGCCGCTTGGCACGCTCGACGGCCCTGGCGAGCAGCGACCCCTCCAACGGCTCGGTGATGTGCCTCAGGATGAGGCGGTACAGCCAGTCGGCATACCGGTGCCATGTCCAGCCCTCGTCCAGCGCCACGAAGACCCGGGTGTCTCCCCGTGTCCCCGCCAGCGCCCGCAGGCGCGCCTCCAGGCGCATGGTGCCCGGATACTCGGCGACCAGTACCACCAGCCCCCCTGTCTCGATCACCCGATCGCGGTCGGCCGTCCACGCGGGCAGCAGCTCCTGCCTGGCCGCGGCCGCTGCCTCGTCCCAAGCGTCGCCGGAGGCGACGGCGGGATCGAGGCCCGACGCCAGCACGTGCTCTTGGGCAAGCCAGTCCAGGTCCCCGCCCAAGGCAACCTCGCCCTCCACCGTGGGCTGCGCGAACAGGGTCACCGTCGCCGGGCGTCCCGCGCGAGCCAGCGGGCGCTCCGGGTGAGGCCATGCGACCGGCAGGCCGCGGGCAGCCAGCAGGACGGCCAGCCGCTCGGTGATCTCCACGGAGTCCGCGACCACCAGCACCGGCCGGGCCTCGGCGTGGTGACCTGCGATGGCATCGAGGAGGCCGTTCAGCTTGGCCTCGGTCGTGGTGTACAGCAGGTCGGGATGGTCACGCCGCGCGGTCGGGTGCGCCGTGTCGACGGTTTCCACGGAAAGCCCATACAGGTGGGTGAACTCGTCTGCTTCGGTCAGGACCGTCGCAGCAATCCCGGCCACGGACTCGTACCGGGCCAGATAGGCGCGCACGCTGATCGACGCCGTGCGGATGCCGTCGCGGTTCAGGGTGAGGTAGGTGGTCAACTGGTCGAGCATGACGAGGTCGGCTTCCATCACGATGGCGCGGTACGGCTCGCGCTGCACCCGCTCGTTGGGGCCCGACACGCGATTGTCGATCAGGTGGTCGTAGCCAAACGTCTGGACCCGTCCCACCGTCACGTCCGCCGCATAGGCGAGTCGTCGCTCGCCTGCCTCCATGTCGTCGGACAGGCGGGCGACCGTCAGCCCTAGGCGCTCACACACCGTTGCCATGATGGGCGCGCCGTCATCGGCCATCAGATGGACGCCCCTGCCTTCCACAGCGCCGAGGAAGACGGCGAGTGCCGCGGCGACGGGCCAGGCCGTGCGGTCGGCGAGCTCCACCACCGCTCCGCGGTACAGTGCGATGCCGGCCCGCAGCTCGGCGGGAGTGCACTGGCGGCCGAAGATCCTGCCGAACGTCGCAGAAACGAGCGCGAACGCCTCGGACAGCAGCGCGGCGTCCGGACTCTCTCCTGTGGCCTGTCGCCTGCGCAGGGTGGCGGCTCGTGTGAACAGCCCAGGGTCGGACACCTCGGCCAGGAGCACGGCCATGCGCTCGATCGCCTGAATATCCGGAGACAGAGCGTGTGACATTTTTTAAGTTTCTCGGCTGGCCGTCGCCACGACAAGGCGAATGATCCAGCATGGCCGCGAAGTGTCGGAAAATGGCAGCCGGTACCTCTCTAGGAGCTGTTTTTAGATCAGGTCCGGAGCCAGATGACCAGGGCGGCCAGAGTGACGGTGCCGAGGAAGATGTCGGCGCGCTTGTCATAGCGAGTGGCAACGGCCCGGAAGTTCTTCAGCCGGTTGATCGCCCGTTCGACGACGTTGCGCGCCTTGTAGCGCTCGGCATCGAAGCCGGTGGGCCGTCCCCCGGCAGAGCCGCGCCGGCGGCGGTTGGTGCGCTGGTCACGCGGTTCGGGGATGGTGTGGCGGATGTTGCGGCGGCGCAAGGCGGCTGGCCGGGCGAAGAAGGCCAGTCCGCCGCTGCTGGACGCCGGAGCGTCCAGGGAGCCCGGGGCCCGGATCGGGTCGGGTCGGGTCGGGTCAGTAGCTCGGTCACGGTGTCGTCCCAGGGGCGGACTGGTCGTCTGGATGCTCACGCGCAGGCGTGGTGGCGCGGTCGTAGGCGGCGCCGAGGGCGCGCAGCACGGCGTCCCAGTCCAACAGGGCGCGCGCGTCGGTGGCCAGGGTGCCGTGCAGCTCACTCTTGACCGCGATGCTGTCGCCGGTGAGCTCCACGTCCAGCAGGTCGCGCGGGCCGCCGTAGCTGTCGCCGTGCTCGTTGGGGCTCAGCAGCTCGGCGGTGACGCGGGTGGTCAGGCTGTCGCCGAGCGCGGTGCGGTT
>NZ_JBFAOM010000100.1:0-7346 GCF_040675235.1 Nonomuraea sp. NPDC049637
ACCATCCCCGAACCACGTGACCAGCGCGCCAACCGCATCCGGCGCGGCTCGGCCGGGGGACGGCCCACCGGCTTCGATGCCGAGCGCTACAAGGCCATCGTGGCGAGCCGGCCGAACGACAGAATCAACTACGCCGTGGACGTGAAATATGATGGCGCCCAGACCGTGGTCGACAGGTTCCGTATGAGGGCCGAGCTCAACGGCCAGGTGATCCTGGATGAATGTGTCCGCAACGATTTGAACGGGACGGTTACAGATGGCATCCGTTGCTGACCTCAAAGCGCTGATTCCCCCGGTCAAGCCGGCTCCGGTCGTTGACTGGGAGAATATCGAGAACCACCTGGGCATTCGGCTTCCTGCGGACTATAAGGCGCTTATGTCGGAATACACCAGCCTAGTTATCGGCGAAAATCTAAGGCTGTCCATCGGTAATCCCGGACACGCTGACATAGAAACGATCGCAGAAGACGACATCGCCCTTCTCAGCGAACTCATGCTAGGCGAGGACGAACAGATAGACATACTCGACGACTACGGAAAGACGGTAGGAGAGCGATACTTCCTGCCCTACCCTGAGCCTGGCGGCGTGTATCCCTGGGGATCGACCGCCTACGGGGACATTCTGCTGTGGGAGATGGTCGGCGACACGCCAGAGGCATGGCCCGTCTGGATCCTCCATGGCGCCGAAGCCTGGCGGCATCCCGGCGGGGTGGTGGACTTCCTGGTCCGGGCACTCAACGGGACCCTGGTGTGCCCCCTATTGCAAGATGGTGGCGTGCTGGACGCGCATGTCACAGAATTCGGCCCGGGAGAGTAAGACATCTAGGTCGCTAAAGCCGACCGGGCGGCGTCATCGACATGACGTGTCGACATGTCATGTCGATGACGCCGCTCCGGGATGTGACACCCTTCGAGTGGCGAAACCTGCCCCATCTGGGCCAACTCTGCGACTGGAGGCTACCCTTCCCGGCCATGTGCGGGCCTTCGCCGCCTACGACCGTGCAGCCCATGCTGGCTCAAGCGCGCTTTAGCCTCATCACCGACACTACTCTGCCGGACGCGCTCGAAGCCGCTCTCCGCTGACACTGGGTCACAATGTTCAGTGCGCTGAACCCACGAGGGAACACGCCTTGAGATGGCTGAACCCACGTGAGTTCCCGCTGTGCGGGAGCAATCTTTGATTCCTTGTTCGCACAGGTGATCGATTAGCATGCGGCCGAAGAAGGGAGACCGCCATGATCACGCTTGACGACCTGCGCCGGTTCGCGACCGCCTTACCGGAGGTGGAGGAGTTCATCCACTTCCGGCTGCCGGGGTTCAAGGTGAAGGGAAGGCCGTTCGCCGGCATGGAAAGGGGGGACACGACCGCGGTGTTCTCCGGCAGCCAGAACGAGGCCGCCACGGCTGTGGCCGCCGACCCCGCCGTCTACAGCGAGGTGTGGCGGACCGCCGCCATGAAGATCTGGGTGGGTCTGCGGGTTGACCTCTCGGCCATCTCGCCGGAACAGATCCAGCAACTTGTCGAGCACGCCTGGCGCAACAAGGCCCCCATGAGTGTCGTAGCCGCCTATGACGCGGCCGCACCTTCTAACACCGCGGTTCGACTGGCGAATGCCCGGCGCGAGGCACGGGCGCGCGACGTCGCCGAGGCCGTCCACCGCGCCCGCCAGCAGCCCTGCTAGCCATCCGGCGTATCGTGAGCCCCCGGTCATCCCCAGTCCGCGCATCTTCCTCGTTTGCATACGCACCAGAGGATCCGACGACCGGCCGTAGCCGTCCCGCCGCGACCCGGAGAGCCCCCGCAGCAACTCGCCAGGTGGCGGCCCACCGTAATTCACGGGAGCCCAGAGCCGCCGGCGTGCCGTCCACTTCGCGAGATGCCTACCAGGGCCGGGAACAGCAACGGGCGTGCTGGCCTCGCAGACCCCGCACGGCCAAGTGCAGGGCGGGGGCAGGCAACGACTATGGTGCCGGCGGCCCAGGGTTCGTTTCTAATTGGCTGCGGCCACGCAGGTGTCTACCGCAGTAGCTGGGGCGACTCCCGCTCGCAGGAGAGGGGCCAGGCACTCGTCCAGGTTTCCGTCGCTGCCCGCTTCGCAGGCTGCAGCGAGCTCGGCGTCATCGTGCCGCCTTCGGCGAACGACACCGTCTGGGGCGTGTTCGTCAGCGGCGGCTGGTAGACGATGTCCTCCTGGAGGGTGCAGACCTGGAGGGACGCCGCGCGCGCGACGGACGCGGGCAGCAGGCTCAGCCCCGCCGTGACCAGCACGGTCATGGCGAGGAGCATGGCGGGCGCGGATCGTCCCGAGCCTCGGGCGGTACGTCGCGGCGACATGGGCGGGGCCCTTTCCGTGAAGGCGGACGGCAGGCGGTTCCTTGCCCGGAAACCCGCTGTGGGCGGGCGCTTACGTATGGTGAACCGATCCGCGTCGCCCGCCCAGCGTCCGCATGAGCAGCATTTGCCATCGGCGGGTGCTCAAGGTATCGCCGTCCGGCAAGGATTGCCGCCGCGGCCTTGCGGGAACCGTGCGGAGTTCCGCGGCCGTCGCTGCACCCCGTCCGCCGTCGTCCCGCCCAAAGGGAAGCGGACCGAGGCCCCGAAGCCGACATGAAGCACTCCCGGCCGGAGAGAACGACCTTGACCGCGGGACCCCGCTCTGCTCAGCCTGTCCGGGCCGACGGCGAACGGGACGGCGCCCGGCCCCGGACACCACGTGCGCGGCCCCCGCCGGACGCGCTGTCCGTGGCCCGACAACGAAACGGAAGGGTCGGCGGCATGGATGTGCGGCGATCTGTTTGGTACCAGCTCGGGTCCGCCTGCACCTTCATCTTCTGCGGATGGACCGGAGCCGGCGTGGTGTTCGGGCTCTCCGGATTTCGCGGCCCAATGCCGGACGCCTGGCTGAAAGGGATGTGGGTGTTCCTCTCGCTGAGCATCCTTCTCAAGCTCGTCGCCGGAGTCGTACATCTGCTGCGGAAACGAGCCGCCCAGGTTGTGAAGGACGACCCCGCCGCCGGATGACAGCCTGCAGGTGTCGAGATGGCCTTCGCGTTGCCGCCGGCCCGTGTGGAGGCGGTGTCGCCGGCGTCCAGATCCAAATGATCATTTCAGGCCGCGTTCCCGATGCGTTCAGTCCGACGCTGTTCCCGGCTCCTAGCCTGCGCGAGCACGTCGGAAACTCTGATCAGGAGCGTCATGCGCGTTCTACCCCGGCTTCGCGCCGGTGCCGTCATGCTCGCGGCGGCCACCGCCGTCCTCGGCACGACGGTCATTTCACCCCCACCCGCGGCCGCGGCCAAGTCACCCGAGCAGATCGCCAAGGACTGCCTCAACTTCAGCTACCGGCAGGCGGGCGACCTCGTCTACGAGGTGCCCGAATGCAAGCTCACCTACAAGAGCTCCCAGCAGGTGCTGGGCGACGCGGAGATCCCGGACGCGATCGGTGACTCCAGCAAGCCCCGCCCGGTCGCCCGCTCCTGCGGCGCCGCGGGCGGAAGCGTTGGCGTGGCGGGGATGAAGAGCTCGTCGACCTCGTTCTCCTTCGGGCTCGACATCGGCGGGAAGAAGAAGTTCGGAGACTGGGAGGGCTCCGTCGGGCCGAAGCTCGGCTGGTCGTGGAGCTGGAGCAGCAGCGACACCTACACCAACACCGCGACCGTGCCCGGCTGGGGCGTCGCCTGGGTGACGGTGCGCAAGCCGCTCATCAAGGCCGTGGTCGACATCGCCGCCGACTACGACGACGGCAATGGCGTGCAGTACGGCAAGAACCTCACCGTGTACGTGCCCGACAAGAGCCGGTCGTACGACTGGGCGCTGAACTCGCGGCCGATGAGCGACTGGGAGATCTCGAAGTTCTGCGGCAGCGGCGGTTCCGGCGACGGCGACTACACCGAGTCGACCTCGTACGAGTCGTCCTACGGCGACTTCCGCCTGTGGCTGCCGAGCCAGTACCGGCTGTTCAACGCGCACAGCGGCAAGTGCATGGTGATCAAGGACGACAGCAAGACCGCGGGGGCGAGGATCGTGCAGCGAGACTGCCCGACCGGCACCTCCTCGGCGTTGCGCTGGACCCGTGCCAAGCAGGCCGACGGCTCGTTCCTGCAGAAGAACGACGCCTCCGGAAAGTGCGCGGACGTCACCGGCGACGAGCTCGCCGACTGGCTCAGCCTCGACCAGCAGAACTGTACGTCCTCCGCGCCTCAGCAGAACTGGGCGGTCATGCGGGTGAGGGTGAAGATCCCGCCGCACTACGACGCGCAGCCGGCGTTCTACCTGTACAACCGCAAGAGCGGCAAGTGCATGGCGCTCGACCAGAACAACCTGCTGAGCAACGACGCCCCGCTTCAGCAGTACAACTGCGGCGATCTGCCCAAGCCGAAGCCGACCGGCGGCTACGACCTGTGGACGGTGAACTCCGCGGCCTACAAGAACGTGCTGAGCGGCATGTGCCTCGACCGCGGCGCCACGATCGACGGCGGCGGCCTGGTCGTCCAGCGCTCGTGCAACGGCAAGTCGTCGCAGAAGTGGACCGCTGTGCCGCGCAACGGCGGCTGGTTCAACATCAGGAACGACAACGGCTACTGCCTGACCGCCCCGTACAACAACGGCACTCCGCCGGGGGAGAACACGCAGCTCATGTGGTGGGGCTGCGAGACCCGCTGGGATTCGGGCAACCAGTATTGGTCGGTCAACCCGATGCCGGGCGGACGCTACACCTTCTCCAACCAATGGACGAAGCTTTGCCTGGCACCGCATTCCAGCGATGTGAGCAAGGACGGCGGCCGGGTGGCCCTGCGCCGCTGCGTCTCCTGACCGGATGACCGGCTGGTGCGCCCGCCCGCGCCGCTGCGCCGCTCGTCCGGCACCCGAAGGGGCCGCAGCACGCGACCGCGCACCAGCCGAACCCGGTGTCCCGTCACTGTCGGGGACCGGCCCGGAACGCGGCGTCCGGTGTGCCGAGCAGTGCCGCCACTCGGCTGGTGATCTCCCGGTCGATGCACTCGCGAATCAGCGTTTCGGACTGATCGCTGGTTCGGGTCGGCTGGAGGAGCATCGCGAGCGGGGTGCGGCCCGATGCGTCGATGGTCTCCACGAGGGTGCCGACGATGCGCTCGCCGAAACCATCGAGGCCGTCGGCGAAGATCGTTTCGATGGCCGGCGGGAGCTGGGGGGACATCTCGACAGCGGCGGCGAACAGGCCCTGTTTGCTGCCAAGCTCGGCTCCGCCGAGGAGGTTTCGCCTCCACGCGGGCATCTCATCACCCCTGCAGGGGTCGCAACGAGCAGACCGACGCTCCTGAGGAGCGCGTATGCACCGGACAACCGTCTGGCTCCGCCACAACATGGACGCCGTGTTCCCCGCTGACATGCGTGCACCTGGCGCATGTAGGCGGCGAATCGGGTGCGGTGCTCATCGAGATGCTCGTGCCACTACTGGCGGATCGCGTGGCGGGTGCCGTTCCGCGCCTTCTCATCCTGGCGGGGGCGGCGGTGAGGCCGAGGAACTGGTGGGTCGCCACGGCAACCTGCGTCAGGCGCTCCTGGAGGTGGGCACCCCATTCCAACTGCTCGGCGTCGCTCTGGACGACCTGGTCTCCTGCGGCCGCCCCCTGCGCGGACTCCCCGACGGTTGCGGCCCGCCTGGCCTGAGGACATGCCCTTCCGCGATCCGGTTCTCGACGCCGGCGTCAGCCGGTGGTCAGTCCTGTGATGATCAGGTTCAGGCCGTGGGCGAAGTGGGCGGCGAAATCGGTGCTGGTCAGTGTGGCTTCGGCGGCAGCCAGGTTGGGGTAGGCGTCGGGGTCGAGGGCCGCGTGCAGCAGGGTCAGTGAGGCGGGCAGCTCGGAGCCGGCGAGAGACTGGGCGGCCTGTTCCTCCAGGGTGTGGCCGACGGTGAAGTGGATGATCGTGAGTGCCGTACGGGTGGCGGCCTCGGGGGCCGGGCATGTCTCGCGCAGCACGCCCACGAGGGTCTCGGCGTAGTTCAGCGTGTTGGGGCCGACGGAGTGGGTGCCGGCGTAGACGCGTGCGCCGTCGCGGTGGCGCAGCAGCGCGGTGCGCAGCCGTCCGGCCAGTTCGGTGAGCTGATCACGCCAGGCGAGCCCGTCGGGCAGCGGGTCGGCGCAGCCCGCGAGCATCTCCTCCGCCATGGCGGCGAGCAGCGTCTGCTTGGTGGCGAAGTGCCGGTAGAGCGTGCCCGCCTGGACGTCGAGGGCCGCGGCCAGACGGCGCATGGTCAGCGCGTCGAGCCCGTCCTCGTCGACCAGGCGCAGGGCGGTTGCGACCGCCTCGGGCACGCCCATCTTGCGGGGGCGGCCCCGGGAGCGCTGGGCGGACGAGGAGGTTGACGTGGGTCCCATGCCCAGTGATACTAATGACCTCAATTTTATGAACGATGTTCATTTAATAGGAGGGACGCAAGCGTGCACATCGACGTGATCGTGGTGGGAGCCGGGCCCACCGGACTGCTGCTGGCCGCGGAGCTGGCCCTGGCGGGCGTGGCGGTCCGCGTGCTCGAACGGAACGACGCGCCCACCAGCCAGTCGCGGGCGCTCACGCTGCACCCGCGCAGCATCGAGGTGATGGACCTGCGCGGCATCGCCGGCCGTTTCCTCGCCCGCGGTCACACCCTGCCCGGGTGGCACTTCGCGGGCCTGAACACGCGCCTCGACTTCACCGCCCTCGACACCCGGCACGGCTACACCCTGTTCCTGGAGCAGGCCCGGACCGAGGAACTGCTCGACGCCCGCGCCCGCGAGCTGGGCGCCGAGATCGTCCGCGGCTGTCAGGTCACCGCCGTGCGGCAGGAGCCGGACGGCGTCGTCGTCCAGACAGCCCGGGGAGAGACGCTGCGCGCCTCCTACGTCGTGGGCTGCGACGGCGGACGCGGCATCGTCCGGCAGGCGGCCGGCATCCCCTTCGACGGAACCGACGAGACGCTGTCCGGCATGCTCGGCGACTTCGCCGTCACCGATCCGGACGCCGTGCGCGCGGCCGAGGCCCGCGGCGTGCTGGCCGTGCCGCTGGAGGGCGGGCTGACCCGGTTCGTGGTCATCGATCCCGAACGCATGCGGGTGCCGTCCGGCCTGCCCCTGACGTACGAGGAGTTCCGGCAAGCGCTGACGAACGTCGCCGGCACGGACTTCGGCGTCGCCGAGCCGCGCTGGCTGTCGCGGTTCGGCAACGCGACCCGCCTGGCCGGGCGGTACCGGCAGGGCCGGCTCCTGGTGGCGGGCGACGCGGCCCACATCCACTTCCCGGCGGCGGGACAGGGCCTCAACACCGGTCTGCAGGACGCCATGAACCTGGGGTGGAAGCTCGCCGCCCAGGTCAAGGGCTGGGCTCC
>NZ_JBFAOM010000101.1:0-7318 GCF_040675235.1 Nonomuraea sp. NPDC049637
GCTGATCAGGCTGCCGCGCGAGGCCGCCGGGCCGATCGCGCCGCTCGCGCACCAGATCGCCGTCACTGAACTGCTGCTGGTCGCCGTGGCGGCCCGCCTCGCTCCCGGCGGACGCCTGGCCGACCTCGACGCGCTCACCGAGATGTTGTGAACCGCTGGTCGAAGAAGCTGCAGTCCAGCAGTGTGCCGTCGGGCGCGCCCGCGTAGGCCGGGGCACGATGCCGAAGCGAGTCCGGCCGCCGGTGAGGTGGACGTGCTCGGCGGTGCTGCCGGTCTCGGTGTCGAGCATCAGCAGGCTCACGCCCGCCCGTCCCCGGCGACCACCGCCGCCTGCTCGCGCCCGAACAGCTCCACGAACCCCGGCCGGCCAGGATGTGGATCAGGCCCAGGACCACGCTGATCGGCATCAGCCTCACGGCACGCCCTACTCGTCGTTCCCGCAACGTGTCGCGCGAGTATCCGGTCAGGCTGCTGGATGAGGGGGTGATTCCTTCTCGGTTGGTTGGAGGAGATCGGTGGGTTCCATGCCGTGAGTTGAGAAACTGGGTAGTCACTTCGGTCCGATGAGGTCGGACAGGATGTTGGTCGGAACTGCCAGAAGGAGCCCGGCACCGAAGAAGCCCCATTCCCGAAGACGCTGTCGGCGAGCGTCGGTCTTGGTGTGGCTGAGGATGAGGGATTGGACCAGGGCAGCGCAGGCAAGGGTGAACGATATAACCATGTCGAAGGCATTGGCGGCTACGCTTATCGCTATTCCGATGAGGAGCAGGGCTTCCTGCCCTCGGTCCTTCTTCGGAGGACGCAGCTCATCGTGTTCCGGCGGGGTTGATTCGTTCACCTGGCAATTGGACCGCGATCCACATGGGCGCGGAGGCAGCTTCATCAATGTGCGACATGGGAGCCGCTCCGTCCTGGAGTGACATTGCGTTCTCACCCATGCGGTTTCCCCGACACTCGGGAGAGGAAGTCTTGGTGGTGATGAGTCGATCCGTTCGGACGTGAAGTCACCTCGAGAGCCCGGGAGGTCCTGTGGCACGCCGGGCCTGACGGGATCGAGCATGAGCGCGAGCGGAGCAAGCCGCCGGGCTGGGCCCTGACCTACAGGCTGGGCCAGGAGTTCGCGCAGGGCGAGGCCGCGCACGTTGCCGGCGTCCGAGGCGAGACCGAGGAGGTGGAGCGCGGCCGGCCGACGTGGCAGTCGGGACGCGGTGCCGCGTCCGGATCCAGCGGAGGCACCTGGCATGCCCGGCACACAGGACTCCAGAAGAGCGCGCCGAGGTCGCCCAGCCGGACGCTGAACGCGACACCGAACGCGCCAAGATCCAGGAGTGGTTGCCCGCGGCGGAGCCCGCCTGCTGGAGCTGGCAAGTCCCCGAGATTGACCGGGGCGCCGATCCGGTGGATGTGCTCGTTGAACGGCAGGCCGAACGATGCGCCATCTGCGGTGGTCGCAGCGCACGGCAAGTCTGGGACCATGACCACGCCACCGATCTGCTCCGCGAGCTCCTGTGCGTGAGCTGCAACGCCAAGGAGCCGTGCGGGGGGCGTGTTCAACCGGTACCGGGAGCGTCCGCCGACCGCGATCCTCGGGATCGAGATCGACACTTCGGACGCCCGTCGCTGGGTGCGCTCACGGCTGCCAGGCTCCTGGAGGACGACTCTTCCGACCTGGTCGCCGCCGCAATCGAATGGTGAAACCCGGCTGGACCCCTACCAGGCGTCCCAGACGACCTTGTTCGAGTTGCTCATGTTGTAGATCACCACGTTGCCGTCGGCCTGGATGACGAGTTCACAAACCGCGCTGCCGCTGCACGTTGACCATGTGTTGGAAGCCCATCTGACGATAGGGGGATTGTAGGCGTAGACCACGAAGTTGCCGTCGGTCTGGAACTCAGCCCGATAACCACTGGGCTTCGTCAACGTTTCGGTGGTGTTGGCCGCCCAAACCGCTCTGCCGTTGTTGTAAAGCACCAGATTACCGTCGGATTGCACGATCAGCTTCGCGGCGCCCGTCTGGCAGACCTCTTCCCCGCTCCTGAGGAGATTTCCGCCTCCCTCACTGATGTGCCAGTTATTACCGACTTTCCGCGCAGCGCGGAACTGACACTTTGGGTCATAAGCGAAGGCGGTCGATGTGGCAGCGTGCACGGCGTGTGCCGGCGGTGTTGCGACCGCTAAGGCTGCGGAGAGGAGCAGGGCCGTGGTGCTGATACGCGCAATTTTGGAGCGTCGCATGGTTGGTCCCCCCGCGACTGTTGCTTCCCCTAAGGGTTTGATAGTCAGGGCTACGCTACGGCGCGCCGAGGAGATTCGTCCATGGCCAAATGTCGCAGCTTCTTGGCTGACGCGAGGGGTGCCGTCGCCTGAGTTTCGTTCGACGCCTTTGGCATGTCGGGTTTCGAGCTCGTGGCGTCTCTCGTAGGGTCTCTCGCCTGGCCGGGCGCTCCGGCCGGTGCCATTACACGGAACCAGTGGACAGTTCCTCGATGCGAAGGCGAACCATGACCGCCGAGCTGCTGCCGCACCCGAACGCCGATCTCGCGTACCCGCCCGGCGTGCGCGGCTATGTCCAGGACCTCACGAAGGCGTGGCCACGGGGCGGCGGCTCGACCGCAGGGACGTGTACGAGCTGGTCCGGCGCGTCGGTCGTCAGGCCGGGATCGGCCCGGCCGGGGCGAGCGCCGAGCCCGAGCGGAGGGAGCCGCTAGCGGCGCCTCGAGACTCGTAGGCAAGTGTGTGCGGTGAGCCCCTTTGTGCTGCATGGCGGCTGACCAGCTCCGCCTTGGACGTGGCGGGGCGCCCGTCCGATCTACTGCGAGCGGGCAGTCCCCCGTCGCAGCGCTTCAGCGAGCAAGCGTAACTCCGCCTCGGTCACCATCGACTGCCCCGTCTTGGCTTGAAACCACTCCTCCCGAGCCTGTCTGCGGTATCTGCTCCACCTCGTCGCCTGCTTCTGGTCGGTTCGGGGAAGGCGTGCACGCGAGGACATCACCGTGATGGTGTCGGTCAGCTGCATCACTCCCATCGGAAAATCATGTAGCGCGTGACAGGCACGGTCGAGATGCCCGGGTCCTGCGCGATCAGGTCGAACGCCTCGTCCCACTCCTTGTCGGAGTACTTCATGACGATCGTGAGCGGTCCCCTGATGACGATGCCGGCCAGGACGTGACGCCATGTCAGGAAGGCGCTGAGCAGGAGTCCAAGCGGAATGCCTGCTGCGGCTCCGAGCAGGGTGCCGGCGACGAGCTTCCACGTCTTCGGGCCGCTCCTGCCACCTGCTGTTATGGCTTCCATCCGATCAGGAACGGAGCCGTCACGGCAGGCGCAGGACGCCGGCGGCCCGGCCGGGATGCTGCGGCGGGCGCTGCTCGCCGTCGTCGAGCTGGGCGCGCACGCTCCCGTCCGCCCGCTCGCCGGGCACGCCTTCCTCGCCAGGGCCGTCGCCGACCCCGACGTGCTCGCGCTGTACCGGACGGGCGGCGCGGCGGTCCACCGCGAGATCGCCGCCCTCGTGACCGCCGCCTCCGGGTCCGGCGGCGGCGCCGACACCGAGGCCCACATCCTGCTCGGGCTCGCGCGCGGTCCGGCCGACGGCGTGCTGGTCGGGGTGCTGGACCTCGCGCGCGCGGCCACCGCCGTCCTCGACCACCAGCTCGCCCGGATCGGGATCACCGGCCGGAAGGGCCGGAACGGGCTCTCACCAGCGGTCCCAGTGCAGGACCTCCTCGCGAGGGATGCGGGGAGCGGGCCTGAACTCGGTGCCGATGGTGAAGGCCAGCGGGATGAACGCGGCCAGCATCACCTTCTCGTACGGCACCCCCAGAACCTGGGCGAGCTCCCGTTCGAGGGGCGCCTGCGCGGTCGTCCACACCGTGCCGAGGCCGCGGGCCCGCGCGGCCAGCATGAAACTCCACACCGCCGGCAGGATCGACCCCCACGCTCCCGCCTGCGCCTCCACTGTGGCGCGGTCGGTGCGCCCCTCGACGCCCGGGATGACGAACGCGGGCACCCGGTGGATGTTGGCGGCCAGGTGACGCAGCCCGTCGAAGACCCGCTCGGTGGAGCCGCGGTGGTAGTTCATGCGCCACAGGTCGCGCTCGCTCAGCGGCTGCCCGGTGGCCCGCGACAGGGAGCGCAGGAAGAGGTCGGCCACGGCCCGCCGCTGCTCGGGCTCGGTGACGACGAGGAAGTGCCAGCGCTGCCGGTTGCGTCCGGTGGGCGCCTGTACGGCCAGGTCCACGCACTGCTCGATCAGGTCGCGGGGCACCGGACGGGTGAAGTCGAGGCGCTTGCGCACGGCGCGGGTGGTGCTCAGCAACTCGTCGGGCGTAAGATCCAGTGTCACGGCAGGTTCCCTTTCAGTCGATCGGTACGGCGGCGGGACGGCGGGCGCGTAGCCCGTAGGCGGCGACGACGGCCCCCAGCAGCGAGAACCCGCCCGCCACCAGGAACGCGAGCCGGTAACCGGCCAGCGGCGGCCCGCCCAGCGGCAGGACGGCGGCCAGCACCGCCACCCCGACCCCCGCCCCGATCTGGACGGAGGACGTGACCAGCCCCGAGGCCAGCCCCTGCCGCGCGTCGGGCAGGCCGGCGACGGCGGCGATGTTGAGGCTGGGGAAGGACAGCCCGTTGCCGACGCCGTGCACGACCAGCGCGGGCAGCAGCACGGTGAGGTAGTCGCCGGTGGCCCCGGCCCGCAGGAACAGCAGGATGCCCGCCCCCTGGACGAGCATCCCGGCGGCGGCCACCCGTCCCAGCCCCCAGCGGCTGATCAGCCGGCCGGCCAGGTTGGCCGTGACGACGATGGCCAGGCCCATCGGGACGATCCCGAGCCCGGTGGCCAGCGCGGTGTAGCCCAGCACCTGCTGCAGGTACAGGACGGTGACGAACTGCCAGCCGATGGTCGCGCACGCCCAGGTCAGCGCGGCGAGGTTGGCGGCGCCCACCGTCCCGGACCTGAACACCTCCAGCGGGACGAGCGGGCTGGGCCGCCCGCGTTCGATGAGCACGAAACCGCCGAGCAGCGCCACGGCCACCACGCCGGCCGGCCAGTTCCGCTCGGTCAGCGCGAACACCAGCAGCAGCACGCCCCCGGTGACCGCGACCGCTCCGGCGGCGTCGAACCCGCCGCGCGTCCGCTGCGGCCGGACGTCGCGCGGCAGTGCCAGCGGCGCCGCGGCCAGCACCAGCGCCGCGACCGGCACGGGCAGGAAGAACACCAGCCGCCAGCTGATCTCCGCCAGCAGGCCGGAGGCGATCAGCCCGGCGGTGTAGCCGGTGGCCCCGGCCAGCGAATAGACACCGAGCGCCCGGTTGCGCGGCGCGCCCTCGGCGAAGGTGGTGGTGATGAGCGACAGCGCGGCGGGCGCGGTGAGCGCCGCCGCCACCCCCTTGACCACCCGGGTGAGGACCAGCGGCCAACCCTCCGACAGCAGGCCGCCGGCCAGGCTCGCGGCGGCGAAGATCGCGAGCGAGGTCAGGAACACCCGGCGCCGTCCGAACAGGTCGGCTATCCGGCCGCCGAGCAGCAGGAACCCGCCGTAGGCGACCGCGTAGCCGGACATCAGCCACTGCAGGAGGCTCTCGGGCAGCGACAGGTCGCGGCCGATGGCGGGCAGGGCCACGCCCATCAGGGACAGGTCCATCGAGTCCAGGAACACCGCCGCGCACAACACCACCAGGGCCGTCCGTGCGACGCGATCAGTCCGTGCCACGTCCACTCTCCATCTGAGTACAAACAATTTGCTGACAGACGATTGGGACCGTACGGCTACAAATCATCTACTGTCAAACGATTGGAGGCGAGACGGTTTGCGTTAGACTCGGCGTCGGAGCGAAGAGGGAGATCTATGGCGACCACCAGGACAGGCGACCGCGCACGCCAGGCGTACTTCCCGCGGCTGGCCGCCGAGCGGCTGGACATCGCGTTGTGCCGGGCCTCGGCCGCCGTGGCGCGCGCCGCCGACGCCCACGCCGCCGCGCAGGGGCTCGGCGTCGGCCAGCAGCTCGTGCTCCAGATGCTCGACGCCGTCGGCCCCTGCTCGCAGCAGACGCTCAGCGAGGAGCTGCGCATCGACCGCAGCGTCATGGTCAGCGTCTGCGACGACCTGGAGCGGGCGGGCCACGTACGCCGCGAACGCAACCCCCGCGACCGCCGCTCCTACGCCGTCACCATCACCGACCAGGGGCGGCGGCGGCTGGCCGAGGCGCAGGCCGCGATCCCGGCCTTCCTCGACGACACCTTCCAGTCCCTCACGCCGCAGGAGCGCGACCAGCTCACCGCCCTCCTCGGCAAACTCCTCAACACCGGTTCCTGAGGCGCCGGCTCCTGAGGCGCCGGTTCTTGAGGCGCCGGCTCCTGAGGCGCCGGTTCTTGAGGCGCCGGCCGTGGCTGTCGTCCTCCTTGTGGCCGGAGGGACCGGCCTCGGGGAGGAGCCGGGGCCGCCGCCGACGTCCGACAATCGCAGTGCGGCCCCGGAGATCATCGGGGCATCCGGTGGCCGTCACGGAAGCATCTCGCGTACGTCGCGACCTCACCGCAGGAGCCCATGTGACCCGTCTTCGTCCCGTCATCACCGTCGCGCTGCTGGCCGCGGCCACAGTGGGGGCGCTGTCCCTGCCGGCCCAGGCCACCGAAGGCAAGTCATGCAACACCGGACCGAACGGACCCGCCTGCCACTCGCCCGGCTGGGGAACCAAGTAACAGGAAGGATCGCCATGCGTCACGCACGCCGCCTCGTCATCGCCACGCTCCTGGCCGCCGCCTGGGTGGTCCCCGCCGCCGTCGCCGCCCAGGCCGACAGCCGGACCGACTGCTACCAGATCTACAACCACAACTACCAGGCCCTCGTCGCCCGGGGCTGGAGCCCTGAGAAGGCCGCCAACGAGGCGCTCCTCTACTACGACGAGTGCATGCGGCTCAAGGAGAACCCCGCTTCGAGCACCCCGACCGACTAATGGGACCTACCGGGTCGGCCTCGCTGGCAGACTCGGCGCCTGGTAGCCGCTGGTGAGTGAGCACTCTCGTCGACCGGACTTCGAGTCCTGGGGTCAGATCGTGCCCTCACCGGTGGTCAAGAGTCTTTGATCGCTGATGGGATGTCGTGCCCGCCGATCGTCTGGCGTGAGCACTGGTCCATTAGGAGCTGTTTCTTAGATCTGCTGACTGATCGTGCCTGCATCGTCACGATTGGCCTATGGGTCGAGGTGACTTAACCAACGCGGAGTGGGAGCGGCTCAGGCCGCTGCTGCCCGAGGGCGGCCAGCAGGGTGGGCGGTGGAACGACCACCGAAGGACGATCAACGGCGTGTTGTACCG
>NZ_JBFAOM010000102.1:0-7288 GCF_040675235.1 Nonomuraea sp. NPDC049637
GATCTCGCTCACCGACTTGGTGGACTCCACCTCGCCGACCGAGTCACCCGCCTCGACGGTCGAACCGACCTCGGGGAGCTGCACGAAGACGACGTCACCAAGAGCCTCGGCGGCGAAGGCCGTGATGCCGACGGTCACGGTGATGCCGTCGTCCACGCCCGACACCCACTCGTGCTCCTTGGTGTAGTTCAGGTCGTCAGGGATGTTGCTCACTTGTTCCTCCTGTAGAAGGGCAGCTCGACCAGGTCCATAGGTTCATGGCTGCCCCGGATGTCCACGGCCAGACCTGTGTCGGCCCCGGCGTCCACGTAGGCCATCGCGATGGGCTTGCCCAGGGTCTGGGAGGGCGCACCGCTGGTGACCTCGCCGACGACGGCGCCGTCGCGGGTGACCGGGTAGCCGTGACGCGGCACCCGGCGGCCCTGGGCGACCAGGCCGACGAGGCGGCGGCGGGGCTGGTCGTCCTTGACCGCCTCCAGTGCCGCCCTGCCGACGAAGTCACCGGGCTTGTCGAATTTCACCACTCTGCCCAGCCCCGCGTCGAACGGGGTCAGGTCGGAGCTCAGCTCGTTGCCGTAGAGCGGCATGCCGGCCTCCAGCCTGAGGGTGTCGCGGCTGGACAGACCGGCGGCCCGCAGCCCGTGCGGCTCGCCTGCGGCCTCCAGGGCGCGCCAGAGCGGCACGGCGTCCTGGTTGGCGACGAACAGCTCGAAGCCGTCCTCGCCGGTGTAGCCGGTGCGGGCGATGAGCGCCTGGCGGCCGTCGACCACGCCGGGCAGGCCCGCGTAGTACTTGAGATTGTCGAGGTCGGCGTCGGTGAGCGTGGCCAGGATCTCCTGGGCCTTCGGGCCCTGGATCGCGATGAGGGCGTACTGCTGGGAGCGGTCATCGACCGCCACGTCATACGACTTAGTACGATTTTTCAGCTCATCCGCGACCTTGTCGGAGTTCGAGGCGTTGGCCACCACCATGAACTCCTCGTCCGCCAGTCGGTAGACGATGAGGTCGTCGAGCACCCCGCCGCGCTCGTCCACGATCATCGTGTACCTGGCCCGGCCGGGCGCGAGCGCCGACAGGTGGCCGACCAGTGCGTAGTCGAGGGCCTCTGCGGCCTGCGGACCGGTCAGGAAGATCTCGCCCATGTGCGAGAGGTCGAACAACCCGGCCGCCTCGCGGACGGCTTTGTGCTCCGCCGACTCGCTGCCGTACCGGAGCGGCATGAGCCATCCGGCGAAGTCGGTCAGCGTGGCGCCTAGGGCCTCGTGGACGTCTCGTAGCGGCGTAGGTCGGGACATTTGTCGCACCTCAGGACAGGATTGGATGCCAGCATCCTCCCCCTCTGTCATGGATGCCTGAGAGCTTCGCCCGAGTTTTACCGGACTTTCACCTTCGGCGAGGCCCCGAGGGCCTGCTTTCCAGAGGTCACCTCCCCGTAAGAACGCCTTACAGGGCTGCCGCGCGGTCCTTTGCCTTGAGAGGTTCGCGGGGAGGGCTTGCTCCTTCAGGGACCCTGACCGGCTGTCAGGGTGCTCTCCCGCACGGTTTCGCCGGTGATGTCCGTCAGCCTAGTGCCGTCATGGGGGTGTTGTCGCGCTTCGCCCTCCGCCATCCGCCGCATCCGCGACATCCCGCACGCAGCGAAAAGCGGCCGCGGCCCCGGAGAGGCGGGGTCGCGGCCGCGTTGGTGGCCGCGCGCGAGCCGGTCATGGCAGGTCAGCTCGCACGCGGCAGCTCGGGGCGGGCCGGCGGTGACCGGCCCGCGCGGGGCTCGGGCCCGAGGATCAGGCCCGTGGATCAGGTCCGAGGATCAGACCCTGAGGTCAGGCCGGATCAGGCCCGTGCCCAGAGGGCGGGCACGTTCGGCGGCTCCCAGCCCGGCAGGCTGGTGTGCGCCTGGAGGCAGCGGTAGCTGACCCCCTGGTAGGTGACGACGTCTCCGGCCGTGTACGACTTGTAGGCCGTCCAGGTGGTGCCCTGGCCGTCCCCTCCGACGGTCAGGGTGAAGGACGCGGAGTGGTCCGCCGTCGTCCCGTCGCCGTTGATCCCTATCGTGTACGTCCCCGCCGCGACGCCGCTGGTGGTGGCGATCGTGACGGTGGACGACTGGCCCGCCTGCACCGTGGACGGGCTGAAGGAGACGGTGACCCCGCTCGGCACGTTCCCGGCGGAGAGCGCGACGCTCTGCGCCTGGCCGGACGTGACCTGGGTACTGACCGCCGCGGTAGCCGACTGACCGGCCTGGACCGATGCCGACGACGGGGTCACCGAGATCGAGTAGTCGTTCTCCGTGGGCGTGCTGGTGCCCACGGCGAGCTTCCATATGGCGTACGCGATGGCGTCGGAGTTGCGGTCGAGCGCCGTGGTGTTGATGGCGCTCGGGTAGCTGTCGCAGGCGCTGTGGTAGCAGCGGTCGAACGCCTGCCCGGCCGAGCCGCCCCACTTGGCGGCCTGGGCCGAGCTCTTGACCGCCCCGGCCCCCGTGGCCAGGCCGCCGACCCGGACGCCCGCGCTCTTGAACGAGGCGTGGTCGCTGCGGCCGTCGCCCTCCCTGTCGCCCTCGGTCTGCAGGCCGATGGTGGCGAAGTAGTCGTTGAAGGTGCGCTGGATCGCCGCGTCGTCGTCGTAGACGAAGTAGCCGGCGTTGGTCGAGGCGATCATGTCGAAGTTCAGGTACACCTCGACGCCGCTCGCGCCGCCGTTCTGCACGTAGTACCTGGACCCGACCATGCCCGCCTCCTCGGCGCCCCACCAGCCGAACCGCACGTGCTTGGTGAGGGTGGGCTTGCGGGCGGCGAGGGTGAGGGCGTTCTCCAGGAGCGCGGCCGAGCCGGAACCGTTGTCGTTGATCCCGGGGCCGGCCGCGACGCTGTCGAGGTGGGCGCCGAGCATCACGGTCTGGTTGGCCGGGCCGCCCGGCCAGTCGGCGATCAGGTTGCTGCCGCCGCTGAAGTTCTGCACGCGGGTGGTGAAGCCGGCCGCGTCCAGCTTGCCCTTGATGTAGTTCATCGAGGCGGTGAAGCCCGGCCTGCCCGAGGCGCGGTTGCCGCCGTTGCTCGTGGCGATGGACTGCAACTGGCTCAGATGCGCCGTCACGTTCGCGACGGGGATGTCGGGCGCGGGGTCGGCGGCGGCGCCGGCCGGTCCGGCCGGCGTGGTGAGGGTCAGGGCCAACGCGGCGGTGGCCGCGGCGCCCAGCCTGAGCATGGCGTTCACGTTCTGTGGCTCCTCAAGGGGGTTGGGCGGCCACCCCGGCGTGGCCGCCCAGGTCGTGCGACTTAGACCGGCTGCCAGAGGGCAGGGGTGTTGGGCGGCTCCCAGCCCGGCAGGCTCGTGTGAGACTGCAGGCAGCGGTAGCTGGCGCCCTGGTAGGTGACGGTCTGTCCGGCCGTGTAGGCCGTGTACGTCTGCCACGTGGTGCCCTGGCCGCCGCCCACCGTCAGGCTGAAGGAGGCCGAGTGGTCGGCGCTCGCGCCGTCGGCGTTCAGGCTGATCGTGTACGTGCTGGGCGTCACGCCGCTCGTGGTCGCGAACGTCACCGTGGACGACTGCCCGGCGGTGATCGTGGACGGGCTGAAGCTGACCGTCACGCCCGCGGGCACGTTGCTCGCCGACAGGGCGATGCTCTGCGCCTGGCCGGCGGTGACCTGCGTGCTGACCGTGGCGGTGGCCGACTGACCGGCCTGCACCGAGGCCGACGACGGGGTCACGCCGAAGGAGTAGTCGTTCGGCGAGCTCTGCCCGATCTGCAGGTTGTAGGTGGCCTGGCGGTCCACGTCGGCGCCGTCGGCCGTGATGGCGATCGAGTGGGTGCCCTGCGGGCTGCTCGCCGAGGTGGTGATCGTCAGCGTCGAGCTCTGCCCCGCGGTGATGGTGGCCGGGCTGAACGAGGCGGTCACGCCGGCCGGCAGGGTGCCGGTCCGCAGGGTGATCGACTGCGCCGAGCCGCCGGTCACGGTGGTGCTCACCGTGGTCGTGGTGCTCTGGCCGGGGGTGACGCTGCCGGAGGCGGGGTTCAGGTTGACCGAGAAGTCGTTGCTGCCCTGCGTGCAGGTCGGCTCACCGGACTGGGCCCGTACGCTGACGCCGTCCCAGGCGTTCTTGACCACGTTGAACTCGGTGCAGCTGCCCGGGTACAGGGTCTTGGCGGCCTGGAGGGTGGCGACCCTGGCCTTGGCGTGCGTCCACGGCTGGGTCTTCATGTTCAGCGCGGACATGAACACCTCACCGGCCTTGCGGATGCCGATGCCGGTGATCGCGGCGCCGTTGTCGCAGCGGGTGCTGGCGGGCTTGCCCGAGGGGTTGGTGCCCTCGGCCACCAGGTAGAACCAGTGGTTCTGCGGGCCGGCCGCCGCGTGCACCTCGGTGTTGGGGATGGAGGCGCTGTAGCAGTTCGGGTGGCTGAGGGCCGACGGGTTGTACATGTTGCGGATCGGCCCGGACCCCGAGAGGTTGACCTCCTCGCCGACCAGGTAGTCCGGCGGGTCGTTCGGGTTGTTGGCGTACGCCTCGGTGAGCGCGCCGAAGATGTCGCCGGTGGACTCGTTCATGCCGCCGGTCTCGTTGCCGCTGCCCGAGCCGCCGCTGGTGAACTGGAAGATGCCGTGGCCGAACTCGTGGCCGACCACGTCCATCGACGTGAGCTGCTGGGAGTTGGCGGAGTTGTGGCCGAAGGAGCCGTACTGGCCGTTCCAGTAGGCGTTGACGTCGGCCAGGCCGACGCGGGCCGGGTAGCCGCCGCCCTGGCCGTTGATGCCGTTGCGGCCGAGCCAGGCGCTCAGCATGTCCCATTCCCGCTGCGCGGCGTACAGGGCGTCGACGCAGGCGGTCTCCAGGTTCGTGCCGGAGCCGTTGCCCCAGGTGTCGGTGGTCTTCGTGTACGGCGTGCCGTTCTGGCCGCCGCACGCCACACCGCTCCTGCGGGGGTCGCGCATCGTGTACGAGGGGCTGGTGTCGATGGTGACGGTGCCGACGTAGTAGCTGTTGCCGGTGCCGTCGCGCACCTCGTCCCAGTCGTCGATGACCTTGCCGGTCAGGGCGTCCACGTAGACGTGGAGCTTGGTCTCGTGACCGGTGGCGTTGGCGCCGGTGACGAGCACCTCCCAGGCCAGCCGCGGGGTCGTCGTGGTGGCGTGCACGGACAGCACCGGCGTGGCGACGGTCTCGACCCTGGCCACCTTGGCCCTGGCCGTCACGGCGGCCTGGGCCGCGGTGACCTTCGCCTTCGTGCCGATCCCGATCTTCGTGCGCTGCCCGGTGGCGACCGTGTCGACCACCGCGCCGGAGGCGTCCGTGGCGACGACCACGTCGCCGCCGTAGACGGGCAGGCCCGCGTGCTTACGGGCGTAGGTCAGGTACTGCAGGCCGCGGACGCCTTCGACGGTCGACGTCAGCGTGAACGTGTCCTGCTCGGATGCCAGCAATGCCGCCGAGTCGGCCAGGATCGCGTTGTGTGCGGTGGCGATCGCGTTCCTGCGCTCGTCGGGGCTGGGAGGATCGGCCACCTGCGACGCTTGGGCTGTGGCGCTCGTGGCGCCCACCAGCGAGCTGGTGGTCAGGGCTAGCGCGAGCATTGCGGCAGCCCCCAACCTGAGTTTGGGGTTCACTCTCTGGCTCCTCAGGGGGGTGTGGAGTGGAAGAGCCCCGGCCGGCTGGGGATGAACACAGGGTGACACCGGGATGGCGCGACCCGGTACCCAACAAATTTCCTATAACGTGGTGATATGGCCCTCTGAGCTGGGATTTCGCGGGATTTTAGGGCGCAGAAAAGGTAAAGAAGCTTTCCAGTAACGGTCTCAGCAGGCCGCCGTGAACGCCTCGAAGAGCGCCGATCCGTCGCCCGCCTCCGGGTGCCACTGGACCGCTGCCGCGAAGCCGCCGGAGTCGAGCTCCACCGCCTCGATCGTCCCGTCGCCGGACGTGGCGGTGACCGTGAGCCCGGGGGCGAGCCGGTCGATCGCCTGGTGGTGGTAGTGCGGGACCGCCACCGAGTCCGTGCCGAGCGCCTCGGCCAGGCGGCTGCCGGGCACGGGCGTGACCGGCAGGTGGCCGAACTCGCCGGGCGCGGGGGAGTGGCCGGTGTGCCCGGTCACGTCGGGCAGGTGCTGGTGCAGGGTGCCGCCGAGCAGCACGTTGAGCACCTGCAGCCCGCGGCAGATGCCCAGGAACGGCAGCCCGGCCTCCAGGGCCGCCGCCAGGAGGGCGAACTCGGCCTCGTCCCGGAACTCCCGGACGTAGCCGGTGCGCTCGTGCGCCGCCCGGCCGTACCTGGCCGGGTCGACGTCGCCGCCGCCGGCCAGGACGAGACCGTCGAGCCGCCCCACGACCTGGGCGGGATCGCCGGCCGGCGGCAGCAGCACGGGCTGCCCGCCGGCCTGGACGATCTTCTCGACGTACATGTACGGCAGCAGCGCGACGGGCAGGTCCCACACGGTGAACCGGGCGGGCTCGACGTACGTCGTGACGCCGATGACCGGACGGGTCACAGCGGCGTCACGTACGCGCCGGAGATGCCGCCGTCCACCAGGAACTCGGCCCCCGTGATGAAGGAGGCGTCGTCGCTGGCCAGGAACGCCACGGCGGCGGCGATCTCCGACGCCTCGGCGAAGCGGCCCACCGGGACGTGCACCAGCCGCCGCTGGGCCCGCTCGGGGTCCTTGGCGAACAGCTCCTGCAGCAGCGGCGTGTTCACCGGCCCGGGGCACAGCGCGTTGACCCGGATGCCCTCGCGGGCGAACTGCACGCCCAGCTCGCGCGACATCGCCAGCACGCCGCCCTTGGAGGCCGTGTACGAGATCTGCGACGTGGCCGACCCCATGACCGCCACGAACGACGCGGTGTTGATGATCGACCCCTTGCCCTGCCGCCGCATGTACGGGATGGCGTGCTTGCAGCACAGGTACACGCTGGTCAGGTTCACCTCCTGGACGCGGCGCCAGGCGTCCAGGCCGGTCTCCAGGATCGAGTCGTCGTCGGGCGGCGAGATGCCGGCGTTGTTGAAGGCGACGTCCACGCTGCCGTAGGTCTCGTGGGCCGTGGCGAACATCCGGACGACGTCGTCCTCGCTGGTCACGTCGGCCTTGACGAAGAGGCCGCCGACCTCGCCCGCGGCCTTGGCCCCGGCCTCCTCGTCGATGTCGACGCAGACGACCTTCGCGCCCTCCTGCGCGAACCTGCGCGCCGTGGCCAGCCCGATGCCGCTGCCCGCGCCGGTGATGACGGTCACCCGGTCCTGCAAACGCTGCACTGTACCTACTCCCTGTCCGATTGGTCGTTCACCTTCCTCGTTCGC
>NZ_JBFAOM010000103.1:0-7015 GCF_040675235.1 Nonomuraea sp. NPDC049637
CGATCTCACCCAGCAACCCGTCGGCGTCCTCCGGCAGACGGGTGCGGAAATCACCGTCCCGGACCGCCGTCAGCCCGCCGAGCAGCTGGCGCAGCTCGGTCTCGCCCACCTCGGACGGGCCTCGGACCCGTTTGCCGCGCCCTCTCGTACGTGCGTTGCCGACCGTGGGGTCGCTCATGTCGTGTTCCTCGTTCCGTGCTCGCCCGGCATGGAAGAACTTCAACCCTGGGTAGCGGAAGAGTAGCCGCCTGCGCCCAGACGCGCGCTAGCCCCGAAGTTAGCCGAGAATGCGCCCGCGCGCCGCCCGTCACACGGAACGTTCCGCGGCGGCCCTGGCGGCGGCCACCGCCTCCTCGACGGTGTCGTGCACGGGGAGGTGCCCGAGCACCCCGGTGATGTCCAGCAACCGGGCGGGCAGGGGCTGCACGGCGGCCAGGCGCACCGCGCCCGACCTCCGGAGCTGGTCGGTGGCGAAGGCCAGCAGGACGTGCAGGCCCGAGCTGTCCACGAACGGCACCCGGGCCAGGTCGAACACGACCTGGTGACCGGGCTCCGGACGGTCTCTGAGGAAGCTCTCGAACTGGGCGCGGTTGGTGGCGTCGAGCTCGCCGGACACCTCGATCACCGTCACGCCCGGCTGCTCCCGGCGCAGGAGCGTCAGCGGCGGCATCGCCGCCGCCCACCGCGCTCGGGACGCGACGCGACCGGTGGCGGAGGGGCGCCGTCCAGCGCCCGGTGATGACCGGCCCCGGCGGAGGCCGGGTGTGTCGAGAAGCCGCGTCCCGCGGGGGGCGGAGCAGTCACGCAAGCAGAATAGCCTCCCGGGGTCGCCGGGGACATCCCATCAGTGACCGTGACCGTGGCCGACGAACGCGCCCGCCGGCCTGCCGGGCGGGACGAGACCGAGCGAGACCAGCGCCGCCACCCCCGCGACGACCGCGCACAACACGAGCCCCGAGGTGAAGCCGCCGGCGCCCGCGCCCGGCACCAGGCTGGACGCGGCGACCGTGGACACCGCCGCCACCCCGATCGAGCCGCCCAGCTCGTGGAAGGTGTTGATCACCCCGGAGGCGACGCCGTTCTCGCCGGGCGGGACGTTGGCCATCGTCGTGGTGGTGGCGGTCACGAACGCCGGCCCGATCCCCACGGCGGCCAGCACGAACCCCGGCACCAAGGTGGTGAACGCGCCCGCCTCGGGGGACACCCGGGTCATCAGCGCCGCCCCCGCGGCGGTCAGCAGGAACGACGCCACGGCCACCGGCCGGCCGCCCACCTTGCCGATGAGGCGGCCGCCGAGGTGCGCGCCCAGCGTGATGGCGACGGCGACGGGCAGGAACGTGAGCCCGGTCCGCAGGGGGCTGTAGCCCAGGACGTGCTGCAGGTAGAGGGAGCTGAGGAAGAACAGGCCCAGCATCAGCCCGGTGGCGACCAGCATGACGAACGCGCCCGAGACGACGGGACGCCTGGCCAGGGTCTCGATCCGCATGAGCGGCGCCCGTACCGACCGCTCGACCAGGACGAACGCGACATACGACAGGGCGGCCCCGGCCAGCGGCAGCAGGGTTCCCGCGGAGGCCCAGCCGCCGTCGCCGGCGGAGACGAGCCCGTAGATCAGCAGGGCGGTGGCCAGCGTGACGAGCAGCGCGCCGCCGACGTCGACCCGGCCGCCGCGCGGGGCATCGCCGGTGGCCTGGGCGGCGACGCGGGCGGGGACGACGCGGGGGACGGCGGCCAGCACCAGCAGGCCGACGGGGACGTTCACGTAGAACACCCACATCCAGCCGGGGCCGTCGGTCAGGACGCCGCCGAGCAGCACGCCGATCGCCGCGCCGGAGCCGCCGATGGCCGCCCACACGGCGAGCGCGCGGGCCCGGCGCTCACCCTGGAAGACGGTGGTGACGACGGCCAGCGCCGCGGGGGACAGCAGCGCCGCGCCGACCCCCTGGACGGCCCGCCCGGCGATGAGCGTGCCGCCGTCGCCGGCCAGGCCGCAGGCGAGCGAGGCCGCGGTGAACAGCGCCAGCCCGGCCATGAGCGTGCGGCGGGGGCCGAGCGCGTCGGCGAGCCGCCCGCCGAGGACCATCAGGCCGCCGAAGCACAGCGTGTACGTGGTCACCACCCAGGTCAGCGCCTCCCGGCCGAGCGCGAGGTCGGCGCCGATGGTGGGCAGCGCCACCTGGACGACGGTGATGTCGATGATCAGCATGAGCTGCGCCAGGCACAACAACGCCAGCACCGCCCAGCCCTTGTTCTGTGCGGGCGCGGCAGCCCGCGTCCCGACGTGATGACTCATTCCCGGTCTCCTTAACTCGTACACTAGTGTTCAAGTTAAGCACAACAAAACGGTACGCCGGTAGGGTGTCGCGGCGGCACGGGTCGGCCGGGCTCGTTCGGGCCGCGCCGGGACGGCGGGGTGTGAGGTCGTGCCGGAAGGCCGGCGGGGGCCTGGAGGGAGAGGTCAGGCGGGGGAGGGCGGGGTCAGGAGGGAGAGCATGGTGCGGGCCAGGACCGGCTCGACCTGCTCGGCGGCCAGACGGCCGGCCTCCCGTTCCTGGGCCGCGCTGTGGATAATCGCGAAGAACGTCGTCACCAGCCACTCCAGCGGCAGGTCGGTGCGGAAGTCGCCGTCGTCCTGGCCGCGGGCGATCAGGCGCTCCACCCGGCGCAGCGGGCGGTCGTGGTGCTCGCGGATGCGCTCGGTGGGCAGCACCCGGTCGGCGGCCACGAAGAGCCGCCGGTGGCGGTCGAGGATCTCCCACGACGAACGCAGCAGCCCCGCCATCGCCTCCGGCGCGGGGGCCGTGTCGAGTGCCTCGTCCTCCAGGACGGCGTCGGCCAGCCCGACGGTGTGGTCGAGGACGGCGTCCACCAGGGCCTCGCGGGAGGGGAAGTGCCCGTACAGGGTGACCCGGCCGACGCCCGCGGCCTTGGCGATCTCGGCCACGCTCGCGCCCGGGTCGTCGCTGAGCAGCCGCGTCCCGGCCTCCAGGATGGCGGCGATGTTGCGCTCGGCGTCGGCCCGCCGGGCGGGGACGGGCTGTCGGGCGGCGGTCTTCCCCATGGGCACCACCCTACGACGCTCCCGGCCGGAGATCGTCGCCGCCCTCGGCGCGTCACCGGCACCGGGGGAGGCGGTCAGAGGGCGAGCGCGTGGTCCAGGAGGGACTGGAGGGTGACGGCTCCGGCGACCCGGCCGTCCTCCACGATCGCCACCAGCGGGCTGCGCGTGCGGGCCATGAGCGCCGCCAGTTCGAGCACCGTGGCCTTCATGTCCGCCACCGGCAGCTCGCGCGGCTGCTCGGGCAGGCACTCGCGGACGGTGCGCGTGCCGAGCCGGCGCAGGAACAGGTCGGCGTGGGCCTCGTCCACCACCCGGGCCAGGGCCGGGTCGTCCTGGCAGTAGGGCGGCACGGCCAGCCGGAGCACCTGTGTGCCGGGGAGGATGCTGTGGGGGCGGCCGTCGTCGCCGATCACGATGAGGCCGGGCAAGTCGCGCTCGGCCAGCAGCCGGGCGGCGTCGAGCGCCGACATGTCGAGCGTGACCGCAGGGAACTCCGTGACGAGATCGCGTGCGCGCATGGGTGATCATCCTCCGGCCCACAGCCTAGCCAACGCCCCTCCCGCCCGGCGCGCGGGCACTGGTCGTCGGCGAACGTCCGCCGTGCGCGGCGGTCGTGCGGTTCGCGCTTCACCGGCTGGGATATTGAACCGCGGCCCTTCGGTGGCGAAATCGGGCGCGCGGGATTTCCCGAAGAGCATGCCGCGACACCGCGATTTGGTCCCGATTCCGAATCGATCGCCGCGCCCGGGTTCCGGTCCTTCACCGTCAGGTGTGACACCTCACCCCTCATCTCCTGGCACAACAAGGACGCGCAGGGCAACTCCGTCGGCGGCTGCGTGATCATGGACGCCGTTCCCGCGCAGTCCTTCGCCAAAGACGACAAGAACGACAAGGGCGTGGCGGTCGACCAGATCTACGACCACATCAAGCAGGCGCTGACGCCCGGCTCCGTCACCAACCCCCAACCCGGCGGCATCGCCTTCCCGGACCTGCGCCAGGCGAAGAGCATTCCGGGCGGCACACCGCAGAACCCCCTGTCCCGGGCGAGGTATTCGTCACAGATCGACGCCAATCATAGATTCGCCGGTAAAACGTGCGAGTTCGAGTTCGGCAAGGAGGAACTGGCCGCCGATGACGTCGAATGCGATCAGTTCCCCTTCGCCTCGACGGCGCAAGGAGCCGCCTACGCGAAACCGGAACACAATTTCTCGGTGCAGATCCTCGGCAAGGAACAGAACCAGGGTTTCGGCGCGGTGCTGCAGGCCTGGTACAACAACAATCGAATCCTTCGGCAGGACAAGTTCTACCTGCGGCTGAAATAGCGGCCGCCGCGGCCCGCTTCCCACCGTTCGGAAAGCGGGCCGCGGTCCCCCGGAACGGAAAGAATGCCGTCATGGCAGAGATCATCGCTGAGCGTTCCGACGGCATCGAGGTGCGGCGTTTCCACGGTTTCGCGGACGTCGAGGCCGCCCAGGACCTCCGTCCCCGTCAGCCGGGCATCTGGGACCTCGGCGGGCCCGCCCCCAGCCGGCGGGTCGCGGTCGGACCCAACGCGATCATCATGGACGTCACCCCGGACGTCGGCGTGTTCGTCCGCTACGAGAGCTGGGACGGCCCGCGGCGACATCTACCAGGTCACCCTCCTCACGCTGCAGCTCTGGCCGTGACGCCTGCCGGGGGCCGTGGAGAACCCCGGGCTCCCGCAGCGGGGTCAGGAGGGGAAGCGCAGGTGGGCCGGGGGGACGTGGGCGGTGAGCCAGACGCCGTTGGCGCTGCGCAGGAAGAGGTGCCCGGCGGCGTGCATGTCCCCGGCGGCGACCGCCAGCACCACCGGCCTGCCCCTGCGCGCGCCCACCCGGACGGCGGTCTCCCGGTCGGGGGACAGGTGCACGTGGTGGCGGCTCATCGGCCGCAGGCCCTCGCGGCGGATCGCGTCCAGGTTGCGGGCCACCGTCCCGTGGTAGAGGTAGGCGGGCGGCTCCATGGCGGGCAGGCCGAGCTCCACCGGCACGGAGTGGCCCTGGTTCGCGCGGATCCTGCCGTCCTCGATCGCGTAGCGCCGCTTGTCGTTGGCCGCCACGACCTGGCGCAGCTCGTCGGGGGTGATCAGGAAGTCGTGCGCCGCGGCGGCGGCGAGCAGGTCGTCGACGGGGACCCAGCCGGCCGCGTCGAGGGTGAGTCCGATGCGCTGCGGGTCGTGGCGCAGGTGCCTGGCCAGGTACTTGGAGATGCGGATCATGCGTCGTTCGTCCATGGGCTTCCCATGGTGGCAGCTGCGGGCGGGCGCGGTCAGGTGGTTTGTGCCCGTACGAGGTCTTCGCCGACGGACGTACGGCCGTAGAGGACCGAACGGCCCGCCCGCACCCGGCCGACCAGCCCCGCGTCGAGCAGCACCTTGAGATGGCGGCCCACCGAGCCCAGGCCCTGGCCGGTGAGCGCGACGAGCTGCGTGGTGCTCTTCGGGGTGTCCAGCAGCACCAGCACGCCCGCCCGCGCCCCGCCCAGCAGCCGGCCCAGCGCCTGCGGCGCGGGCGGCGGGCCGACGTCGGCCAGCGGGCCCGAGCACGGGTAGACGATCGCGCAGCGGCGGGAGCCGTGCCAGCTCACCCAGCCCTGGCGCGGCGTGACCGGCACGAACATCAGCCTCGCGCCCGCCAGGTCCCGCGGCGGATGGTCGTAGGCGTTGATCTGCAGCCGCCCGTCGCCCAGCCAGCGCAGACCGGGACGCATGCCGTCCAGAGCCGCCGCCCAGCCGCCCCGGCCCAGCCGCGCGGCGCGGGCCGTGACGTCGGCCTCGATGATCCGGCGGCGCCGCGGCCAGGCCGGCAGCACGGTCTCGCGCCACACCCACTCCAGCCGGGCGGCCATGCGCCCGGGCAGGTCGTCGCGGCGCAGCGCGGCGGGCACCGGGCCGCCCAGCGACTCGACCAGGTCCTCGCGCGCCTGCTCCGGCGGGGTGTCGCGGACACTCGCCAGCTCCTCCTCGAAGGCCGCCTCGCCCTCTCCCTCGGGCGTGGGCGTGAGGAACGTCGCGTTCCACGTACGGCCCAGCGCGGCGCGGACGAGCAGCGCCGTGACCGGGTCGGCGGCCTGCTGGGCGCGGTAGGCGGGCAGGTGGGCGGCCAGCCAGGCATCCTCGCCGGGATGGGCGGCGACGGCGCGGTCCAGCGTCTTCAGCGCGGCGATCGTCTCGGCCAGCGGCGACAGGACGAACCGGCCGTCCGCCAGCGTGTCCGCGTCGACCTGCCAGAACCCCACCACGTCCTCCTCGTCCCTGCTCTGTTTCGCGGGTGGGCGAAACAGTAACGCCTGCCGCCGCCGGTCGCGAAGACTGCCGTCCCATGCGCACGTACCGGGACCTGTTCGGCAGGTCCGGATTCACCCCGCTCTTCCTGGTCTCGTCCGGGCAGGTGGCCGGGCAGACGGTGAGCGGGCTCGCCCTCGGCACCCTCGTCTACGCCGACACCGGATCGCCGCTGCTGTCCGGGCTGGCCATGTTCGGCCCGGCGCTCGCCCAGGTGGTGGGCACGGCCACACTGCTGTCGGCGGCCGACCGGCTGCCGCCGCGCGCCGCCCTGTCCGGGCTGGCGCTGGCGGCCGCGCTCGGCGCCGCCTTCCTGGCCGTGCCCGGCCTGCCCGTGTGGGGCATGCTCGCCGTGGTGCTGGCATTCGGCGCGCTGTCCGCGCTCGGCGGCGGCGTCCGTTACGGGCTGCTGAACGAGCTGCTCGACCGGGACGGCTACCTGCTCGGCCGGTCGGTGCTCAACATGTCCTCCGGGATCGTGCAGATCGCCGGGTTCGGCGCGGGCGGGGTGCTGGTGACCGTCCTGTCGCCGCGCGGGACGCTGCTCGTCGCGGCGGCCCTCCACCTGGCCGCCGCGGCGGCCGTGATCGGTAGAGCACACCTCTGTACACCACTGACAGCACCAGTGATGTCGTTTTCCGTGGTATGGT
>NZ_JBFAOM010000104.1:0-7010 GCF_040675235.1 Nonomuraea sp. NPDC049637
TTCTGGCCTGGTCCCACTACCGACGCCTCCATCAGACCCGCGCCAGGGCCAGCCACTACAGAAGACATCGGCTGAAACATTCTGAAAGCTCGCTGTAGTACTAGGGCCTGTACGGAGTTCGGATCTCTTGACTGGTCGGAGGCTTCGGGTTCCCACAAGACGGCTCCACGTAGACGCGGGCCGGCCAGATGACTGTCGGACATCTTGTCGAACCGGAAGGCCAGCCCACACCACTCCTTCATCCGGTTGACCCAGCGTTCGGCCGCGTCGCGCCGCTTGTAGCGATCGGGATCATGGTGATCGGCCGGCCGACTGTGCTGCCTGGATCGGCGGATCAGGCGGCTGAAAACACCTCCAGATCCGCGGAACACTGCCTAGATGATCGATTCCAAGGGCTGGCAGGGAAATGAGTCGCCCCGGCGTGCAAAGGTCGGTACCCTCGCGCGGCATGAAGCTGCTCTCCGTCAATGTCGGCAAGCCTCGACCCAACCCTTGGAAGGGCCTCAGTGCGACAGGCATCGACAAGCGGCCTGTTGATGGTCCGGTCGCCGTCATTGCACCCGGTCCCAAGGGCACCGGCGAGGTCGGTCTCGTAGGCGACCGCGTCTACGACGTGAAGCACCATGGCGGTTCCGATCAGGCCATCTACGCCTATGGCCGCGAGGATCTCGACGGGTGGGAGGCCGAGCTGGGTAGGCCGCTTGCTAACGGCGTCTTCGGGGAGAACCTCACGACTCTCGGCCTCGATGTCAACGGCGCCCTGATCGGCGAGCGTTGGCGCATCGGGCCGGATGTTGTCCTGGAGGTGTCGTGCGCGAGGATCCCATGTGCGACGTTCCAGGGATGGCTGGAGCGAGAGGGCTGGATCAAGCGGTTTACCCAGGCCGCGGTTCCGGGCGCCTATCTGCGCGTGATCGAGCCGGGAGACATCCGGGTTTCCGACCCGGTCGAGATTGTGCACCGGCCCGACCACGACGTGACCGTCGCACTCGTCTTCCGCGCGATGACACTCGAGCCGGACCTACTGCCGCGGCTGCTGGTCGCTGACGCGCTGCCCGAGGAGGAAAGGGAACTGGCCCGCAGGCGCTCGACCGCGTAAATGATCGATTACTTCAGGAGATCGTCTGCACGCATGAGACGAGGGAGTCCAACGTCAGTGTGTGAAGACAGAGCTGGACTCCCTCGCGACCGCACTTTACGTCAAGACCGACGATCTACTGAAGGATTCGCCGCAGCTCGCCCCCTGGCGGCCAGCCGTGGGCATCACGCCACAGCTCAGCGATGCCGAGCTGGTCACGTTGGCGATGATGCAAGCAATGCTCGGCTTCACCTCCGAGGCCCGGTGGTTGCGACACGCCCGCGCTCACCTGCGGCATCTGTTCCCTTACCTGCCCCAGCAGTCCGGCTACAACAAACGGCTACGCAAGGCCGCCGAGCTCATCCGGTGCGTCACGCGCACGCTGGCGGTCGACACCACGCTGTGGAGCGACGACGTGTGGGTTGCGGACTCGACACCGGTGGAGTGCGGCCGCTCCCGTGAGACCGTTAAACGCTCCGACCTCGCTGGATGGGCGCAGTACGGGTACTGCGCCAGCCACACGCGCTACTTCTGGGGACTGCGGCTGCATCTGGTCTGCACCCTGCACGGCCTTCCCGTCGCCTTCGCGCTGACCGGCGCGAAAGCCGACGAGCGCGAGACACTGTTGGACCTGCTCGCCATCGAGCCCCAGCTCGTCGCCGACCGACCCGGTCAGACGCTGATCGGCGACAAGAACTACTTCGGCCGCGAGTTCGAGCAGCAGCTGGCCGAGCTTGGCATACGACTGCTGCGGCCGACCCGCAAAGGCGAGGCCGAGCGGGCCGGATCCCAGCTGTTCAAGCCGTTACGGCAGGTCATCGAGTCGGTCAACGAAACCTTCAAAGGCCAACTCGACCTCGAACGACACCGCGGCCGCACTCCCCGAGGCGTGGCCGTCCGCGTCCTCCAGCGCATCCTCGCGCTCACCGCCGCGATCTGGCACAACGATCACACCGGCCAGGCGGTCATGCGGTCATGCGAGCCCTGGCCGCATACGACCACTAAACCCTTGGAATCGATCATCTAGGAATAGTCGAAGACCCACGTGTGCACGCCCGAACCGCCAGATTCGCGGGGGTTGTACTCGACGAACACCTCGACGGTGTGATCCGAGAACTCTTTCCTCAGCCCGGGCATTTGCGGCCCATCGATCTCCTCGAAGGGCTCCACATACCGCCAGCCTTCCCGACGCATGACCGCCAATGAATCCTGAACATGCTGGGCATCATCCGCCACCGTCACGACCACGCTGGCGGTCGGTAAGGGCACAAGGTCAGGACGAGGTTCGAACTGGCAGTTGTCCTCACGATCGATCGCTTTGACCGAATCCGCACGGAACGCCCGGGCCAGCAACGGGGTCACTTCCTTCTCCAGCACGGGACGCTGCTGCGTCACCCGAATCTTGCACATTGCCAGATCCATCGCGGCGAATCCGTAAATGGATACAAAGATCAGCACTGCGACCGTCAAGACCACGTTCACCGCCGAGACCACGACCGCTATCATGATCATCTTCACGGGCACAGTGTGCCACTCACGCTCCGGCCATGCCATCCAGTCAGATCAAATGGTCCATCCCGGGCGCGACTCAGTCATCGTGGCCTGCAGCGCACCATGCTGGTCGCCTGCGCCACCAGCAGCCGCGCCGCCCTGGTGCGGCGGCCACCGTCTCGTCGGCGCCATGGTCGTCGGTTCCATCGGCAGTGCTCGCCGAGATCCACGAACCGGCCCTATAGCCTGTACGGAGTTCTCATCTCCAGACTGGCCGGAGGCTTCGGATCCACAGGACGGCCCCGCGTAGGTACAGACCGGCCAGATAGCTGTCGGGTGTCTTGTCGAACCTGAAGGCCAGCCCACGCCACTGTTTGATCCGGTTGATGCAGCGTTCGGCCGTGTTGCGCTGCTTGTACAGATCAGGATCATGGGTGACCGGCCGGCCGCCGGCAGATCCGCGCTTCTTGCGGTTGGCCGCCTGGTCGGCCTTCTCCGGGATGACCGCCTTGATCCCGCGTCGGCGCAGGTAGGCGCGGTTGCCGCGCGAGGAGTACGCCTTGTCGGCGGCCACCGCGCCCGGCCGGGTGCGCGGACGGCCGATCGGCAGTCGGATCTTGATGCGCTCCAGCACCGGGCGGAACTGCGGGCTGTCTCCGGCCTGGCCGACGGTCAGGACGAAAGACAGCGGACGACATCGACCATCGGCCGCCAGATGCACCTTGCTCGTCAGGCCACCCCGTGAGCGGCCCAGCTTGGCCGCCTTCAACCGGAACCGGTAGCGGCGTCGCAGCCGTCGCTGCTTGCTCCCCGCGTCGTCGTCCCCGTCGTCGTTGTCGCTGTTCTCTTCATCGCCGGGATCGCCGGGATCGCCGTCGGGGGCGTTTTGCCCCTTTGGCGAAGCCCCCTTTCCTTCTCGAAGGCTTCTTCCAGCGCTGCGCTCAGCTCACCGTCCAAGACCATCCCGGCGGCATGATGGTGGGCGCGGGCAGTGGTGGAGTCGACGCTGACCAGGTCGAGGTCGGCCTGTCCCCGAGCTGCGGCTTCGGCGATCACGGCGTGCATCAACTGCTCGAACACCCCGTCCAGTGCCCAGGTGCGGAACCGGTCGTAGGCGGTGGACCACGGCCCGTACTCCTGCGGCAGGTCACGCCACGGGCTGCCGGTACGAAACCGCCACATCACCGCATTGAACAGCCGCCGCAGATCCGGGATCGGACCCCGCTCGCCCAGCGGTAAGCGAGGCTCGATCAAGGACCATTCTTCGTCGGTGAGGTCTCCACGTGCCATGTTCGATGGCCTACCAGTGCGGCTGGCCGTACCGCAGGCAATCCCTCTGATCCCAACTCCGTACAGGCTCTAGCAGTGTGCCGTAGGTGAACACGGTCAACACGTACCGGCCGAGCGATTCCTTGATCTTCGTGTCGGAGCCGGAAGCGGGCCCGAAGTGGTGATGCCAGCCGAGTTGGTAGGCAGTGCGAGTGAGGATGTCGAGCAGATCGCGCTGCGGGAGCCGGTTGTGCACGGCCTCCTCCAACTTGAGCGCCTCGGTGTTGCGCTCGGCGCCCTTGCGGCGGCGCAGGAGCGGGCGGCCGTCCTCCAGCACGAGATCGGTGTTGCCGGGGTAGCCGGCGTCGACCGCCGCGGCGGTGTCGGCGAGCAGCTTCTTGTAGTGGCCGGTCAGCTCCGCCGGGTCGGTCGGCAGGCCGGCTTCGGCGCAGAACTCCTCGGATAGCGGCTGGCATTCCTGCCAGGACATGAGCTGGTCGTGCAGGTTGGCGTAGGAATCCGACCCGGCCACGGCGATGTCGCCCGAGCGCAGTTCGGCCGCGAGGTAGGAGAACACGCAGACCCAGGTGCCGGCGCACCAGCATTCCCGGACGGTCTGAATCCTTCAGAATCTTCCGCCACATCACCGAGGCGAACGCGTCCACGTTGACCAATAGCGTCACAGATTCCGGGACACCGTCCGGGTCTGCCCGCTCCACAGTGATGTGCTCGGGGACGAACGCGGAGCGGGCACCGCGCTGGGCCTTCAGGTATTCCACCGCGTCCATGACGCTGCGGTCGGCGTTGGTCGACTCCAACTCGATCGAGTCGATCAAGGTGAACAGGGCCGAGCGGTGCGATCGGTAGTGCTGGTCCAGCAGCGGCAGGTAGTTGTTACCGTGATGGGCCGACACCGCCTCGTGCGCGGCCGCCAGCGCGTCCAGCCCGCCACCCTGCTCAAGCGCCTTCAGCGCCAGGCGGCCAGCTCGTTCAGCCACCTCCTGCCCGTGGTCACCTGCGCTGCTCCGGGTGTGCGCCGGGACATCGGCGTCCGCCGGTCCGACCTGGTGTTGGTCGGGGTCGAGCGCCTCGCGGACGCTGTCCAGGACGTCGCCGAACACGCCGAGAAGTCGTTCGGATTCCGCGCGGTGCATCTCGCGCAGCGTCTCCAGTTGATCGCGGCCCTTCTTGTGGATCGCGGCCATGCGCTTGCAGAACATCGTCACCACGTCGTCGCGGACCCCGGTCCGCACCGTGTGCAGCAGGCTGACGATCAGCGTCAGCCGCTTGTCCTCGTCCAGCACCTTGCGCAGATCGGCGACGTCGGTGACGCGCGCCTCGCCCGCGAAGTGCGCGATCTTCCCTGGAGGGACATCCTTCAGCCACTCCTCGGTCGAGCCGAGCGCGTCCAGGTTCTGCAGGAATGCCAGGCGTCCCTTGAACTTGCCCAGCGAAGCGGCCTGCGCCACGTCCTTCAGCCCGTCGTACTCGCTGCGCCGCGTGACCGGATCGACCACCAGCAGCCTGGTCAGCCTCGCGCGAGCAGCGACATCGACCCGGCCCGCCACGAGCGTGAAGAATCCGCGGTTCACCTCGGTACGGATCGTCTTGGTCAACTCGTCCAGCGTCGTGTAGCCCGGCAGCTCGCACTGCGCGCGGACCAGCTCCTCCAGCGCCACGTTGATCAAGTCGGCCGGGTCGTCCTTCCCCTGCGCCGCCTTACGGATCGCCGCAGCAGCTACCGCCCGCACCCCGGCTCCGTCGTATGTCACGCCCATCCGCGTACGCACGAAGCTCCGATGCCGCTTGGCCGACCGCTCGGCCGCTTCAGCCAGAACAAGTCCCTCCGGCAGCCCGACCACGCCGCGAATGTGATCAGCCACCACCGTTGGGACATCAGCCAGCTTCGGGAAATACCCGAGCCGCTGATACGCCTTCAACCACACCAGCAGCGCCAGCAGATGCTGGTCATCCTGCGACTTGCCGCGCGCCCACTCCACCTCGTCGGCCGCGGGGGTGAACACCTCCGCCAGCTCCCGCGCTGACACCGCCCGCACGAACCTCGGGTAAGCCGTGCGGCCGATCAACGCCACCCGAACCCCTGGTAACCATCACCAATCAGCGTGAAAGCCAAGATCCTAACGGCTGATCAAGCCCGCGGCCCGTTTCTGCCGTATTCCGGTGGCACCCCTCGCGGGACAGCTCGGGGTCCCTTCCGTGGACGAACTGTCCGATCCTGGTCCCGCGGCGGACGTCGCGGACGGGGGAGTGGTGCCGGAGCCGCTGTCCGGCCGGGTGGAGGAGACAGTCGCCGCCGAGCGCGCCGCGCGTACCCGCGCCGCCGGGCGGCGGGCCTGCCGGTACTGCGGCGGCGCCCTGCCGCCGGGCAAGCGCGCCGACGCGCTTGACTGCAGCCCCGATCACCGCACCCGCTACCACCGCGAGCGCGTCCCGGCCGAGACCGCCGCCGCCCGCGACAGCGGGCAGGTGCGTCTGGAACAGGCCCAGGCCGTACTCGGGCCGCTGGCCGACCAGATCGCCGCGGTGGCGGCCGGGCTGCGCGCCGATCTGGAGCAAGCCGTCGCCGACACGATCGCGCAGGCCCAGGCCGCCCGCGCCGACGCCGCGCAGGCGCGCCGCGAGAAGAACGAGGCCGACACCCGCGCCGAGCTGGCCGACCGCCGCGCCCAGGCCGCCCGGGAGAATCAGCAGGCCGCCGAGCGGGAGCAGCGCCGCGCCGAGCGGGAGGCCAACAGCAAGGTAGACGCGGCCAAGGAGGATGCCCGCGGCGCCTGGGCCCAGGTGGCCGAGCACGAACGCGCCCGGGGCGCGGCCGAGCAGGCCCGCGACAACGCGCTGCGCGAGCGGGAGCAGGCCGAGGTCGAGCAGCAACGGACGGCCGCCCTGCTGGAGGAGGCCCGGCGCGAGCTCGACCGGCTGCGCGCCGCCGCAGAAGAGCACGCCCGGCACGCCGAGACCCTGCGGTCCGCGGCCGCCGAGGCCGACCTCGCCCGCGAGCGTGCCGAGCACGACAGCCGCCAGGCCCAGGCCCGGGCCGAGACCGCCGAAGGCCGCGCCGAGACCGCCCGGCAGGAGGCGACCGAGGCGCGTTTGGCCCTGACCGCCGCCCAGGGCGAAGCCGCCGCCGCCACCCGGCTGCAGGCCCGCGCCG
>NZ_JBFAOM010000105.1:0-6646 GCF_040675235.1 Nonomuraea sp. NPDC049637
CGGCGCGTACCGCCAACCCCAACACCCACCGCGCCTACGCCTCGGCCATCGACCGCACCATCGCCCTGCTCGGCCGCGACCGGCCGCTCGCCGACGTCACCGACGCCGAAGTCGGCCAGGCGCTCGTCGAGCTGTGGGGCGGACGCGCGCCGGCGACCTGGAACCGCAACCGCGCCGCCGTCACCTCCTGGCTGACCTGGTGTCAGGCCAAGAAGCACTGGGCCGCCCCGTCAGTGCCGGCCGACGCCGAACGCCGCAAGGAAACCGCGGATGAGACCCGCGCCGTCGCCAAGACCACCATCCACCGGCTGCTGTCCCGCCGGGACATCCCGCTTCGGGAGCGAACGCTGTGGCGCATGCTCTACGAAACAGCTGCCAGAGCGGCGGAGATCCTGGCGCTGAACGTCGAGGACCTCGACGTGGAGCATCGGCGGGCGCCGGTCCGGTCCAAGGGCGGCGCGATCGAGTGGGTGTACTGGGAGCGCGGCACCGCCCACCTGCTGCCCCGCCTGCTCCGGCTCCCGGACGGCAGCACTCGCACCCACGGCCCGCTGTTCCTGTCCGAACGTCGCCCCGTCCCGGCCCGCCGCCCTGCAGCCGCCGACATCTGCCCGCACACCGGCCGCGCCCGCCTCGGCTACGACCGCGCTCGCGTCCTGCTAGAGAAGTACGCCGGCCTCGACCTGCACCAACTGCGCCACTCCGCCGCCACCCACCTCGGCGACGCCGAGATCCCGCTGCAGCTCATCATGGGCAAGACCCGGCACAAGAACCCCCGCACCGCCATGCGCTACGTCAAACCCGGCGCTGAAGCCATCGCCAAGGTCACCGAGGCCCTGGCACCGCGTCGCCGTACTCACTGATCAGCAACTTCTCCGAGGTGGGAGGGGGCACTGCCCCTTTCTCTCGTACTTGGTCTGCCCCCCCTGGTCAGCTGCAGGTCGTCCCAATGGATGCGGCCCAGCGGGACGCCGGGCGTGCCCACGTTCATGACGACCGGACGCCGCGCGGCCCGCAGCACGTCGTGCAGGCCGTGGCTGAGCACGAAACGGCTGAGGTAGGCCAGCGCGAAGCTGTGCTCGAAGCCCTCGCCGGTGGTCGCACGGCCGCCGAGGAGCCGGTAGCGCTGGGCGCAGAGGATCAGCTTGTCCACGACCGGGTGGTCCGCGGCGAGGCGATCGACGACGCCCCGGCAGGCGGCCAGCGAGGTGAGGTCGGCGCGCACGAACGTGGCCCGCCCGGCCAGGGCCTCCGCCTCCGCTTCCGCCTCCGCGAGCAGGGCCTCCCCCTTTCCGGCGGTGCTGCCGATGGCGACCACGTGAGCGCCCTGCCGGAGGTAGTGGAGGGCCAGCCCCTTGCCGAACCCGTCGGTGCCGCCAGTGATGATCACGGTCTGCATGTTCACCCGCTCTCGTCGGCACATCCACCGAAGTGGATATGGCATATCCGCTTACGTCATGGAGCCTAACACGAAGCGGATATGATGTATCCAGTTAGCCGACGGACGGGATGCCATGAGCGAAGAGACACCGGCGCTGCGCCGCGACGCCGAGCACAACCGGCAGCGCACCCTGGCGGCGGCGCGGGAGGTGTTCGCGGCGCGCGGGCTGCAGGCCACGCTCAACGACGTCGCCCACCACGCGGGGCTCGGCGTCGGCACCGTCTACCGCCGGTTCCCCAACAAGGAGGCCCTGGCCGAGGCCGTCTACGCCGGCAAGCTCGACGAGATCCGCGCCGCCGCACAGGCCGCGCAGGCGGCCCAGGACGCCTACCAGGCCCTGCGGGCCTTCATCGAACACGCCCTGGAACAGGCCGCGACCGACCGCGGGCTGCGCGAGCTCATGCGGCGCGGCGCGGGCGAGAGCGAGTCGATCGAGCGCGCCCGCGAGGGCATCGCCGAGTCCTGCGGCCGCCTCATCACCCGCGCCAGGGAACAGGGCACACTGCGCGCCGACATCACGGTGGACGACATCGCGCCCATCGTCTCGATGATCGACTCGGTGATGGACCTGCCGTCCTCCGGCGCCGCGCAACCGTGGCGCCGCTACCTCGCGCTCATCCTCGACGGCCTGCGCACCGGACGCAGCACGCCCTGAAGGCCGCATTAAGGACGCCGCCACAGCCTTAAGGGCGGCCCACAAGTGTTTCCCAAGTCTCCTGGCAGATCTTGACGGCAGAACGCCGTTCCCTGAGGAGAAGAGGAAACATGAGCACTCGACGTCTGACCGCGGCCGCCCTCGTCGCGGGTGGGCTCGCTCTCGGCGCCGTCACCGGCTCGGCCATGCCTGCGTCCGCCGTGTCCGCGTCCACTGTGTCCGCGTCCACTGTGTCCGCATCCGCCGTGTCCGGGTCGTGGCACCTGGCGGGCTACTACCAGTACCGCGACCAGTGCGTGCGAGCCGGTTTCAGCGCCGTCACCAGCGGGGGCATCGTCCAGGATTTCCGGTGCGAGGTGTCCGGTTCGCGCTTCGCGCTCAGCCTTTTCTACTGATCGACCCGACGGCGGCGGCCCGCTCGGCCGCCGCCGTGCAGCCGTTCGCCGTTCACCGGCGGGCCCCAGCGGCCGACGGGAACGTCCCGAATCCGATCAGGCGTGAGGTTGTGGCGTGAGCATGAGCACCGCAGGCACGGACGAGCAAATGAGCGCGGATCTCCACGTGCTGGAGGACCTCGTGCGGGCCGCCCTGCGACGGTCCGCCGGGGACGGGTGGGACGTCCGCCACCGCCCTCCATGGACGTACGTGGCTCCCCGGGAGGCCGGGACGCGGGACCAGGGATGGAAGCTGCACGTGTCGGCGACGCCGCTGTCGGCCCCCGTCGTGCTGGCACGGGCGGCCGAGGTGCTGGTACGGCATCGGTGCCCGTTCAAGTTCGCGGCCACGTTCGCCGACCTGACCGGCCTGCTGTCCAGGAACGTCCACCGGGGATCGACCGGCAAGTTCATCACCGTCTATCCCCCGGACGACGAGGCGGCGACGGCCATCGCCGAGGACCTGCACCGGGCCACGTACGGCCTGCCGGGCCCGCCCGTCCTGTCCGACCGGGCCTACCGGCCGGGCAGCCTGGTCCACTACCGCTACGGCGTGTTCTCCGCGCGCAGCGTGCTCGACAACGACGGCGTCTACAGCTCGCCGCTGACCGCCCCCGACGGCGCCTGCCTGGTGGACCGGCGCAACGCCTGGTACTCGCCGCCGGAGTGGGCCGACTGCCCGTTCGAGTCCGGTCGGGCCCCGGCGCGGACCGGCGCGCCGGAGGCCGTCGAGCTGGCCGGACGGTTCGTGGTGCGTCAGGCCATCCGCCACGGCGCCAAGGGCGGGGTGTTCCTGGCGGAGGACCGGCTCTCCGGCGCCCAGGTCGTTATCAAGCAGGCCCGCCCGCACATCAGCGCCACCCTGCAGGGCCAGGACGAACGCGACCGGCTCCGCCACGAGGCCGACATGCTGGACGTGTTCGGGCCGCTCGGCGTCACGAGCCGCAAGGTCGGCCTGTTCACGCAGGGGGACAACCTGTTCCTCGCGCAGGAACACCTCGACGGGACCGTACTGACCACCTGGGCGGAGCAGGCCAGGGCCGCCGACCCGGACGGCTGGCCGCGCGTGGCGCTGACCGCGGTGCGCGCGCTGACCGGGCTGGTCGCCGCCGTGCACGAGCGGGGCTTCGTGCTGCGGGACCTGACGCCGAACAACGTCATCGCCGGCCCGGACGGCTCCTGCCGGCTGGTCGACCTGGAGATGGCCGCTCTCCCCGGCACGCCCGTCGCCAAGGCCTACACCGCCGGTTACGCGCCGCCCGAGCAGGTGCGCGGGCCGATGTACGGGCCGGCCGCGGGGCCCGAGGCGGACCTGTACGCCCTGGGCGCGACGGTGCTGCACCTGGCCACGGGGTGCCGGCCGCTGCTGGGCTCCGACGACCCGCCCGCGGGCCGCTCGTGGGACACCCGGGTGCGCGGGCTGGTCGAGGTGGCGACCGAGGGCGACGCCGTGGCCCGGGCGCTGTGGCCGATGCTCCTCGGCCTGATGCGCGAGGACCCGGCCCGGCGCTGGGACCTGCGGCGCGTCGGCGCCTTCCTCGACGACCTGGAGCCGCTGCCCGGCTCCGACCTGCACGCCTCACCCCCGCCCGCGACGGCCGCGAGCCGGGGCACGGCGGCCGCGGGCGCCGCCCGCCGTCTGTCTGTCGCCGGGCAGGACCGACTGCTCCGCGACGGGATCGTGCACACGCTCCGGCGGATGGAGCGCGATCCCGGCGCCCGGCGCCTGTGGCCCGTCTCCGGGTTCGGCGAGACCGCCGACCCCTGTGCCGTGCAGTACGGCTCGGCCGGGGTGCTCACCCTGCTCGCGTCGGTCCTGCACTCTCCGGCCCTGGACACGACGGGCCTGGACACGACGGGCCTGGACTCCTCGGTCCTGGGCAGCGGCGAGGCCGGGCGGGACGGCATCGCCGCCGCGCTGCGCCACGCCGCCGCCTGGACGGTCCGGCGGCTGGGCAGCGAGCCCAGGCCCTCGCCCGGACTCCACTTCGGCCGGGCCGGCATCGCCTGGGCGCTGCACGAGGCCGGCCGCGCCCTCGGCGACGACGCGCTGCGCACAGCGGGCATCGACCTCGCGCTGACCCTGCCGACGTCGTGGCCGAACCCGGACGTCTGCCACGGCGTGGCCGGTACGGGCCTGGCGTTGCTGCACCTCTGGCGGGCCACCGGCGACGAACGCCTCCGGGAGCGGGCGGCACGGTGCGCGGACGCCCTGGTGGCCGGCGCCGAGCGCACCCCCGGCACCGTGTTGTGGCCCATCCCGGAACGTTTCCCGTCGGCGCTGGCCGGCGCCGTGCACTACGGCTTCGCCCACGGCGTGGCGGGGATCGGGACCTTCCTGCTCTCAGCCGCCACCCCGGGGGGCGACGAGTACCTGGAGACGGCCCTGCTCGCCGGGCGGACGCTGCTGGCCGCCGCCCAGCGCACCGGCGCGGCGGCCTGGTGGCCGGAGTTCCCCGGCGGCGGCGTCCGGATGACGCACTGGTGCAGCGGCTCCTCCGGGGTCGGCAGCTTCCTCGTCCGGCTCCACTCCGTCACCGGCGAGCCGGACTTCCTGGACGCGGCGAAGGCCGCCGCCGTCGCCGTCCGCGGCTCGCGGCTGTCCTCGGGGACCGCCGCCTGCCACGGGCTGGCCGGTGACGGGCAGTTCCTGCTGGACATGGCCGGCCTGCTGGGCGAGGCGGACTACCGCGCCCAGGCCGCGGAGCTGGCCGCCTGCCTGGAGGCGCGGGCGGTGCTGCGGGACGGGCTGCTGGTGGTGCCGGACGAGAACGGCGACACGGTGAGCTTCGGCTGGAACACCGGGCTGGCGGGCGTCCTGGACTTCCTGCTGCGGCTGCGTCACGGCGGCCCGCGTCCGTGGACGGCCGACGTCCCGGCGCGCGTCCCGGCACCGGCACCGGCATCGGCATCGGCATCGGCATCGGCATCGGCGGGATCGTGAGCGAGACGATGCTCCGGCTGGGCTTCCGGTTCTCCGGCCTGGGGCGGTACGCCGTGTGCCTGACCGCCGAGGGCCGCCGTCCCCTGGCCCCGGAGTTGTGGGACCTGACCGGCGCGCGTCCCCGGTCCCGCGTCCTGCGTTCCTGGGACGGCGAGAGTCCCGCGAGCACCGCGGTCCCGACGGACGACGGCGCCGTCCTGCTGAGCCGGGCCGGAAGCGGGGGGACGCACCGGCTGCTCCTCGTCGTCCCGGACCGGGACGGCACGGGCTGGTCGGCGCACGACCTGGCCGCCGTCACGGGTGGCGGGCTGCGGCTGGTGGCGGGCCGCGGCGCGGGAACCGCGGCGCTGGCCTTCCGCACGACCCCGGCGGGCGGCACGGCCGTGTGGCGGCTGTCCGGCCGGCCCGAGCCGCCCGAGCTCGTGGCCCATGTGCCGGGGCCGCTGGCCGGGGGCGTCTGGCTCGACCCGTCCGGGAGCCTGCTGGCCCTGGCCGTGCCGGCCGGCTCCCGGACGCGCACGGTGGTGCTGGACCTGTCCGACGGCGCCGTGTCCCCGCTCCCCGGCCTGGACCGGCGCGAGCGCCTGCTGCTCGCCGCCCCTGAGGCAGGCGTCCTGCTGACCGCCCGCGAGACCCCGGACGGCCACCGCCTGGGGATCCGCCCGCGCGACGCGGACGCGCCCACCGTCTTCCCCGAGCAGCTGAACGCCGTCGAGGGCGTGGTCACCCCGCTCGCCCTCGACCCGGCCGGCCGGCGCCTGGCACTGGCGGTCGCGGCGGGCGTGCGCTGCCGCGCCGTGCTGTACGACCTGGCCGAGGACGGTTTCCTGGAGGCGGGGCCGGCGAGCGGCACGATCCTGCCGATGGCCGCCTGGAGCGCGGGCAGGCTGCGGCTGGTGCATTCCGCTCCCGGCCTGCCGCCGCACGTGGTGACGGTCCCGGGACCGGACGGCGGGACCGGGCGGACCTACGCCGCCGCGCGCTGCTTCGACGGCCCGGCCGGACCCGTCGAAGCCGTCGTCTACGGCGACCCCGTCGCCGCCGGGCGCGTCGTGCTGGCCCTGCACGGAGGCCCCGAGTCGGCCTGGCGGCTCGGCTACGACCCGCTGTTCCAGCGGCTGGCCGACGAAGGCGTCGCCGTGGTCGCGCCCAACCAGCGCGGCAGCACCGGG
>NZ_JBFAOM010000106.1:0-6601 GCF_040675235.1 Nonomuraea sp. NPDC049637
ACGCGGTGCCGCTCATCCGGGCGTCGCTGACCCGCACCATGTCGCGCACGCCCCTGGCCAGCAGCTTGCGCGGCAGCGGCAGGTTGCCGACCTCCGGCATGCCCGGGTAGCCCCTGGGGCCGCAGCCGCGCAGCACCAGCACCGAGGTCTCGTCGACGTCGAGGCCGGGCGAGTCGAGCCGGGCCCTGGCGTCCTCGACGCCGTCGAAGACGATCGCCCTGCCGCGGTGGCGCAGCAGCTCCGGCGAGGCGGCCGCGGGCTTGATCACGGCGCCGTCGGGTGCGAGGTTGCCGCGCAGCACGGCGATGCCCGCGTCGGGCAGCAGCGGGTCGGAGCGCCGCCGGATCACGGTGTCGTCCCAGATCTCCGCGCCGGCCAGGTGCTCGGCCAGCGGCCTGCCGGTGACGGTGATCGCCGCGGGGTCGAGCAGGTCCTCGACCTCCCGCAGCAGGGCGGCCAGGCCGCCCGCCCGGAACAGGTCGTCCATCAGGTGACGGCCGGCGGGCTGGAGGTCGGCCAGCAGCGGCACGCCCGAGCCGGCCCGGTCGAAGTCGTCGAGGCTCAGCTCGACGCCGAGCCGCCCGGCGATGGCCAGCAGGTGCACGACCGCGTTGGTGGAGCCGCCGATCGCGGCCAGCGTCACGATGGCGTTGAGGAAGGAGGCCCTGGTCATGACGTGGCTGGGGCGGCGGCCCGCGCGTACCAGCTCGACGGCCAGCCGGCCGCTGTCGTGCGCGCGTTCCAGCAGGCGGCTGTCGGGGGCCGGAGTGCCGGCCGTGCCGGGCAGCGTCATGCCGAGCGCCTCGGCCATGCAGGCCATGGTGGAGGCGGTGCCCATCGTGTTGCAGTGGCCACGGCTGCGGATCATGGACGACTCCGAGGCGAGGAACGCCTCGCGGGAGAGCGTGCCGGCCCGCACCTCCTCGCTGAGCCGCCACACGTCGGTGCCGCAGCCGAGCGGCACGCCACGGAAGTGCCCGGTCAGCATAGGGCCGCCGGGCACGACGAGCGCCGGCAGGTCGACCGAGGCGGCGGCCATGAGCAGCGCCGGGACGGTCTTGTCGCAGCCGCCGAGCAGCACCACGCCGTCGATCGGGTTGGCCCGCAGCAGCTCCTCCGCGGCCATGGCGGCCAGGTTGCGCCAGAGCATGGCGGTCGGGCGCACGTTCGTCTCGCCCAGCGACAGGACGGGCAGGTCGAGCGGCACGCCGCCGGCCGCCCACACGCCGTCCATGACGCTGCGGGCGACCTCGTCGAGATGGGAGTTGCACGGCGCGAGGTCGGAGGCGCTGTTGGCGATCGCGATGTGCGGCCGCTCGCCCTCGAACGCCTCGCGCGGCAGGCCGCGGCGCATCCAGGCCCGGTGGATGTAGGAGTTCCTGTCGTCACCGGAGTACCAGCGGGAACTGCGCAGCGCCATGTGACGGCACATTATCGGCAGCCCGGGGATTCAGCACCGCCTGCGGAGGAATGGGCAGGGGCATGGACCACATAGACGCGTACTGGCGGGCGGCCAACTACCTGTCCGTCGGGCAGATCTACCTGCTGGACAACCCGCTGCTGACCGAGCCGCTGCGCCCCGAGCACATCAAGCCGCGCCTGCTCGGCCACTGGGGCACCACCCCGGGGCTCAACTTCTGCTTCGCCCACCTCAACCGGGTGATCTCCGAACGCGACCAGGACATGATCTACATCGCCGGTCCCGGCCACGGCGGGCCCGCCGCCGTCGCGCACGCCTGGCTGGAGGGCTCCTACACCGAGCGTTATCCGGACGTCTCGCAGGACGTCGAGGGCATGCGGCGGCTGTTCCGCCAGTTCTCCTTCCCCGGCGGCATCCCCAGCCACGTCGCGCCCGAGACGCCCGGCTCCATTCACGAGGGCGGCGAGCTGGGCTACTCCCTCGCCCACGCCTACGGCGCCGCGTTCGACAACCCCGGACTGGTGGTGGCCTGCGTCATCGGCGACGGCGAGGCCGAGACCGGCCCGCTGGCCGCGAGCTGGCATTCCAACAAGTTCCTCGACCCCCGGCGCGACGGCGTCGTGCTCCCCATCCTGCACCTGAACGGCTACAAGATCGCCAATCCCACCGTGCTGGCCCGCATCCCCGAGCAGGACCTGTTCAAGCTCATGGAGGGGTACGGCTACCGCCCCCACCTGGTCGGCCCCTCGCACGAGGAGATGGCCGCCACCCTCGACACCGTCTTCGACGAGCTGGCCGAGTACAAGGACGGCCAGGACCGGCGGCTGCCGATGATCGTCCTGCGCACGCCGAAGGGCTGGACCGGCCCGCGCGAGGTGGACGGCAAGCCGGTCGAGGGCACCTGGCGGGCCCACCAGGTGCCGCTGGCCGGGGTCCGGGAGAACCCGGCGCACCTGGCGATGCTGGAGGAGTGGATGCGCTCGTACCGGCCGCAGGAGCTGTTCGGCTCCGACGGCAGGCCGGTCGAGGAGGTGCTGGCGACGGTGCCGCGGGGGCCGCTGCGGATGAGCGCCAACCCGCACGCCAACGGCGGCGAGCTGCTGAAGCCGCTGCGGCTGCCGGACTTCCGCCGGCACGCCGTCGAGGTCAAGTCCCCGGCCGCGCAGCTGACCGAGCCGACGCGGGTGCTCGGCGGGTTCCTGCGCGACGTGATCGCCGGCAACCCGCGCAACTTCCGGCTGATGGGCCCCGACGAGACCGCCTCCAACCGGCTGCAGGACGTGTTCGAGGTCACCGACCGGGCGTGGGAGGCCGAGCTGCTGCCCACGGACGAGAACCTGGCCCCCGGCGGCCGGGTGATGGAGGTGCTGAGCGAGCACCTGTGCCAGGGCTGGCTGGAGGGCTACCTGCTGACCGGCCGGCACGGCCTGTTCAACTGCTACGAGGCGTTCATCCACATCATCGACGCCATGTTCAACCAGCACGCCAAGTGGCTGGAGTCGTCGCAGAAGATCTCGTGGCGGCGGCCGGTGGCGTCGCTGACGTACCTGCTGTCGTCGCACGTGTGGCGGCAGGACCACAACGGCTTCAGCCACCAGGACCCCGGCTTCCTGGACGTGGTCGTCAACAAGAAGGCGTCGGTGGTGCGGGTCTACCTGCCGCCGGACGCCAACACCCTGCTGTCGGTGGCCGACCACTGCCTGCGCTCGCGCGACTACGTCAACGTGATCGTGGCGGGCAAGCAGCCGGTGCTGGACCTGTTCACGATGGAGGAGGCGATCGCGCACAACACGCGCGGCCTGGGCATCCTGCCGTGGGCCTCCACCGACCAGGGCAGCGAGCCGGACGTGGTGCTGGCCTGCGCGGGCGACGTGCCGACCCAGGAGACGCTGGCCGCCGCGGCGCTGCTGCGCGAGCACCTGCCGGAGCTGAAGGTGCGCGTCGTCAACGTGGTGGACCTGATGCGGCTGCAGCCGCGGTCGGAGCATCCGCACGGCATGCCGGACGCCGAGTTCGACACGCTGTTCACCGTGGACCGGCCGATCATCTTCAACTTCCACGGCTACCCCTCGCTCATCCACCAGCTCGCCTACCGCCGCACCGGGCACGCCAACATGCACGTGCGCGGCTACAAGGAGGAGGGCACCACGACCACGCCGTTCGACATGGCCATGCTCAACGACATCGACCGCTACCACCTGGTCATCGACGTCATCGACCGGGTGCCGGGGCTCGGCTCCAAGGCCGCGCACCTGCGCCAGCGGATGAGCGACGCGCGGCTGCGGGCCCGCGCCCACACCAGGGAGCACGGCGAGGACCCGGCGGAGATCAGGTCGTGGACATGGCCGGCCGAATTCTCGTCCTGAACACCGGCTCCTCCTCCATCAAGTACGAGCTGGTGGACGTGCGCACCCGCGAGCGTCCGGCGCGCGGGCTGGTGGAGCGCATCGGCGAGGAGCGCGGGCGGCTGACGCACCACGCCGGCGGCGGGCCGCCGTACGTGCGGGAGGAGCGGTTCCCCGGGCACGCCGAGGGGCTGGCGGCGATGCTGGAGGCGTTCCAGCGGGCCGGGCCGGGGCTGGAGCCGGTCGCCGTCGGGCACCGGGTCGTGCACGGCGGCACCCGCTTCACCGGCCCGGCGCTCGTGGACGACGAGGTGATCGCCGCGATCGAGGAGCTGGCGCCGCTCGCGCCGCTGCACAACCCGGTGAACCTGGCGGGGATCCGGGTGGCGCGGGCGGCGTTCCCCGGGGTGCCGCAGGTGGCGGTGTTCGACACGGCGTTCCAGCTCACGCTGCCGCCGCAGGCGTACACGTACGCGGTGCCGCGGGCCTGGCGGGAGCTCGGCGTGCGGCGCTACGGCTTCCACGGCACCTCCTGCGCCTACGTCTCCCGCCGCGCCGCCGCCCTCCTCGGCCGCGACCTGGCCGGGCTCGACCTCGTCGTGCTGCACCTGGGCAACGGCGCCAGCGCGACGGCGATGTCCGGCGGGCGCAGCGTGGACACCTCCATGGGGCTGACCCCGCTGGAGGGGCTGGTGATGGGCACCCGTTCCGGCGACGTGGACCCCGCGATCGCCGGCTACCTGGCGCGGGTGCGCGGCATGGGCGGCGAGGAGGTGGAGCGCGCGCTCAGCCACGAGGGCGGCCTGCGCGCCCTGGCCGGGACGCTCGACATGCGCGAGGTGCGGGCCCGCGGCGACGAGGAGGCCCGGCTGGCCCTGGAGGTCTACACCCGGCGCATCCGCAAGTACGTCGGCGCGTACTACGCCCTGCTCGGCCGCCTGGACGCGATCGTGTTCACCGGCGGCGTCGGCGAGCACGACGCGGCCACCCGCGCGGAGTCCCTGGCCGGGCTCGACCGGCTCGGCATCACCGTGGACCCCGCGCTGAACGCGGCCGGCCCGGCCGGGGAGCGGGCGGTCTCGCCGCCGGGCGCGGAGGTGGCGGTGCTGGTCGTGCCCACGGACGAGGAGTGGGAGATCGCCCGCCAGGCCGTGGAGGTGCTCCCCCGCCGGTGAGCGGCGGTCAGGCGTGCGGGACGGCCGGCACCCAGAAGTCCACGGTGGTCCCGGCTCCCGGCCGGTCGGTCAGGCTCCACCAGCCGCCCGCGATCTCGGCCCGTTCGCGCATCTCGATCAGCCCGAAGTGGCGCAGCGGCCCCTCGGCGCCCGGCGGCAGCCCGGTGCCGTCGTCGGCGACGCGTACGTGCACGCCGCGGTCGAGCGAGACCAGCGAGAGCCTGATCGAGGTGGCGCGGGCGTGCTTGCGCACGTTCGTGATCGCCTCCTGGCAGATCCGGAAGATGGTGACGGCGGCCTCGGGCGGCGGGTCGGCGTCGAGGCGGTGGTCGATCTCGAACGACAGCCCGGTGCCGGCCGTCACCTGCCGCAGGTAGCCGGCCAGGCCCTCGACCAGGCCCTCCTCGTCGAGAGCCGGTGGGCGCAGCTCGAAGGTCAGGTCGCGCAGGCGGGCGACGGCCGCCTCGACGGCCTCGCCGATGCCGCGCAGCTCGGCGGCCTGCTCACCGCCGAGGCCGCTCTCCATCGCGCGCAGGCGCATGCCGACGGCGACCATGGACTGGATCGTGTCGTCGTGCACGTCGTAGGCGATGCGCCGGCGTTCGACCTCCTGGGCGCGGACCAGGTGGGCCAGCAGCATGCCGCGTTCGTCGAGGGCGCGGGCCACGTTGCGGCGCTCGGTCAGGTCGCGGGTGACCTTGCCGAACCCGCGCAGCTCGCCGCGCTCGTCGTGCAGGGCGGTGATGACCACGCTGGCCCAGAACCTGGTGCCGTCCTTGCGGACGCGCCAGCCCTCCTCCTCCCACCGGCCGTCGGCGACGGCGACCTCCAGCTCCATGGCGGGCTTGCCGGCCGCGACGTCCTCGGGCGGGTAGAAGACCGAGAAGTGGCGGCCGATGATCTCCTCGGCCCGGTAGCCCTTGATGCGCTCGGCGCCGGCGTTCCAGCTGACGATCCGGCCCTGGGCGTCGAGCATGAAGATGGCGTAGTCGACGACGTTCTGGACCAGCAGGCGGAAGCGCTCCTCGCTGTCGCGCATCGCCTGCTCGGCCAGGCGGCGCTCGGTCAGGTCGCCGGTGACCTTGCCGAACCCGCGCAGCAGGCCCCGCTCGTCGCGCAGGGCGGTGATGACCACGCGCGCCCAGAACCGGGCGCCGTCCTTGCGGACGCGCCAGCCCTCGTCGGCCACCCGGCCGGCCGCCGCCGCACGGCCCAGCAGTTGTTCCGGACGACCGGCCGCGACGGCCTCGGGCGGGTAGAAGACCGAGAAGTGGCGGCCGATGATCTCCTCGGCCCGGTAGCCCTTGATGCGCTCGGCGCCGGCGTTCCAGCTGGTCACATGGCCCGCGGGGTCGAGGAGACAGATCGAGTAGTCGACGACGCTGCGGACGAGCAGCTGGATGTCCTCTGACTGCCTGTCTTGACCGGGCATACTGCAGCTTCGCACGGCCCGGCGGAAGACCGAAACTCGATCATGCCCTGGAGCGCTCCTGGGTGAGCGCGACGACGTGGGGCGCCAGCTCGCACCACACCACCTTGCCGCCCTCTCCGTCGCCCTCGGCTCCGTCCCCCTCGGGGCGGGAGACGCCCCAGCCGGTGGACAGCAGCTCGACGACGCGCAGGCCCCAGCCGTTGTCCGGCCCGGGCTCGCGCGGCACGGG
>NZ_JBFAOM010000107.1:0-6582 GCF_040675235.1 Nonomuraea sp. NPDC049637
GACGAGGCGCAGCTCCGCCACCTGCTGCCGGGCACGCCGCGCGGCGCGGTCCTGGTGACCTCCCGCTCGCCGCTGCCCGCGCTGGAGGGGGCCGTCCGGCTCCCGCTCGACCTCCCCGGCGAGCGGGACGCCCGGCTGCTGCTCGAACGCGTGGCCGGCCGCGACCGGATCGGCGCCGCGCCGGACGCCGCCGAGGAGATCCTGCGTTCCTGCGGCCGGCTGCCGCTGGCGCTCAGGGTCGCCGGCGCCCGCCTGGCCATCCGCCCGGTCTGGCCGGTCCGCGAGCTGGCCACCCGCCTGGCCGGCCACGACCTGGACGAGCTGGTCGTCGGCGGCCTCGACGTGCGGGCGACGTTCGAGCCCGGCTACGCGGCGCTGCCGGAGTGGGCCAGGCACGCCTTCCGCCTGCTCGGGCTGGCCGGGCTGGACAGCGTCGCCGAGTGGACCACCGCCGCCCTGCTCGGCCTGCCCGCGCGGGAGGCCGACGCCGTCCTGGAGACGCTGGTCGCGCGCGGCATGCTCACCTCCACCGAGATCGACGCCGCCGGCCAGCCCCGCTACCGGCTGCACGACCTGCTGCGCGTCTACGCCAGGGAACGCGCCGAGGCGGAGGAGCCCGCCGGGCAGCGGCGCGCCGCGCTGACCCGGCTCGCGCTGGAAAGCCTCCGCAGGACCAGGGCCGCCGCCCGCGGGCTGCCCATCCCGCTGTCCCCGCCCTACGAACGCGGGCAGCCCGGCCCCGACGCGTCCGCCGGCCCGGCTTCCGGCACGGCTTCCGGCACGGCGTGGTTGTCGGCCGAGCGGCGCACGCTGGTGCTCGCCGTCACCACCGCCGCCGAGCTGGGACAGGTCGCCACCGCCGCCGAGCTGGCCCACCACCTGACCGGCTACCTGACGATGGAACGATTCCTGGCCGACGCCGAGCGCGTCCAGCACGCGGTGATCGCGGCGGCCACCGCGGCGGGCGACGAGCGCACGGCCCTGCGGTCCAGGCTGCTGCTGGTCAACATGGACATCGAGCGGGGCCGCTTCCCGGCCGCCGACGCGGCCTGCGGAGAGCTGCTGGCCGCCTTCGAACGGGTCGGCGACCGGCACGGGGCCGCGTACGCGCTGATCAGCCGGGCCGCCGACCGCCACGGCTCGGGCCGGCTGGAGGAGGCGCTGTCCGACGCGTACGCGGCGATCGAGCTGCTGGCCGCGCACGACGACGCCGCCGGCCTGGCCTACGCCTGGACGTGGCCGATCTGGATCCACATCGAACGCGGCGAGTACGACCAGGCCGTCAAGATCGCCCGTGCCCGGCTGGCGGAGACCGGCGAGGAGGACCACGGCACCCGCGGCAACCTGCTGCGCGCCCTCGGCACCGCCTGCTACCAGGCGGGCGAGACGGCCGAGGCGGTCGCGTGCTACCGCGAGAGCCTGCTGACCGCCCAGGCCCTCGGCGACCGGGTCGAGACGAGCAAGGTGCTGCGCAGGCTGGGCGAGGCGCTGGGCGCGCTCGGCCGGTTCGAGGAGGCGGCCGAGACACTGGCGGCGAGCCTGCGGCTGTTCGTGGAGTGCGGCGACGTCCTGGGCGAGGCCCTGAGCGGGCACGCGCTCGGCGTGGTCCGGCTGCGCCAGGGCGACCCGGGCGAGGCGCTGCGGCATCTGGCCGCCGCGCTGGACCGGCTCGGCCGCGACGGCCCGCAGGTGTGGCGGGCCCGCACGCTCACGGAGATGGGCCGCGCCCACGCCCGCCTCGCACGGCACGAGGAGGCGGCCGCGGCGTGGCGGCAGGCCCTGACCCTGTTCGGCGACACCCCGGAAGGCCGCCAGCTCGCCGCCTGCCTGGAGGACCGCCCCCGCGACGAGCCGTGACGACCGGCTCCCGGCGAGTCGTGAGGGATCACCGGCGGAGCCGGCGCGGGCCTTCGGCTCAGTTCTGGAGCCACCGGACGACCGGGGTGCCGGTCGCGCCCGCCAGCCGGGCCGCGCGGCGGGCCTGGCCCGGGGTGGCGCCCTCGCCGACGAGCGCGCCGCCGTCCAGCGCGGCCCACACCCCCTCGGGCGCGCCGGCCGGGACGTCCAGCGCCCGGTTCACCGCGGGCCGGACCGGCGCGGGCGTGCGCCGGGCCGACCACCGCCGCCAGTACAGCCACTGGACGAAGATCAGCGGGCCGAGCGCGGTCAGCAACGGGATGGGCCGCCCGCCGCCCAGCACGACGGCGATGGAGACCGCCAGCAGCACCGCCTCCAGCCCCGCCGCCCACCACGCCGCCGCCTTCCCGTACGCCCGGACCGCCACCGCCGGCCAGAGCGACAACATCAGGCAGTCCCCGAGGCCGATCAGCGAGGGGTCCTCCCCGTAGGAGGTGGCCAGCACGGGAGCGAACGGCAGCCCCTGCATGCGCTGCACGAAGTCGAGGGTCAGTGAGGACAGCCCGGTGGCCAGCGTGTCGTAGACGGTGAGCGCCACCGCCAGCGCGGCCACCTGGCCGGGCGTGACCGCCGCCTGCACCCACAGGTTCACCGCGCCGACGACGAGCAGCATCAGCAGCACGTCGTTGACCACCAGAACCCCGGCCGGCCATCCGGCGAGATAGACGGCCACGTCGGCGGCGCACAGCAGCAGCACCGCCGCCGTCGCCCACCGGCCGCCCAGCACGGGGGCGAGCGTGAGCTGCCCCAGCGTCAGCACCACCAGCCCGAAGACCGACACCACGACGCCGGTCGGCAGGTGCAGGTACGCGAACGGCATCACCACCAGTGCGGCGACCATGACCGCAATGTCGGCGCCCACCATCCGGCCCACCGGCGGCCTGGCCATGACGTAGCGGCCCAGATAGGCGGCGGTCAGCGCGACGGTCAGGGCGACGAGCGCGTACAGCGCCGGCACGTACGGGGTCATCACAGTCCTCGCTCGAAGCTGAGCTCCAGCAGGTCGGCGCGGAGCCGGCAGGGGGTGGGCAGGTCCTCGGCGGTCTCGACCAGGACGATGCCGTCCAGGGGCAGCCCGTGCGCCCGCTCCTCCAGGCGGCCGAGCAGGCCCGCGTCGGACTTGCCGGCCACGACGTACAGCAGGGAGCCCTCCAGCGACCAGCGCGTGGGCAGCGGCAGCGCGTGCTCGGCCTGCAGCACGTCCAGGACGTCGCGCGTGGTGAGCCCGCCGGGCGACACCCGCCCGAGCACGCGCGAGGTCGCGGGCAGCGCGGCCAGCGCGCACGACGGCTGCTCGTCCGCGCGCAGGACCCTGACCAGGTCGCCGGTGACGTACCGGAGCAGCAGGGTGGTGTCGCGGTAGGTGGAGTACGGGGTGACCACGATCGTGCCGACGGCCCCCGGCTCGGCGGGCCGCAGGGTGACGGGGTCCAGGATCTCGACCAGCCCCTGGTCGGCCGGCAGGTGCAGGTGGCCGTCGGCGCAGACCCGGCCGCCCACGGGGGCGATCTCGGTCATGGAGTAGCCGTCGCGGACCTGCGCGCCGAACGTGTGCTCCGCGCGCACGCGCAGCGCGTCGGTCAGCACCTCGCCGCCGGACCAGATCGTGCTCAGGCCGAAGTCGCCGGCCTGCCAGCCGCCCCGCTCGGCCTCCTGGACCAGCGCCGCCAGGTAGGAGGCGGTCACGTTCAGCTGGGTGATCTGCGGGTGTTTGCCGGGCACGTGCATCGGGGTGGCCAGCCGGTCGAGCGCGACGGCCGGATCGACGGCGCCCAGGTGCACGAACGCGGCCCCGGTCCGCGTGACGGCCCGCTCGGTGAGGATCTGGGCGATGGACCGCGAACTGATCGCGTTGGCCCACAGGTCGGCGGAGCGCAGGTTGCCGGCGAGCATGAGCGCCAGCGCCGACATCGAGGACATCAGCTCGATCTCGTACGCCGAGAACCACACCATGGTGGGCGTCCCGGTCGTCCCCGTCGTGTGCGCGAGCACGACCGGGCGGGCGCGGTCGGAGACGAAGGCGGCGGGCATGCCGCGCAGGTCGGCCTTGGTGGTGGGCGGGATCGTGGACAGCGTCGCGGGCGTGATGGAGCCGGGGTCCACGCCGTTCGCCTCGAACCAGCGCCGGTAGTAGGGGCTCTCGGCGGCCGCGTGGCGGACCGTGCGCCGCAGCCGCCGCCGGGTCAGGTCCTCCTGGAGCTCGGGGTCGCTGCCCGCGAGCATGTCGTCGGCGCCCTCGCCCGGGGACCCGAACGTCTCCAGGGTCACGCGCATGTCGTCGGCCAGCGCGTTCACGTCCCGCAGGCGGAACCTGCGGCCCGACATCATCGACCAGGCATAACCGAGCTGGCGTACCGCGGTGCCGAACACGCCTCGTCCTTCCGCTCGTGGGGGTGGCCCCCCGGGAGACGCGGTCCCCCGGGGGTGCACGCGAGGGTGATCAGCCGTTCAGCACGAAAATGGCGGTGGACAGGGCGCTGACGGCGTACTTGGCGTAACGGCGAGCGGTCTTGACCATGAGGATCTCCCTGGTTGCTCGGGGCGCACGGGTGGCGCCCGCTGAGATCCAAGGATGTGCGGGGGCGCAAGAGAGCCACTACAGGTCCACTACAAAGGGCCTCACACCAGCGTCAGGTAGTGGGCCAGCTCGGCGGCGGAGTCCGTGGCGATCCCGACGTGGCCGTCCGGGCGCACGAGCGTGTGCCGCACCCCGCCGTACGGCTCGGCCGGCGCGTACGCCCGCACCTGCGGGCCACCCGGCACGCGGGGCGCGGGGTCCGGGGACAGCAGCGTGAAGTGCGGGCCGCGCAGCAGGTCGAACAGGCGCGCCCGGGAGCCGTCGGCCAGCCGCAGCGGCCCGTCGGGCACCCGCTCGCCGCCCGCGCGGGCCAGCGAGCCGCCCCGGTAGCCGACCCGGAGCTGATAGGTCTCCTCGTCCCGCCGGTACGACCGCCGGTCGTGCAGGTCCGTGCTGAGGCCGAGCACCCGGGCGGCGACCGGGCGGCGCTCCTCCTCGTAGGTGTCCAGCAGCGACGCCGGCCCGCCGGTCAGCGCGCGGGCGAGCTTCCAGCCCAGGTTGTAGGCGTCCTGGACGCCGGTGTTGAGCCCCTGGCCGCCCGCCGGGGAGTGCACGTGGGCGGCGTCCCCGGCCAGCAGCACGCGCCCGGCGCGGTAGGCGTCCGCGAGCCGGATGTTGACCCGGTAGAGCGAGGACCACAGCAGCTCGGTGAGGCGGGCCGCGCGCAGCATCGAGCGTTCGGCGAAGAGCCGCTGGAAGCCGGCCAGCGTCAGGTCCGGCGTCGCGCCCGGCCGGAGCGGGGCCATGAACTGGAAGGCGTCGGTGCCGGCCATGGGGTAGAGCGCGACCATCCCCCTGCCCGGCCGCACCCAGGCGTGGATGTGCTCGCGGTCCAGCCCCTCGACGCGCACGTCCCCGAGGGCCATGCGCTCCTCCTCGCGGGTCTCGCCGGTGAACCCGATGCCGAGCGCCTTGCGCACCGTGCTCCTGCCGCCGTCGGCGGCGACCAGGTAGCGGGCCCGCAGCGTCGTGCCGGTGCCGAGCCGGGCCGTCACGCCGTGCGCGTCCTGCTCGAAGCCGGTCAGCTCGGCGCCGTGCTCGACCGCGCCGCCCAGCTCGGCCAGCCGCTCCCGCAGCACCGCCTCGGTGCGCCACTGCGGGTGCATCCGCACCATCGGGTACGGCACCTGCTCGCTCGCCGCCGCCGGCCGGTGCATGCGGCCCTGGTAGACCGGCAGCCGCCCGATCCTGACCCGGATCGGCGGGTAGGGCGTCGTCCCGGCCAGGACCCGGTCGACGATCCCGAGGTCGTCGAAGATCTCCAGCGTCCGCGGCTGGAGGCCCTTGCCCTTCGAGCCCGCCGAGGGCGCCGCCGCCCGCTCGACGACGCGGTGGGCGATCCCGCGCCGGGCCAGCTCCACGGCGAGGGTGAGGCCGGTGGGCCCGGCGCCGACGATGAGCACGTCCGTCTTGTCCGTCATGGGGCGACCGTGCCAGGAGCCGCTGCCGGATCGCTGTCAGCGCCCTGCCGACGGTCACGAGCAGGGCGGACGGTAGGGCAGGTCGTCGAACCAGCGCCGCCACTCGGCCCGGGTGAGCGGCATCCCGGCGGCCTCGCAGACGCGCGCGGCCACCGACTCCGGCCGCAGGTCCCACAGCCGCAGGTCGCGCCCGGCGGCCGAGACGAGGGTGTGCTCGTCGGCGTACAGGACGGTCCCGAGGTCGCGATGGGACAGCTCGGCGATCGGCCGGCGGGAGCGCAGGTCCCACAGGAGGGTGGTGCGGGAGGCGTCCGTGGTGGCCAGAGCGGCGCCGTCGGGGCTGAACCCGGCGATCAGGACGGTGTCTCCGTGCCCGCGCAGGGCCGCCGGACGGGGGGCGCGGCCGGGGTCGGCGATCCGCCAGACGCGGGCGGTCCGGTCGTGGCCGGTGCTGACCAGCACGTCGCCCTTCGGGCCGAAGCGCACTCCGGCCACCGCGTCGGCGTGCTCCTCGTGGTGGGCGACCTGGTCGAGGGCGCGGCGGCGCACGTCCCAGAGCCGAACGCCGCGGTCGGCGCCGCCGCTGGCCAGCAGGCCGCCGCCGGGGCTGAAGTCGAGCGCGCCGACGTCGCCGAAGCCGTCGCGGGCGGCCAGGCGGCGTGGGCG
>NZ_JBFAOM010000108.1:0-6542 GCF_040675235.1 Nonomuraea sp. NPDC049637
TCGTGGCCGCTGAGGGATGGGTGCGCGGCCTTCCACGCCGTGAGCACCGGCTCGATCAACGCCCACTGCGCGTCGGATAAGTCGCTCGGGTAGGGAAACCCTCACCATGCCCGTCCCCCAAGATCCCCCTCCCGGTGGCTGCGGCCGCCAGGTCGCGCTGACCAACGGCGGCTTCGAGTCGCCCCATCTGTCCGTACGGAACAACGTCTCGTTCCTGGGCGACGCCTCACAACCCGGCGGCGTGCCCGGCTGGCGCACCACGGCGAGCGATCACCAGATCGAGATCTGGCCGGCCGAGTACGGCGTGCCGGCCGACGAAGGCAGCCAGTTCGCCCGGTGACGGCCCGCCTGCGCGGCTTCTGTGCGCCGACCGAGTAGAGCATGACGCGACCGACAGGTAGGCGGAGTCCACACCCACAAGCAGCGCGGCGACGGCTGCGGCCAGCGACACTGCCAGCGAGGGCAGCGGCCACCCGCGCCGGGTCGCGACCGCCAGTGTGGCGAGGGCGGACAGCGCGATCGCCGGTAGCAGGCCAGCCCTCAGATGGGCCGCGGCGGGGAAGGCGGCGGCCAGCAGCGCGGCCGCCACGTCCAGGGCCCCCCAGTGGCCATGGCGCAGCCTGTGCACCACCAGGGTCTCGTTCACCAGCCGAAGTATCCGCGCCGGTCACCGGCCGGTAAGCAACATCGTCCGCGAGGAGGAGGAGCGGTTTTCGGGTAGCGTCCTGGGCTGAGGCGAGCTTCTTTCCGCGGCGCGATGCCGTACGCCTGCCCGGACGGCAGCGTGGAGAGCATGAAACGAACAACTCTCGTGATCGGCGTCGTCGCGCTCCTGGCGGTGGCCGCCACCCCGGCAGTCGTGGCCTCGGCCCCGGTGCGGTTCGAGCCGCCGTCTCCCACCGGCCCGCACAAGATCGGCACGGTCGCGCTGCACCTGGTCGGCAAGTCCAGGACCGACCCGTGGGTGGCAGGGAACAAGCGGGAACTGATGATCAGCATCTGGTATCCGGCGCGCAAGACGGCGGGATACCCGGTCGCGCCGTGGATGTCCAACGCGGCTGCCGACCGCTATCTGCACACGCTCGGCGTGCCGCCGGGCAAGCTGGTGCCGGGCGCGACGGACGGTCATCTGGGTGCCCCTGCCGACCGGCGGCTCGGGAAGCTGCCGGTGCTGCTGTACTCGCCGGGCGCCAACGCCTCGCGCTCCTACGGCACCGGGGTGGCCGAGGAGCTGGCCAACCGCGGCTACGTGGTGGTGACCATGGACCATACCTACGACGCGGCGGTCGTGGAGTTCCCCGGCGGCCGAGTGCGAAACTGATCAGACCTACGGCCCGCGGGAGGACTGCCCCCGCCCGGTGATCGGGCAGATATCACCGCGCGGGCGCGTGCCTGTCGGCCAGGCGTGTGGCCTCGTCCACGTGCCCGAGCGTGCCGCCTTCGGAGATGACCCGGGCGCGACGGAACTCCAGGTCGAGGTTTTTGATGTCGAGGCTGAGGGCCGGCCTGAAATTCTGCCGTCGGCCGCGGACACGTATGAAGTGAAAGCCCGCAGTGTTCGAAAGGCCTGACGAGGATGACGCGTGAGTGAACAAGACGATCGGTCCCGGTTTGAGGCGGTGTACCGGCGTACCTATGAGCAGATCCTCGGATATGCCGTGCGGAGGTGTTCCTCTCCGGAGGACGCCGCCGACGTCGTGGCCGAGACCTATGTGATCGCCTGGAGGCGGATGACCGAGCTCCCCGACGGCGAGGCCTGCAAGCTCTGGCTGTACGGCGTGGCCCGGCGAGTCCTGGCCAACCACCGCCGGAGCGAGCGGCGCAGGCTCACCCGGCACGCCGAGCTCACCGACGAGATCGAACACCTCTATGCCGCCCCCTCGCACCACAGTGAGCAGCACGGCGTGGATGAAGCCATGACCATGCTCGCCGACAGCGACCGTGAATTACTGGCCCTGGCTCTTTGGGAGGGGCTCGATCCCGGTGAGATCGCCACAGTGCTGGGCTGTTCCCGCAATGCCGCGCGGATCCGCCTGCACCGGGCTCGCAAGCGCTTCGTCAAGGCCCTGGAGAAGACCCGCCCATCGGCCGCCGGTTTCGCGTCACGGCCGCTCATCGAGAAGGAGTCAGGGTGAACAACGACCAGATCTTCAAGGACCGGGCGCGGGTGCTGGATGAGGACCTGGCCGGCCGGGCGTCCACCGCAGGGGCGGACGCGCTGCTGGCAGAGATCGTCTCGCTGGAGCGCGTTCCGGCCCGGCGGCAGCTCCTGCTCTCTCCAGGCCGCGCTCTGCTCGGCCTAGCCGCGGCCGCTGTCGCGGTAGCGGTCATCGCCCCTGCGATGCTGTCTGACGGCACGATCTCTGTCGCGCCTCAGCCCAGTACGTCGGTGTCCGCGACGGCCGAACCGACCGCCCGGCAAATCCTGCTCGCTGCTGCCGTCGCCGTGGAGAAGGGTCCTGCGAGCGGCGACTACTGGCGCACCGCGACCGTCAACCAGTGGATGTTGACCGACCCCACCCGCAGCTATGTGCTCGAGGGCAGCCGGTCCCTTGAGACGTGGCTGGCGAAGCGGCCGGATCTGCAGTACTGGCGCATTCGGCAGGATCTCGGCGTCAAGCCCGCGACCCCGCAGGACGAGGCGGCCTGGCGGGCCGCGGGGGCGCCCACCAGCTGGCGATACCCCAAGAACATGAAGACGGAGAACCTGTTCTCCGTCCCGTCCAGGCCGCTGGAGGCGGCGGCAGGTGAGCGAACCGCCGAACGGCTCTACGGCAAGTGGAAGGGCTCGGCCGGTGACTTGGCAGGGGAGGACATGACCTGGAAGGAGGTGCGCGCGATCCCGGGCGAGCCGGAGACGCTCCGGAACTACCTGGAAGAGCGCATCGGCCGGCTGGAGCTGGCCGGGTCCGGGATGGACGTGGAGGAGGCGAAGGCGTACATCCTGCTGCGGGACTGCGTGAACATCATCAGTGGCCTGCCGGCCTCGCCCGAGGTTCGGGCATCCGCGTACCGGATCCTCGCTTCCCTGCCCGGCATACGGGCCGAGGGGAGGACGACGGACCCGCTGGGCCGACGCGGGCAGACGCTCAGTTATCAGGAGGAAATAGAGCCGGGCCTGTTCGCCCGGGTTCAACTCGTGATCGATCCCAGCACCGGCCTGCTTCTCGCCGAGGTGAGGACGAACACGACAAAGCTCGCGAACGGACGGCAGGCGGAGCTGCGTCTCTCCACCTCGTACCAGGCGATCGGCTGGACCGACGAACGCCCAGAACTGCCCACGCATCGGAACTGAGCCGTTCACCATCCGCGATCGTCCGTCGCCCACGGTTGCTAAGGCCGGCGGCCGGCCGGCTCCCGGCGAGGATGTGACCGTGGTGGCTCGCGTACGACGCGGACCACCACGGCCTCCTGCGGGATCGCGGGACAGGTGGCCACTCAGGGGGTCAGCCCCAGACCGCCCGTCCCCGGGCGCGCAGCTCGGCGGTGATGCGCGGACTGCCGTAGGTGCCGTCGAACGCGGCGCGCTCCACGCCCCATCGCTAAGAAGACCTACAAGGCGGCCCAGCCGTCCATCAGGGGCGGCGTCCACCCTGGGGCGTTCTGCGCCCCCGGCGGGGCGCTCGGCCGGACGAACGCGGGCACGTTGAGGAGGTGCAGTTCGAAGGGCGGTGACCAGGCGCGCTGGCGGCGCGTAGCGATCAGAGGACCACGAAGAAGCCGCCCGCCGCCCCCAGATGGGAGATGAGGCGCCGCCGGTCGTGCGGGCGGAGCTTCGCGATCACGTACGCGCGCTCCAGCGGCGGGAGCCCGCCGCGGCCGCCGCCTGGCGACCGGTCGCGCGCCGCCCGCGGGTGACCTTGGACAGGATCCTTGGGCGAGGTCGCTCGGCGCTGTTGCGAACGCCGTGACCTTGTGAGGTCAGTGGGCAGGCGGCGCGGGCAACGGCGCGTTCGGGCACTGGACGGCGACGGAGGTCAGCTCCTGCTTCTCCCGCTCGTCGACCGGCTCGGCCGCAACCTCCTGGAAGGGCGCATCGTCCTGAACGACCTGTTCCAGCGCGACATCGCGGTCAAGGTGCTGGAGGGCATCGCGGCCGGCGAGCACACCGAGCGCTCCCTGATCCTCGACCTGGCCCTGGCCCTGTCGGAGGACCGGCGCCGCGATCCTCGCCCGCCGCCAGCGCGGTGAATCCATCTGCACCATCGCCGTCGGCGTCAACGTCCCGTCGGCGTCGTCCACAAGACCCTCGCCGACGCCAAGAATTGCCATATTCCGGTGGCCCCTCTTTTGGAATCATCGACACCGACCGGCGATGATCTCGACGAGGAATGAGTCACCATGACCGACCCCCTACGCGACGGCGACCCGGCTCACATCGGCTCCTACCGGCTGCACGCAAGGCTCGGTGGGGGCGGGATGGGAGAGGTGTTCCTGGGCCGCTCCCCGGGCGGGCGCCTGGTCGCCGTCAAAGTGGTGCGCCCGGAGCTGGCCGGCAACAGCGAATTCCGGCGCCGCTTCACTTCCGAGGTGGACGCCGCCCGCAAGGTCGGCGGGTTCTACACCGCCCAGGTCGTGGACGCCGACACCGACGCCGTCCGGCCGTGGCTGGCCACCGCCTACATCCCCGGCCCCTCCCTGCACCAAGTCGTCGACGAGCACGGTCCGCTCCCTTTGGAGTCGGCCGCGGTGCTCGGCGCCGGGCTGGCCGAAGGGCTCGCCGCCGTGCACGCGTGCGGGATGGTGCACCGCGACCTCAAACCCGGCAACGTCATCCTCGCCGAGGACGGGCCTCGCCTGATCGACTTCGGCATCGCCCGCGCCCTGGACGCCACCAGCCACACCCAGATCTCCACCGTGCTGGGCACCGCCGCGTTCATGTCCCCAGAACAGGCCATGGGCCGGGAGGGCGGGCCGCCCTCGGACGTGTTCTCGCTCGGCTGCGTGCTCGCCTTCACCGTGACCGGCCGCAGCCCCTTCGGGACGGGGCCCGTCCACGCGGTCGTCTTCCGCGTGGTGCACGCCGACCCGGATCTTCAAGGAGTGCCGGCCCCCCTGGCCGCTGTGGTGGCGGCCTGCCTGGCCAAGGACCCCGCCACCCGGCCCAGCCTGGAGCAGGTGCTGACCCGGCTCACCGCGCTCGCTTCGCCCGACCAGGGGCGGTGGCTGCCTGAGGCGCTCACCCAGGTCATCGCCGACCGACGGACCCTGGCGCTGACGGCTGTTCACGACCGGGCCACCGCGACCGACGGTGGCGGCCCCCGAACGATGTTCGCTACCCCCACCATGTGCACGTTCCAGACGTTCAACACCGGGAACTACCTGACGGCGGTCGGCGGTGGAGGCCAGACAGGAGACGTGATCCAAACCGACGCCGCCGTGGCGCGCTCGTGGGAGCGGTTCACGCTCGTCGACGCGGGCGATGGCGTGAATTTCGGGATCAAGACGGTGACCGGTCATTTCCTCACGGCGGTCGGCGGTGGGGGCCGGACCACCGATGTCATCCACAGTGACGCGCCCCTGGTGCAGTCGTGGGAGAAGTTCCGCGTACGGGCATGGTCCGGCGGCTCGTTTACTGGGACCGAATTGGCGGGCCGCACCATCTCATCGCGCTGACCTGCGGTTCGGGTCCAGCCGAGATACGGCCAGAACCGGCCATGAGTCGCTTTTGACGCCTGTTTCCGCAGGTAGGCGTAAGTACGGTTAGCGGTCAACCGTGATCAGTTTGAGAGCGTCTTCCTTTTCCTTGTCGGAGGGCAAGCTATAGCGGTGGGTGGTCTCCAGGCGGGCGTGGTCGAGGATCTCGGCGACCAGGACGAGGTCGGTCTTGCCACGGATCAGGGTGGTGGCGAGCGTGTGGCGCAGGATGTGCGCAGTGGTGGGATCGTCCAGCCCGGCCGTCTGGGCGATCGCGGCGATGATGCCGCCAGCGGCGCGGGCGGTCAGCCGTCCGCCCTTGGCGTTGAGGAACAGGGTTCGGTTGTCGTCGGCACGGGGCCAGTTGGGGCGCTCGTCGAGCCAGAGATGCAGTTCAGTGCGGAGCTTGGGGTGGATGTCGACGCCGATGCGAGTGACACCGGTGACAACATCGTCCTGGCCCTCACCGACGAGCTTGCCCGCCTGGAAAGGCGGCATCGGGAAGAGATCTCGGAGCTACGAGCGGCCCTCGAGCAAGCCCATGGCGAGAACCTTGAACTGCGGCGTGAACTCGCCCGCCGCGGTGGCAGCTGCTACTAGGGTGCTGCTTGTGCTCTATGCCCTCTATGCCCATCACCTGCGCTCCCGGCTGCTGAAGGGCCCACTCCCCGCCCACGTCGCCCTGGTGATGGACGGCAACAGGCGATGGGCCAAGGAGATGGGTCTGGCCAACCCGAGCCAAGGACACCGCCACGGCGTCGAGCACATCGAGACCGTCATCGGCTGGTGCGCCGACCTCGACATCAGACACGTCACCATCTACGTCGCGTCCGTCGACAACGTTCGCAAGCGCGAGTCGGCGCAGGTCGCCTTCTACATGGGACTGATCGAGGAGATCATCGCGG
>NZ_JBFAOM010000109.1:0-6125 GCF_040675235.1 Nonomuraea sp. NPDC049637
GACATCCGCCCCCTCGGCGCAGACCGCCGCGCCGCATTCGAGGAGACCCTCGCCGCCCAACTCGCCCACATCGAGGCCCAGATCCCCTGACGTGCCGGACGATCGGTGTGGGCGAGGAGAGCTGAACGAGAAGTGCCGGGTGCTGGTTTTGCTCTCGGCCAAGGTGGACGGCCAAATCAGAATCAGTCAGCCACCACGGCGGTCGTCGACGGTCATGACCAGGCCAGGCCATGCATTCGCGAAGCGGCCCAGGTCGTCGGCAAGTGGGGGCAGGTGCACGCCGGGCAGAAAGTGCACAGTCGTCCCTGTGGCGCCGTCGCCGGCGATGGGCTCCAGGCCGGTGACGGGCACGCCGTGCTCGTACCGCTGGGTCCAGGACCCATTCAGGCGGCGGTTGGTGTGGATGAGCCACTCGCTGAGCGCGGCGACGACGGACATGCCGCGGCGCGGATGCCCGTCGGGGAGAGTCTCCGCGCCGGGGTCGTCGAAGAAACGCAGGTCCTTGGACGCCATGACGGGCTTCTTCACCGGCCGCCTTCGTTCATCGAGACGAGTGTCGGTGCCTCGCCCTTCGTCGGCCACGGACACCGAGCCGTCGGGGTGAAGGGTGACGGTGCAGCGTCCGGCGCCCGTGCTCGCCGCCTCGTCGGCCGGGTAGGCGAGGACTTCGAGGATCAGGTGCCGGACGCCGCCGGGCGCGAACTCGGCCGGGTTTCCTCGGATGTCGGCGAGGTGGCCGAGGTCGACGTCGGCCGCCCAGTCATGGGTGGTGTTGCGCCAGGAGGATCGGGATGTGCTCACCACAGCACCCTAGTCACGGCTCAGAAGGGTCAGTGAGCGTGCTGGGTGACCAGCAGGTCCATCCGAGCCGAGCCCTGCCGGCTGGGGCATGGCTCGCCATCGGCCCCTTGGCCACGTCCACAAGCTGAGGGAACGCGGCTTGTCGCCGCCCGCCCGCGCTCAGAACCGGTAGCGGAGAATGCGCGCCCCTTGGCGGGACAGGGCCGTGCTGCCGGCGGTGAGCCGGGTCAGCGCGCGCAGCGGTTGCGGGAACAGGGCCACTTCCGGAGCGCGGGTGAGGATCTGCTCCTCGACCAGTTCGAGGCCGGCGTCCCAGGACTCGGGTTCGTGTGGGTCGTCGAAGCCCTGGGCGGCTTTGATGCCGAGTGCCTTGATGGTCGGGTGGTACTTCATGGCCCAGGCGGCGAAGCGGGTGTAGCCGTTGAGCGCGAGTTCCCCCGAAGGGAAATGGCCGGTCAGCGCGCGGGTCATCACCTGGAAGGAGTCGTCGGGCATGAAGGGGAGCAGCCCCTCGGCGACGATCATCGCCGGCCGGTCACCGGGGATGGCTGTGAGCCAGTCGGAGCCGGTGAGGTCGGCTCCGACCAGGTGGGAACGGCCGGGCAGGCATTCCGATCGCAGGTCGATCACTTCGGGGAAGTCGATGTCGTACCAGTCGACGCCGGGCGGGGGATCACAACGGGACATCCTGGTGTCCAGGCCGCAGCCCAGGTCGAGCACCACGCATCCGGGATGAGCGGCGACGTAGGCGCGGACGACGTCGTCGAGCTTCTTGGCGCGCAGTGCCGTGGTGAGGACGAGGCTGGGCTTGACCTTCAGCTTGCCGAAGTCGTAATCGATTCTGCGGGCCAGTTCGGCGGAGAGCGTGTCGCCGAGGATGGGGCTGGGCAGTCCGGCGTCCAGAGCTCTGGCGTGGAGAGTGAGCAGCAGCGTTTCCTGGATCAGCCCGAGCTTGGGTTGCCAGCGGTGCATGGGGGTTCCTTAACGGCGTAGCGGATGACGGGCCGCGAGGTTCTGCAGCCACGTCAGGGAGTCGTGGGCGGCTTTGATGCGCTCGGTGCGGTTTCCCTCGCCGCCCGCGATGTCGAGCCCTTCGTCGGCGATCTCGCCGAACGCGCTCAGGCTGTCGAGCTTGCGCTGGATGACCTTCTGCCAGGCGTCGTCTTCGATGCGGTAGTAGGAGACGCGATCTCCGGGCCTTCTCACCTTCTTGACCAGGTCGATGGCCGTGAGGAAGCGCATGTTCGAGGTGAGTGAGGCCCGGCTGGCCTGGATCGCGTCCGCGATCTGGCCGGCGGACTGCTCGGCCGGATCGCAGATCATGAGCCAGCCGAGGATGCGTCCGGTGATGGGCGGCAGCCCCCACTCCTCGACGCAGAAGGCGGCCACCCGCTCCACCCATCGAAGCAGCCGGTCCTGCTGTTCCCCAGCGGTCATCGTCGCGTCCTTCCTTGTTGATCGTGTGCCGGTTCACTGTGTCATGGCGGCCACCGACTCGTAGGTGGGTGTCGGGGTGATGTCCGCGAGCCGGGTCCTGCGCAGGTAGAGGTCGAACCAGTCGATCGCGAGCGCCATCGCCTCTTCCAGGCCCGGGCCGGTGTAGAGCCCGAGCACGTCGTAGGGCAGCACCGCGAGCCGCTTGGGCTCGCCCGCCTTGGCGAAGGCGCTCTGCGCCTCCTCGAGCATGTGGTACGGGTCCCAGCCACCGTTGGCGATCATCAGCAGCGGCGTCGGCGCGAGCCGGTGGATGAGATTCTCCGGTGCGAAGGTGAGCAGGTGCTCGGCTGAGTCGAGGGTCTTGTCGTTGCGGTAGGTGGGAAACAGGCGGGTCGACATGTCCGGGGTGTCCTTCACGCTGTCGCCCTCCAGCGTCAGGTGCGGCACGCGAGCGCTCTGCCCGCCTTCGTAGCGCCGTTGCCAGTCCTGCTGCAGTTGGTCGCGGAGCGCGTGGACACCGGCACGGCCCAGAAGGCGTTCCATGTACCGCCATCCGTCCCACACGCTGGGGCTCTGCACGACGACGCACTTGATGCGCCGATCGAGCACGGCGGCTTGGGCCGCCACCGAGCCGCCGATGCTCACCCCCCACACCCCGATCCGCTCCGGCTGCACCTCGGGGCGGGTCTGCAGGTAGGACACGGCGCTGCGGAAGTCCTCCACCTGCCGCTCCGGGTAGTCCAGGCCGCGCGGCTCGCCTTCGCTGGAGCCGACCGTGCGGTAGTCGATGGCCAGCACCGCGAAGCCGGCCTTCACGAAGTACGGCGCGAAGAACGCCAGCGCCTCCTTGACCATCACCCCGCTGTGCCCGAGCACCAGCCCGGGGACCGGTTCGCTCGTCTCGGGCAGGTAGAGATCACCCGCGCAGCGGGTGCCGACGCTGTTGAAGGTCACGTGTTCCATGGCTTGCTCCGCATCCATTGGCTAGTTATTTCAAACATGACTGAAATAGCTAGCAATGTCAATCCAGAAGGCTGCGCAGGAAAGAGGTGGCCCCCCGCCGCTCACGTCGGCGTATCGCGGCATACGGCCGGGGAAATGCCCCCAAAGTCCTGGACATGAACTTAAGTGACAGATGATCCAGGTAAGGAGACCGGATGGGAGCCGATCCCCGTAGCCGGTTCGTGGAGATCTACGAATCCGCCTACGAACCCATACTCGGGTACGTCCTGCGGCGCTGCCCGCACCCCGAGGACGCGGCCGACGTGGTGGCCGAGACGTTCACCACGGCGTGGCGTCGCATCGAGGAACTGCCCGAGGGGGACGAGGCGCGGCTGTGGCTGTACGGCGTGGCGCGGCGGGTGCTCGCCAACCACCGGCGCGGCGAGGAGCGCCACGAGCAGCGCACGGCGGCCCTGCGCGAGCGGCTCGCCGCCTTCCCCGCGCTGGCCCGCTCGCCGGAGGACGAGATGTCCCAGATGGGAAAGGTCTTCCGCGGCCTGTCCGACGACGACCGGGAGCTGCTCTCCTTGGTCGCCTGGGAGGCGCTGGACCACGGGCAGATCGCCCGCGTGCTCGGCATCTCCCGCAACGCGGTACGGATCAGGCTCTACCGCGCCCGCAGGCGTTTCGCCCGGGATCTGGCCAAGGCCGGCTTCGACCACCCTCGCGCCGTCGCCCTCGAAGGGAGCCCGTTGTGAACCTCGCCGATCTCGCCCGCGTCGATGACCAGGATCTCAGAGGAGAGGCGTCCGCGCCGGAGACGCAGGAGCTCATGCACGCGATCATGTCGGAGGAGCGCGAGCCCGCCGTCGTGACCACACCCCGCCGCCGACGCCGACGGCTGGTGCTGGGGCTCGCGACCGTGGCCGCGGCGGCGGCCGTCGCCGTCGGCACCAGCGTGGTCGGCGGTCCGGTGACCAGCTACGCCAACGCCGCCGTCTCCATCGAGAACGCCGGCCCGTACTTCAGCGTGACCATCACCGACCCCACGGCCGACCGCCGCCGCTTCGAGGAGGCGTTCCGGGCGGTCGGGCTGAACGTCACGGTCAAGGTGATCCCGGTGGCGCCGTCCGAGGTGGGCAAGCTGATCGGCCCCGTCGTCCCGGACGGCTTCAAGTGGCACGGCAGCATCGGCACCCAGGGGATCACGCCGTGTTCGTCGGCGTTCTGCGGGAAGGTCTGGATGCCGGCCGACTTCCCCGGGCGGGTGGTGTTCGGCATCGGCCGCCCTGCCAGGCCCGGCGAGCCGTACGCCGATGACGGCCCGGTCGACCCGGAGGACGACGAGGCCCTGCCCGGCTACACCAGCCACGGCAGGACGGTCGCCGACGTACGGGCCGAGCTGGGCCGGCGCGGCCTGAAGGCCGGTTACCGGCTGTTCTGGAAGTACGCGGAAAAGGACGACGGGAGCATGTCATGGTTCGACGAGGCCGTCCCCACCGGCCGGGTCAAGGACGACTGGATCGTGGCGTCCACCCGCTTGCACAGCTCCGACACCGTCGACCTGTACGTGATCCCCGGCGCGGACGCGGGTCCCGCCCCCAGCCCGTACCCGCAGCCCCAGTGGTACGACTGAGCGGCGCGCCGGGCCGGGACGCGCTGGAGGTCAGGTGGGGGTGGCGTTGAACGGTCCCCGGGCCGCCCGGCGTCTGGCCTGGCTGGACGCGCTGCGCGGGCTGGCCGCGATGGTGGTGGTCTTCGAGCACGCGCTCAAGCCGCTGTGGCCGGAGGCGCGGCTGCCGGTCAAGGCCGTCTTCGATCCCGGCTGGTACGGCGTGCTGGTGTTCTTCCTGGTAAGCGGCTACATCGTGCCGGCGTCGCTGGAGCGGCGAGGCAGCCTGCGGGCCTTTTGGATCTCGCGAATCTTCCGGCTGTGGCCGCTCTTCATCGTGTGCGTGGCCGGCATGCTGCTGCTCGTGGCGGCCGGCTGGGACGACCTGCACGTGTGGTGGGGCACCCGGACGGTGGCGCTGGCCCTGGCGCACGCCGGCATGCTGCAGAACCTGCTGTACGTCCCGAACCTGGTCAACGTGCTGTGGACGTTGTCGTACGAGATGGCCTTCTACCTGCTGCTGACGGCGATGTTCACCCTGCGCGTGCACCGGCGCAGCACCGCAGCCGCGCTCACGTTCGCGGCGGCCGCGGTGCTCGGCGCCGGGATGCTGCCGGTGACGCTCCTGTCGGCCGGCGGGGCGGGGCGCATGCTCACCGTCGTGGTCGTCGTGAGCGCCGTGCTGGGGGCCGGGCTGGCCGCGGTGCTGTCCGGCGGCAGGCGGACGCGGCAGGCGGGCGCTGTGGCCGTCGCGGCCACGGTCCTCCTGCTGCTGGCGGTCAACCAGAGTTATCCCGGTCCGTGGCAGGGGCTGTTCATCCTGGCGACCATGTTCGCCGGCACCGCGCTGTACCGGGTCGAGACCGGCGAATTCGGCCACCGGCACCTCGCGTCCGTGGCGCTGGTACCGGTGGCGGGGTTATGGCTCGCGCGCGCCGAGCCGGGAACCCAGGTGGCGACCGCGGCGGCCTGGCTGACGTTCGCCGCCGCGACGGCGCTGCGCCGCCGTCCGATGCCGTCGTGGCTGACCTGGCTGGGGCTGGTGTCCTACTCGATCTACCTCATGCATCCGCTGCTGCTGGAGAGCGTGGAGTTCTTCCTGCCGGACCCGCCGGCCGTGCCGGTGGCGGCGCGCCTGGCGCTGCTGGCGGCGGTGTACGCGGCGCTGCTCGGGCTGTGCGCGCTGACCTGGAGGTGGGTGGAGTTACCGGCGCAGCGGTTGGGACGGCGCCTGATCAGCCGGTCCGGATCCCCTCGGGCGGCGCCCAGCCCGGCGCGGGCGCCCGGCGGGTGAGGCCGCTGCGCCGTCCGGCGGGGTTCAGCACGGCGGACG
>NZ_JBFAOM010000110.1:0-5725 GCF_040675235.1 Nonomuraea sp. NPDC049637
GCGAACGGATCTGGTCGGCGCGACTGAAGGATAGGACGTATGACGTATGACTGCAATGCCCGGCATGAGCCGATTTCACTCTCGCTCAACTCTTCGTTTGCGGACCCTGCAGATCACGCCGCTGATCGTCATGCGCGCCCGCGACGTGTCACGCGTCCACCGCAGAGCAGCAGGAGGCTGCCGACCGGCGCCCGGAGGCCATCGTGTTCCTGCTGGAGTCCGGCGAGAGGCGCAGCGTTAGCGACCTCGCCGCCCGGTTGGAGCCGTCGCAGCCCGCGGCCTCGCCGGCATGATCATGCCGCGTTCAGGAGCGAGCCGACTGCGGGGGCCGGGCCGTAGTGGCGGAACGCGACGGACGCTCGGTGGTGCGCACGGTCGTGCGCACGGTGGGATTCGCCGCACCGTGCGCGGCAGGGCACAACTGGGCCGGGCGACCGCGCCGGTCACCGCTCCAGTCGTACGGGAGCCTCCGGGGCGCGGCGGCGGACCAGCCAGGCCTCGGTGATGTGGTTGAACATCGCCGTGGCCGCGCCGCCGGGGTCACGGGCGGCGATGCGCTCGTAGATGCGGCGATGGCCCCGGTTGGACTCCACGCACAGCGCGCGCTCGGGCGTGCCCATGTACCTGGCGGTGTTGATGACCTGGCTCTCCAGCGACCGCACCACGCCGCGGGCGATGCGGTTCCCCGACGCCAGCATGATCACGTCATGGAAGGCGCGATCGTGGTCGGCGTAGGTGACGTGGTCGTCGACGAGTTCGTCCATCTTGTCCACCAGCGCCCGAAGCCGCTCCAGGGTCTCCTCCGAGGCGACCCTCGCTGCCACGTTGGCCATGTCCGACTCCAGCAGGCGGCGCGTGACGACGACATCGTCCAGTATTGCCAGGCTCTCGTCCTGGGCGATGGTCGCCCCCAGGACGAGCTCGTCCAGCATGTCCCAGCTCGTCGGCTGGGTGACGATGGTGCCGGCGCCCTGCCGTACCTGCACCAGCCCCTTGGCCTCGAGCAGCTTCACCGCTTCGCGCACGACGGTGCGGCTCACCGAGAACGCCTCGCACAGCACCGGCTCCGCGGGCAGCGACGTGCCAGGCGCGTGCGTGCCGCTGACGATGCGCTCGACCAGCTCCGCCGTCACCGCCTTGGCCAGGCTGGCCGGGCGTCGGACCCAGGCCGGCTGCACCGGGACTCCGTGCGTTTTCTGCGTTGCCGTCACAAGGGGCAGTATATGTCATCCGTATTGCCATCATACGTCATACGAGTTAGGTTGCCGAGCAACAAGGGCCGCACTCTGGAAGTGGGAGCAATGAGGCAGCGAACACTATGGCCGCTCATCCTGGCCACGGGACTCGCGGTGGCCGGCTGCGGAAGCGCCGCGCCGACGAAGCCGTCCGCGGGGAGCGCCGCGCGCAAGATCGTGGTCTGGGACTGGAAGTCCGGCGAACCGGGCGCGGCCTCCTACGTCGAGAAGGCCAAGACCGACTTCGCCGGCAAGCATCCCGGCGTCACCGTCGAGTTCGTGGCGCAGCCGTTCGACCAGTACTACACGCTGCTGGGCGCGGCCCTCCAGTCGGGCAAGGGCCCCGACGTCATGCTGTTCAACGGCGGCGGGCAGCTGCGCGATCGTGTCGGCACTCTCATTCCGCTGGACCCGTACGTGGCCGAGGACAAGGAGCGGCTGGCCGGCTGGGACGCCTTCAGCAAGGACGGCAAGATCTACGCTGCCCCGGTGACACTGCAGGGCCACCCGATCTACTACAACAAGTCGCTCTACCAGAAGGCGGGCCTGGATCCGGCGAGCCCGCCGAAGACCTGGAACGACTTCGTCGCCGACTGCGCCGCCATCAAGAAGGCCGGCGCCAAGTGCTTCGCCCTGGGGAACAAGGAGGGCATCGGGATCCAGTTCTTCATGTCCGGCCTGGGCCCGGGGATCCTGACGCCCAAGGAGTACGACGACTGGATCGCCGGGAAGCGCGACTGGAGCTCTCCTCATGTGAAGGAGATCTTCAGCCTGTGGAAGAAGGTCAACGACGACGGGCTGAACAACGAGGGCGCCAACTCCACCGCGATGTTCAACGACGCCTTCACGGTCTTCGACACCGGCAAGGCCGCCAACATCATCGGCCTGATGTCGGACATCGGGCACTGGAAGGACTTCGGGGAGTTCCTCGGACCCGAGAACGTCGGCGTCATGACCTCGCCGGTGGTCACCGCCGGAGCCACGCCCGTGCTCCCCTATGACGGCGGCATCGGCTACGGGGTCTCCAAGACGGCCAAGGACCCCCAGCTCGCCGCCGACCTGGTGCGGTCGCTGACCTCGACGGCTGCGCTGACCGCCTTCTACGAGGGTGCGGGCGCGATCACCGCCGACACCACGATCGACGTCTCACAGAGCGCGCCCGCCGTGGCCGCGATCGTGCCGCAGATCAAGGGCGGCAAGCCGGCGCTGCACGTCGCGCTGTCGTCCAAGACGCTGGACCTGATGGGCCGGCTGTCCCAGCAGTTGCTGAGCGGATCGGCGAGCGTCGACGACGTGGTGACGCAACTGGCGGCCTCCGACAAGGCGAGCTGATCGCGTGCCGACCGCAAGCACGTCACTGGTGGTCCGCCACGCCAAGGCGGACTGGACCACCAGAACAAGGCTCGAACGGCTCGCCCCCTTCCTCCTGGTGGCTCCCGCCGTACTGATCATCGTGGCGCTGCGGCTGTGGCCGCTGGCCCTGGGCGTCAACTTCTCGTTCACCGGCGACGGCGACCTCAACGGGACTCCCGTCGGCTTCGGCAACTACGCCGAACTGCTCGCGGACCCGCTGTTCCGCATGGCGCTGCGCAACGTCGGCCTGCTGGTGGTGCTGCTCCCCGTCGCGGTGGCGATCCCAGGCATGCTGGCCACGTTCATCTTCCTGAAGGTGCCCGGCCACCGGCTCTTCCGCGGCGTCTACTTCTTCCCCGCCGTCCTGTCCCCGGTGATCGTCGGCGCGATCTTCAACCTGATGCTCGGCTACGACGGCCCGCTGAACGCCGCCCTGGCGCTGGTGGGCCTCGGCCCGGTCGACTGGCTGGGCGACCCGGGCGTCGCCATGGTCACGGTCACCGGCGTGCACATCTGGGCGACGTTCGGCATGGCACTGGTGGTGTTCCTCGCCGGGTTCTCCACCCTGGACACCGCGCTGCTGGACGCGGCCAGAGTCGACGGCGCGTCCCTGCCGCAGACCATCTGGCACGTCATCCTCCCGAGCCTGTCGCGCACCCTCCAGTTCGTCTTCGTCACCACCATGATCGGAATGCTGACGTCCATGTTCGGCCTGCTGTACATCATGACCAGCGGCGGCCCCGAGGGTTCGACGTACCTGCCGGAGTTCTACGTCTGGATCCAGCAGGGGCAGATGAACCGCCCGGCCCTCGCCTCGGCGGCGTCCACGGTGCTGTTCCTCGTCATGCTCGTGGTCGGGACCCTGCAGATCAGCCTGCTGCGCCGTACAGGCAGGACCGACTGATGCGACTCAAGTGGCTGGCCGCCGTCCCGATGGCCGCGCTCGCGCTGGCGACGATCTACCCGCTCGTCTTCACCGTCAACGTGGCGATGAAGACGCGTCGCGACTACATCCTCGACCGGTTCTCCCCCGCGAGCTCGCTGCACCTGGAGAACGTCGCCGCCGCGTGGAACAGCGTCGGCATGGCGCGTTACTTCCTCAACTCGGTCGTCGTGGTGACGGCGTCGGTGTTCCTGCTGCTGCTCTTCGGGTCGATGGCCGGGTTCGCGCTGAGCCAGCTCCGCTTCCGCGGCTCCTCGGCGCTCTTCCTCGGCTGCCTGGCAGCGCTGTTCGTCCCGTTCCAGGTGATCATGGTGCCGCTGGCCCGGATCATGGCGGACATCGGCCTCATCGACACCTACCCGGGGCTGATCCTGGCCTACGTCGCGCAATTCCTGCCCTTCACCATCTTCCTGATGACCAGCCACTACCGGACCATCCCGGTGGAGATCGTGCAGGCGGCCAGGATCGACGGCAACTCCACCTACGGCGTCTACCGGCGGATCATGATCCCGCTCGGCGCACCCGCGCTGCTGTCCGTCGGGATCCTGGACGCCCTGTTCTGCTGGAACGACGTGCTCATCGCGCTGCTGATGATGCCGTCACCGGAGCATCGGACGCTCATGGTCGGGGTCACCTCGCTGCGCGGGCAGTACTCCGACAACATCCCCCAGTTCGCCTCGGGGGTGCTGATCGCCGCGATTCCGGTCCTGCTGATCTATCTCTTCCTCCAGCGACAGATCGCCGACGGTGTCACCGCCGGCTCCACGAAGGGCTGACATGCGGATTTCGGGGTATCGGACGCTGACCACCGTGCACGAATGGGGCCGCCCCGTAGGCGACGCCAACGGCGTCTACGCCGACGGGAACGTTCCCGTGCCGATCGTGCTGGTGGACACGGACGAGGGGATCACCGGTGTCGGCCTCGGGCCGCACGCGCACCTGGACACCGTCTTCGCCGCCATCGAGGGTGAGGACCCGCGCGGCGTGACGGCGCTGTACGACCGCATGCTGCGCCAGACGTTCAAGGCCGGGCACGCGGGCGCCGTGTTCGGGGCCATCGGCGCGCTCGATACCGCGTTGTGGGACATCAAGGCGCGGGCCGCGGGGGAACCCCTCTGGCGCCTGCTCGGCGGCCGCGATCGGCTGGTCCCCGCCTACGCCTCCGGTCTGGACATCGGCCTGACCGATGAGGAGCTCGTCTCCCTCTACCAGGTGTACGGCGAGCGCGGCCTGCGCGCGGCCAAGCTCAAAGGCGGCCTCGACCTCGACCACGACCGGCGCCGCCTGGCACTGGTGCACGAGGTGCTGACCGAGGCCGGGCACGGATCGCGGCCCGGCCTGATGCTCGACGTCAACGAATCCTGGACCCGCAAGCAGGCGGTCCGGCACGTCTGCGAGCTCGAACGCACCATGGACCTGACATGGATCGAGGAGCCGGTCCGCCGGTGGGACGCCGAGGGACTGGCCACCGTCGGCCGCGGGATCCGGGCCTCGGTCGCCACCGGCGAGAACCTCACCGGGCTGGAGCAGTTCCGGCCGCTGCTCGCGGCGGGAGCGGTCGACGTCGTCCAGACGGCCGCCGTCTGGGGGATCACCCATTTCCTGCGGGTGTCCGCGCTGGCCCACGCCCACGATCTGCCTGTCAGCCCGATCGGCACCACCCCGATCGGGCTGCTGCACGCCGCGACGTCGGTGCCCAACCACCTGAGCAGCGAGCTGCAGGACCTGTGCCCGCCTGTCGGGGTGTCCGTCGATCTGACCGTCGAGCACGGCGCCTTCGTCCTCGGAGACTCCCCCGGCCTGGGCGTCGCGATCGACGAGGACGCGATCTCGGCTCGCGTGCCGTACGAGACCGTGGCGGCTGGAACCCCGAACGTCCGGCCGGAATACGCAGGACGGCGATTGCTGTCCGCGTCCATCCCGTAACAAAGGAGCGTATGCGAACATTCGCCGCCTTACTCATCGCGGCCGGAGTCCTCATCAGAGTGCAGTTTGCGAGCCTATCTCCGTGATGCCGCAGTGTGATTGTAGGGATTTGTAGTGTTACCGCCGGTTGGCGGGTCCGGTCGTGCTGTGATGGCTGAGTGACTGAGCGCAAGCCCTACCCGAGCGACTTATCCGACGCGCAGTGGGCGTTGATCGAGCCGGTGCTCACGGCGTGGAAGGCCGCGCACCCATCCCTCAGCGGCCACGA
>NZ_JBFAOM010000111.1:0-5569 GCF_040675235.1 Nonomuraea sp. NPDC049637
GGTACGCGCCGCGCTGCCGGACGGCTGGACCAGCGGCCGCCTGCACGTCGCCCTGGTCAGCGAGGGAGCGGTCGTGGCCCGCTCGGCCGTGGACGTGGACACGCACACGGACCCGGTCATCGGCGACGATCCCAAGGCGTGAAAGTTTCACACGTTCCCGCACTTCAGAAGGGGCGAGGGCGGCCCTCGCAGTGACGGGCGGTAACGCGGCGACCGAGCATGACGCCGCGTTCCCCCTCGCGGAAAGGGCACCCCCATGCAGACCTCGAAGGCGGCACTGACCGCCCTGGCCACGGTGGTGGCCGGAGCGGCTGTCGCTGTCGCGCTGACCACCAGCCCGGCGGGCGCGGCGACCGGCACAGGGACCGGGGAATCATAGTGGGCAAGCTGGCCAGCTCGCCGATCCCGGTCAAGGTGGCCTACTCCCACCCGGTGCCGACCTTCTCCGGTCACGGAGCCTGTGACGCGGACGAATGGATCAACGCGATCGTCAACGGGCCCAACGGCGACGGCGACTTCCACAAGGGTGACCCGGCCACGCCGTTCTGCGTCAGCAACAGCACGTTCTGCCTGAGCCGGGAGTCCTTCCATCCCAGGGCGGCCGGCACGACGGGGTACGCCACCGCGGTGCAGAACGTGCTGAGCGCCATCGGCTACAAGGGCTCATAGAGGTAACGTCAAAACGTGCTGGACCTCGACGAGCCAGAGGCGACGCCGGTCGGCTGCTTGCCGAAGCTGCTGACCGGCGTCATCGTCGTCCTGCTGCTCGCGGCGCTCACGGTGGTCGGCCTGGTCGTGTGGGCGCAATGGTCGATGCGTTCCCACCTGGAGGAGGGCGAGGAACACGACCGGGCCTTCATGAGCCGGCAGGCGGCGGAGATCGTCGTACGTCTCGAGAAGGCGGCAGCCGACGGCTCACTTCCGGACAAGGAGATCCACGAAGCGGTCTACAGGTTTGCCTGGCACGCCGAGCGCCCCGACGGGCTGGTGCGGATCGTGGTCAAGATCCCGTCGATCACGTCACCCGGGCCGCCGTAGCTGTCGCCGTGCTCGTCGGCGGTCAGCAGCTCGGCGGTGACGCGGGTGGTCAGGCTGTCGCCGAGCGCGGTGCGGTTCTCGCGATCAGCGGCGCGGCCGGTGGCCAGCGCGAGCACGGGCACGCCGGCGGCCAGCAGCGCACGGGCACGGAAGGCGGCAGTGGCGGTGGAGTCGCTGACCTGGCCCAGCCCCTCCAGCAGCGCCGCGCGGTCGCCGGACCGGTCGGCAGCGTTGAGCAGGAACGCCAGAGCTTTGGCCAGTTGCCAGGCGATCTCGGCGTACGGGTCGGCCTGGTTCATCGGCTGCGACAGTGCGCCGTACAGCGCTTCGCTCAGGGTACGCAGCTCGGGCAGCGCTGCGTGAAACTCGGCGCCGGGAACAGCAGCTGGGCCGGGCGCGGGGGCCGAGCTGGTCATGACGGCTCCGAAGGGGCGGCGGGGGTGCTGGTGACCGTGCGGGGCAGTCGGCCGGCCGTGTAGGGGTACTTCTTACGCAACGCCCCAAGCCGGGCCTTGGCCTGGGCCGCGATTACGGCAGTGGGAGCGGGCAGGCTGTGGCTCAGCAGCTCGGCGATCTGTTCCCAGGGGCGGCCGCGAGCACGGGCGGAGTGCAACACGATCAGTTCGCGCTGCTCGGCGGCGGTGTGGGCGTCGACGACCGCCATGAGGGCCGCGTCCACGTCCGCGTCACTGATCGAGTCGTAGCCGAGCAGGCGGCGGCCGAAGTTGGCTTCCTCCTCCAAGGCCAGGGCCACCAGGGACACCGCCCGCTGGGGGTCCACCCAGTAGTGCGACTGCATGCGGGTGGCCTGCTCGCGCTCGGCATCATCCCCCTAGCGTTGGACGAGCCTGCGCAGCGCCTCACGGGGCCGTTCTTGAAACGGCTGGACTGAAGTTGACGGGATCCCGTCTGATCATCACGATCGGGCGGGATCTCGTCGTTTCAGGGGTTTCCGAATCGGGTTCGTCCTGGTTTGAGAGCTGCGGAGCAGGTGCCCGGGAAGGTCCAGGTGGTGTCAGACCGCTGGTCGAGGACCGAGTTCGCGTCGTTGGGCATGGCGAAGCCGACGCCGGGCTGGGTGCTGCGACAGGGTGATCTGAATTGCGGCTTATGGGATAGGTGGTGGCCTGCTCCGACCCGGGAGCAGCGTGCGGTCGACCTGATCTGCTGGGATTTCGACGACGTCGGCCGAGGTGTCGGGCTCGTCTGGAGGCTGCTGGGTGTGGCGCCAGTGGTCGAGGAAGTGGTCGTTGGCGACGGCGACGATCAGCGCGGCCAAGATGGTCTGGGCGACGCGGCCGTGGGCGAGCCGGTTCTTGGGGTCGCCGAGGTCGAGGTCATGTCCCTTGACTCTGCCGTTGATCCCCTCGGTGTTGGCGCGGACGGACTTGTAGGTCCCGATCCAGGCGGGACTGAGGTAGGGCAGATCCTGACGGAATTTGTCGAGATGGCCCAGGTCGCCTTTGCTGACAGTGATGGTCTGCTGGCGGCAGATCTTCGGCAGTTCGCCGGGCTTGTGGTCGGGACTCGGGGGCAGGACGCGGGGTTTCGCCGCCGGGTGAGCGGCTCGCTGCCGAGCGTCGGTCAGGTCGACCGTGGTGGGACGGCTGGGCCCGCGCTGGTGGAGGCGGTCGAAGCGGGGGGCAGGTGACCGAGGGGGAGGTGCCTGCTGCCGGGCATTGGAAGCGGACAGTGCCGCTGGTGTTCGGGCTCTGCTTGAGGCGCAGCAAGTACGGCTCCCGCGCGCTGATCAACGCGGTGAGTTCCTCCGACGGGGCGCGGATGGCGGCGTCGTCCAGGCCGGTGGTCGCCTGGGCGAGCCTGTCGGGGAGGAGCGGGCAGGCGAGGCTGCCGTCGATGAGCAGGGCGCCGTGGGCACTGCCCTGCACTCCGCGCTGGTCGGCCTTGTAGTCGAGGGCGAGTCGGTAGCCGAGTTCGCGTGCGGGCTGGGCGAAATGGGCGGGTTGCTGGTCGGTGTAGGCACGGTCGACGACGGCGAAGGCTGTAGGAAGGTCGAGCGTGGCCAGGAGCTTGAGGGTGGAGATGGCATTGGCGCCGATGCGTTTGTGCGGGGTGTCGAGGACCAGGCCGAGCGCCAGTTGCGGGAAAAGGCCGAGTGCCGAGCGGGTGCGGGCGGCGACGGTGAGGGTGGCGCTGTAGCCGTACTCGGGCGGGTCGTTGCCGGCCGAGTGGTGCCAGCCTGCGGTGATCTCGGTGGAGGCGATCAGTTCGCCGGTGGAGCGGCGAGCTCGGGGCGGGCGGGCGAAGACCGGGGCGGCGGTGGTGTCGATGCCGACGTCGCCGCCAAATCCTGCCAGGTAGCCGCGGCCTTTGCTCCAGCGGGCCGGGGTGAGCACGAGCGCGGTGACGAGGTCTTGCAGCAGGTCCCGCTTGCGGGTGTGGTCGGGATCGTCGTCTTCCCGGGCGGTGGCGAGCAGGTCGGCCTCGTGCTGAGGCAGGCGTGTGCGACGGTCGTGCCGGGCCGGGTCCAGCAGGCTGGTGAGCCGGTCGGAGGCGCGATAGAAACGCCGATTGTCAGCCAGGCAGGCATGCGGATCGTCGGCAGGCGGCCGGTCGGTGACCGGTCCCAGCTGCTGTCGGGCGGCCGCAGAGAGGCAGAAGGCGGACAGCCGCCAGGCTTCGGTCAGGGTGGCTTTGCCGCTGTGGTGGATCGAGACCATCAGACAGACGAGCACCGCCCGGATCGGCACTCTCGCCGGTCCGGGGCGTGGGCCGAGCTCGGCGTGGATCAACGCCATGATGCCGGAGTCGTCCAGCAGCCGGGCGTAGTGGCTGACGACGGCATCGGGGATCTGTGCCGTCTGCTTGGCGGGTGGCCGGGGCCGGGTGGCTCGGGCTCGGGTGGTGCTGGCAGTCACTACCAAACGAAGACCGAAACAGCTCTGCAGTCCACCCGTGCTGCCCAGACGTTGCCGCAGACTGCCGCCATGCTGCAGAACGCCACCCCTAACCTGCCTACTGTCATATCCTGCCATACAGGTTATGATGGCAAGGTGATTATGACGGAGCCGATGTTCTTGGCTTTGACAGCACTCCTCGACGAGCCGCGACACGGCTACGGGATCGTGCAGGAAGTCGACCGGCTGTCTGAGGGCAGCGTGCAGCTCAAGATCGGCTCCCTGTACGGGGTGCTCGACCGGTTGGCTGCCGACGGCCTGGTGGAACTCGACCACGAGCAAGCGTATTCGGGACGCCTGCGCCGCTATTACCGCATCACTGACGCCGGGGCAGAAGCGCTCGCGAGGGAGCTCGCCAGGCTGACCGGCACTCTCCACATCGCTGCCGAACGCCTCGGCGCCCACCGGCGCGGTTCCGGAATCCGGCCCTCCACCGCCGGAGGTCCGGCGTGACTCTCCTGGAGCAGCGCTACCGCTTCATCCTCAAGATGCTGCCCGCCTTCTACAGGGCCGAGCGCGAAGAGGAGATGGTCGAGGCCTTCCTCCAAGGCGCTGGACCAGATGATGACGGGCACAGCGCGCGACCGAGTTGGGGCGAGGTCGCCTCCATCGCCGCACTGGCGATCAGAATCAGGCTTGGCGGTATCGGCGCTGCCCCCCGCTCGCGCGCCGTCGGTGACGCGGTCAGGCTGGCCGCTCTCCTCGGGCTGGGCTACCAGGCCGCGATCAGCTGGATCACCATAGTCTTCTCGCTGCGTGCCCTCGGCTATCGACCGGGGCAATCGCCGCTCATCGCGCCCGGCGGACAGGCGTCGGAACTCGTGTCGATAGTGGAGAGCCTGGTCTGGATCGCCGCCTTCGCCGCGCTCACGCTCGGCAAAGTGCGGGCAGCCAAGCTCCTGGGCGGTCTGGGGCTGACGTACGTGCTGGTCATGCTCGGGATCGACATTCTCACCTGGCCTCGGTCGGTCATCGACTCCGGGCCCTACGTGCTGGTCATTGTAGTGCCCGTTGCGGCGCTGCTGACCGCATACCATCGGGATGCGCCGGTGCGGCGCTCCCCACAGCTCTCCGCCCTGCCTTTGAGCCTGGCCGCGATACACATTGCCATCGCGCTCGCCTTCACCAACGCTTGGGGTACGGCTGCCGCACCCAGTCAGCCCACCATGTGGATTGCCGGCTGGATCGATCCGCACAGTGTGACCGCAGCGGCGCTCTTGATCGCGGGCCTGCTAAGCCTGACGCGCAAGACCCGACCGGCCTGTCGATTGGCCCTCGCTGTCGTCGCGTTGCCGATCGCCGCGGCTCGCTCACCGCTCTTCCTGCTCGGTGCCGCCGGCCCCATGCAGCCGTACACCATCACTCTGATCATCCAGTGCTCGGCATTGCTGATTCTCTGCCTGGTGCTGACCGTTGCAAGTCTGCGCGCCCTGCCCCGCCCAGTCCAACTTCCACTTCGAGGCCGCAACTAGCAAGCCGCCTGGAGGCCAAGTGCCGGGAAACGATCATGGTGCACGCGGTCGGGTAGCCGGGAGGGATCTCACCTCCCGGCTCCCACAGATCCGTACGTAAACCTCTCGGTTTATACGGCTCTTGTCACCCTGGTCACCAGA
>NZ_JBFAOM010000112.1:0-5313 GCF_040675235.1 Nonomuraea sp. NPDC049637
GACCGGCGTCGACGTCCGGCCGCCCGGGGGGCCAGGGCCGATGCCACGCGGGTGGCCCGTTGTGCCGTATCCGCGTTCACCACCGGGCCCCGGCCCCGAGTGGATCATCGCCGAGCACGATCCTGGCGTGCGGGGCCGCGCCCGCCGCGGTGCGGGCTGCTGAGGTGCAGGCCGGGATGCAGGTAGGTCAGGGCCAGCAGCACGAAGTTGTTGGTCAGTACGGGCACGCTGTAGCGCAGCGGGCGGGGTGCGGCCTGGTCGGAGATGCAGGTGGTGTAGCCGCCGTCGGCGTCCTGGTGGCGCAGCAGGTAGGCCAGGCCGCGCTCGATGGTGGCGGTGTGCTGGTGGGCGGGTGCCAGGGCGGTGAGGGTGTAGGCGGTGCTGATCGGGTCGCTGGGCTCCGGCGGGGGTTTGTCCCCAGCCGCCGTCGGTGTGGGCGGTGGCCAGCAGGCGGCCTTCGGCGGCGGTGATGGCGGGTTGCAGGCGGCCGTGGTGAGCCAGGGGGTGGTGCTGGTAGGCGGCACGGAGCGCATGAATGGCGCGGAACATGGCGTTGGCCTCGCTGAGGCTCCAGCTGCGTTCGAAGGTGCCGTCGGGCTGCTGGGCGTCGAGCAGGAAGCTGATCGCGCGGTGCAGCGGGGCGGCGTGGGCGTGCCGGTAGGGGGCGAGCACCAGGGCGGTGTTGGCGGTCATCGCCGCTTCCGGCGGGTGGCTGGGGTGATAGGTGGCCACGCCGCCGTCGGGGCCGATGAAGCGGCACAGGTTGGCGCGGCCGGCTTCGATCGGCCGGCGGTAGCGGTCGGCGTCGACGGCGTGCAGGAAGGCCAGGACGTGGGCGGTGCTGTCGGTGTCGGTCTGCCGCACGCCTTCGGCATACGGCCAGCCTCCGTCGCTGGCCTGCTGCCCGGCCAGGTAGTCGGCCATCGCGGTGATGGTGGGCGGGCAGGCGCCGGCTCGGGTCAGGGCCAGTCCGGCGGTGGCGGTGGCGAAGATCTCTTCGCTGGTGATGAACGGCAGCCCGTCGTCGGGGTTGAGGGCGGCGACCAGGTGGCCGATGCCGTCGCTGATCACCGGGTGGCCGGGCAGCACGCGGTGCAGCGCCAGCAGGGCGAACAGGTGGGAGAAGGTCATGTGCTCGATCACGCCGTGGCGCTGGCCGTGCTCGGTGGTGGCCAGCAGGCGGGCGGTGAGTTCGGGCGCCACCGGGTCGGCGGTGTTGAGCAGGTGGATGGCCATCAGTCGCAGCCGGGTCCAGGTGGTCTGGCCGCGGTGTTCGAACGCCTCGGAGGGGGCGTGGACCTGGAACGGCTCCGGCCCGACTGCGGCGAGGATCGCGGCCAGGGCGAGCTTCTTGCGGGCCGAGGAATGCTGGTCGGCGCGGTGGAAGGTGGCGTCGATGAGCCGTTCACGCTCGCGTTCGCCGATGGTGATACCGTGCAGGGTGGCGTTGATGACGGCGGCCTCGAACGGCTCGGCCGCCGGCGCGCACCGGGCCAGGTAGGCGTGCAGGCGGGCTTGCCGGTGCGGCAGCCGCCCTTCGCCGCGCAGCAGGGTCAGCAGCAACGCGGACTCGATCGCCCGGCTGCCGGTGGCGCCTTTGATGGCGCCGCGGTCGGAGACCTCGGCCAGGATGCGTTCGCTCAGCCGCTGCGCCGCTCGGCGCACCGCCTCCCCGCTCACTCGCGGCCCACCGGCAGGCCCAGCGACAGCCCCAGCAGCTGACACAGGGACGGACGCAGGGCCAGGACCTGAGCGCTGACCCCAGCGCGAAGCGGCGCCTGGCGGCCGGCCTGGTCGTCCAACCGGCACCGCTCCAGGCATCAAGGACGGCACCGGCCCAGGCGCCGGGCAGGGCTGCGGTTGACCCCCCTTCCTCCGAAGAGGTGGTGGGACGGTCGGGGTTCTCCAGCAGGCCGACGACGCAGGGGCGCTGGGATGGTTTCGCCGCTGCCACCGCCCGGCACTTCCCCGAGGGGCACAGCAGAGGAGCCCTGCCGGGCGGGCGACATGGAGGCCCCTTGGTGGATGACGGGGTGGACGGCCAGAAGCCCTCCGGGGCGGCGCCTACGACGCCTTGGCGTCTGCGAGGGTCTTGTGGACGACGCCGATGGAGACGCCGACTCCGGCGGCGATAGTGCGGATGGATTCCCCGCGCCGGCGGCGAGCGAGGATGGCGACGCGCTTGTCGACGTCGACCACGGGCCGACAGCCGCCACTGCTGGGCGCGCGCTGGAACGAGGACCTGCTGGCCGGACCTGCTGCGGATGGCCGGGTCGCTAAAGTAGGGGGCGCGCTAAGAATCGTGTCATGAGCCCCAAACGGCGTGGCTCGCCGTCCCGAGGGCCTTCCTGACGCGTGCGAAATCGATCGATTCTCAACACCCTGGCCAGAGCCCCCTTCACGAACCGCCGACAGCCCGCAGCGCGAGCCGAGTTGGAGGCTGGCGGCTGATTTCCCAGGTCAGCGCCTACTTGACGGCTGATGGCGCGTTGGTTAACGGCACCCATCTTCGATCGGCACGTACGGGGTGACCCGCACGCCCTCGTGGTGCTGAGCGTGCTGCCAGGGCTGCTGGTCGGCGGGGACGGGCACGAGGGCGAGCCGGGTCATGCGGCACGTCGGCGCGACCTTCCCGCCCACGGCACGCGCTTCCGGCCGGGACCGCGCACCTGGACAGGAAGGCGACCGCAGGGTTCAGGAAGCCCTGAGGTTCTGCTCAGTTCACCTCACCCAGTGCGCCGCGACTGTGGTGCGTCCGTCTCCGTTGCTGATGGTGGCAGTCGAGCCGCCCTGCCCGATGCGGTACGCGTGGAGCGTCAGGACGTCCCCGACGGCGAAGGTGTGCAGGAAAGTCTGCCCGATCGTGTCCTGGACTACCGCGTCGGGGTTCTCGACTGCCGCTCAGGGCCTCGTGCCGGGGATGAGTTGTCCGTTCTTGAACAGTGCCATGGTGACCATAGCTGCGCGGTCGTGGGCGGGCCTACCCTGGCCGCACGGGTGTGGTCGACGATCGAGGGGCCGCACGGCGCGGTACGTCATGAGTCCGGCGCTGATGACCTGAGGTTCAGCACTGGACGTCGTTCAGCTGACGTAGACACCGACTGTCAGATCAGGGAACATCTCGTCACGCGTATCGTCGCTCCTGTAGCGATCATCACGCCAGTATCCACCGTACTTGCGTGCGTAGAAATTGATTCGGTAGTAGTGCCCGCTTTCCGCCGGGAACGCGTAGGAGGCGTTGCCGTTCCTGCCGGTCCACCTCGTGAAGGAGGGGAAGCTGACTTCGCCCTGCTGGTCCATGCGCACTTTGAACGCGCCGTCCATGACGCAGTACGACGGGCAGTCGTCGTACCAGGCCGCTCCCCAATAGTAGAAGAAGTCGCCGGAGACGCCGGCGTGGATGGTCTTGGTGCCGTCGGCGCTTACCCCCACGGTTGCGCACAGTCGCAGGTTGCCCTTGGAGTACTCGTCCCAGGATAGGAAGGTCTTGGTGCCGCTGCTCGGTTCACATGTGCCAGCCAGCACGTGATGAGATGTTGCCGTGAGTGTGGACGCTGTGGCCGGTGTGGGGGCAGCCGCGGCGACGATCGCCAAGGCCGCCATGCCCCTGGCGATCCCTCGCGTCCGGCGCCGCGGCTCTCCCTCACGAGGAGTGCTGCCATGTGTAGTCATATGATTACTTTAAGTTAAGGTGGCGATGATGTAAACCGGTCTTTACGCTCGTTCTCGAACGACTGCAGGGGCGGCACTGGCGACCTCGCGTAATCAAGGGGACCAGGGTGGGCCGGCAGGACCACCGGCCATGGAACGCTCCCATGGGCGTTCCGCCGGCTGGGTCCGGTGGAGACGGGGCATGAACGAGCATCGGAACGAAAAGTCCCGTTAGCAATCGCGCCAGCTAACTATTTGATCTTCTGCTCCTCCGCCTGCTGGGCCTGCCCTACTTTCGGCGGCTATGCCAGTTGAGTTCCTTAGTGATGACGAGGCGGCCGTCTACGGCCGCTTCTCGGGTGCTCCGTCGCAGGCGGAGCTGGAGCGGTTCTTCTACCTAGACGACGCGGATCGGGCGCTGATCGCCGAGCGGCGTGGGACACACGCCCGCCTCGGGTTCGCCCTCCAATGAACGACAGCCCGCTACGTCGGGCGCTTTCTGACCGACCCGTTGGACATGCCCGACGAGGTGTTGGTGTATCTCGGCGAGCAACTCGGGATCGAGGATGTCTCGCAGATCAACCAGCACACCGAGCGGCGCAACACGCCGTTCGAGCACCAGGAGGCGATCCGCAAGGCATACGCGTTGAAGGAGTTCTCCCAGGGAGAGGCGGATTTCATCGTCTGGGCGAGCGCGCGGGCATGGAACACCGGCGACGGCAAGAAGACGATCTTCTATGACGGGGTGACGTGGCTGCGCACCAACAAGGTGCTGCTGCCGCGTGTGACCACGCTGGCCCGGCTGGTCGCCCGGGTGCGGGATGAGGCCACCGACCGGCTCTATGGCGCACTGCGCGAGGTGCTGTAGCCACGGCAGCGGGTGATCCTGGAGACGCTGCTGGAGGTGCCCGAAGGCCGGCGCTCCTCGGACCTGGAACGCTGGCGCAAAGGCCCGGCGGCGCCCTCGGGCAGGAATCTGGAGAAGGCGCTGGAGCTCGCCGCGGAAATCCTCGGAGTGGGGCTGGGGGCCATACCACTGCCGCCGGAGGTGCCGCACCGGCGAACGGTGGATCTGGCGCGGTACGGCATGCAGGCCACGGCGACCACACTGCGCCGCCATGGCCCCTCCCACCAGTTCGCCACGTTGCTGGCCACGGTGATCTACCTGGAGGGCAAGGCGGTCGACGACTGTCTAGAGATGCTGGATCTGCTCGTCACCACCGAGCTGGTCGGCAAGGCTGAGACCGCGACCGACAAGGAGCGGGTACGCCAGCACCCGAAGTTGGCCAAGCACTCGGTGATGGTGATGACGTTGCGGCGGCGGTCGTGGAGGTCGGGGTCGCGCTGGACGACTCCGCGCTGGCCGACTTCCTGAACGAGAACGGCCCACTGACCTAGACGCCGGGCCCCGCGCTGCCACCGCCGAGTGGTCGCGGTCAGTGATCGTCGGGGACCGTGGGATGACGCGACCAGATGCCTCTGCCTACGCTGGGTCGCAGTTGCGTCCCCCGGGAGTCACCATGGCCGACCACCAGCAGCGGACGCGTCTCCCCCGCGCCGCCTCACTGTCGTACCGCCCCATCCCAACACCCCAGCGCCGCCACTCCCGCCAGCAGACACCGGGCAGACCCACACCCGGAACACCGACGATGGGAACAAGGT
>NZ_JBFAOM010000113.1:0-4954 GCF_040675235.1 Nonomuraea sp. NPDC049637
GCGATCGACGCGGCCTTGGCCAGGTCCCGCTCGCGCAGTGCCGGCGTCGCCGCGATGACCTGCAGGCGTGGTTCGGCGAAGGGGCGGTTGTCCTCAAGGAGGTGCTCGACCTTGCGGAAGGCGTGGAGCAGCAGATCGAGCGGCTTGAGACCGTCGGGTGCCTCCGCCACCGCCCTTGGGACCCTCCTGCATCACAAGGTGGAGCGGATGCGGTCGCGAAGCTGCCCGGCTGATTCGGCGAGGTTCTGCAGCGAGATCGTTTCGGGATCGGGGGGCGGGGGCGCGCCGAAGACGAGCAGACCGGTCAGCTTGTCCAGCATGTCGGCGGCGTCCCTGCGGTCGAGCTGGGGGTAAGTCAGTAGCTGATCGCCGATGGCCAGCAGGAGTCGGGTCGCTTCGGCGGCGGCTTCACGCTGGTGATGACGCTCGGCTTCGGGGTCGGGACAGCCCGCGACAAAGGAGGTGTCGTGATGGCGCATCGCGAGGTCCGCCCAAACCTGGGCAACATCGATCCGGTGGTCGCCTTCCAGGTATTTGTAGGCCCGGCGGGCGAGTTCGGCAGCCCTGACTCCCGGCTCTATGTTCGACGACCCATGGGTGAGGAGTCCGATGAGTTTCCGCAGGAGTCCGGCAAGCCCGAGTAGGTCGTCGGACCCAAGATCTGGGTCGGGAAGTGCTTCGGCCATGGGCTCGGCGATCGCTGCCGCGCGTTGTGCTACCTCGCGCTGCTTCGCAAGTTCGGCGTTGCCGAGATCCGGGTTGCCGGCCCAGTGGCCGAACCAGTAGCCGGTTTCGTGATGGCGCATGGCGAGGGCTGTGTAGGCCTGCGCGAGGTCGACCCGATGGTCGCGGTCGTGCATGTTCGCGTAGACGATGTGCACCAGCTCACCGGCGCGGTCGCTGGGCGCCGAGTCGGCCGAGCCGAAGCTCGCGAACCCGATCAGCATGTTCAACATACCCGCGATGCGTCCCAGGTCCTCCTCCGAAACCTCGGAGGACGGCACGGACCGTACGATCGGGTCCAAGATCGAGAGGGCTTCGGCGGCGGCTTCGCGCTGATGGAGTTGCTCGACTGAGTCGCCGGGCCAGGCCGCGACGACGAAGGAGGTCAGGTGGTGGACTTGCGCTTCGTTGGTCCATACTCCGGCGATGTCCACTGAGTGGTCTCCGGGAGACCGGGCGTAGAGGTCGCGGGCCAGGCTTGCGGCGTCAGACGCGTCGGCGCTGATGGGAGAGCCGAAAGCGAGGTAGCCCATCAGATCGACGATCTGGGACGCGAGGATCACGAGTTCGTCCTCTTCTTCGGACGCGAGGAACTGGTAGATGTCCCATGCGTTGTGCGCTGCCGCGAGCTGGACGGGCACGTTATTCGGGTGGGCGCTTCGGGCGGTGCCGTGCCATTGACCGGCGAGGTCGCGGAGCTGATCGTCGCCCAGGCCGGGATTGTCCAACCGTGCCCGCCGGAATTCGTCGAGGCCTTGCAGGGTGGCGGCGCGAGCGTCGAGGTATTTGCCCGCGCCGAAGAATGCTTTTGCGCGCTGATAGGTGGCGTCAATGACGGCGTGGTGCCATTGGGGGCACGCGGCTGAGTTGTCGGCGCGGTGGGGTACGAGGTGGTTGCGGAAATCTAGGACGAGGGGCGTGTTGCACTGCGGGTGGCGGATTTCCAGATAGCCGTCATGGCCGTTGGGCGCGTTGAGGTAAGGGCCTTCCACCAGGTGTGTGGTGCCGAAGGATTCGGGGAGGAGCTGACCGTCCATCCTGAGGATGCGCGGACGGTACTTTTCCCCTTCGGCCCAGGTCCGGAATAGGAAGCTGTGACCGTCCGGCGCGTTGAACAGGTAGTCGGTGGCGTAGTCGAGCGGGTCGGGAAGCTGATTGCGGTCCAGGGTCTGCTCTTTGAATTCGGCGAATGTCATCGGGGCGGGAGCGTCCGGATCACCCGGGGTCCGCAGTTCGAGGACATAGATGAAGCCGAGGCTGTCCAGCGGCTCCACCAGCTGGGCCCCGCCGGGCGGGGTTCGATACGCGGCGACGTAGTAGCCCAGATCGCCATGGTCGATGAAGAACCAGCCGCGCTGGCCCGCGGGAAACCCTGGCAACCTGAGATTTCCGCCGCACGCGAAGCCGAGGTGCACGCAGGTGTTGACGCCGCGTTCGGTATAGGGATCGAATCGGATGAGGTCGGCGAAGAACGGATCGGCGTGCCGCGGCAGGAGGGTCGTGGCCTGAGGTACGGCGCATCCGTTGGTTCCCGTTCTCGACATGACCACGTTGTCGCTGCCACTTCCGCTGTTGAGGAACATTCCTCCGGCCGTAAGTAGGAAAGAAGGTGACTTGTAGTAGATTTCGACACCCCCGTCGGGTTGCTCGCCGTGCGGCGGGATGGGACGGGTGCCGTGGTAGAAGGTGTGTTGATAGGCCGCTTGCTCGGTGAGCGACAGAATGTATGCGGCCGCGGGCGGGCGATAGCTGCCGGCCGCGAATAACAGTGCCTCGGGCAGCCAGTTGTCGTCGAACCACATCGACGGAGTGCCATCGGGTGCGGTCGGCCCGAAGTACGCCAACGAGAAACCGGTCAACGGGTGACCGTGTTTCCACATCAGGCTATTGAGTTCGCCCGTGGCCGCGTTGACGTGTTCACGGCGGCGACGGAAGGGGCCGGCATGTCTGTGCCGGCAACTGGAGACTGCGAATTTGACGGCCAGGTAGTCCAGTACATGGCGCGCGGCGGTGCGCAGCGGTGGGTCGGTAGAGAACTCGTAGAGGTTGAGCAACGAGTGCACCGTCGGTCGGTTGTAGGGGCGTGAATTGAACTCTAGCAGATCGTATTTGGCCCAGACCTGCAGCATGTTCATCAGCCAGTCGGCGAGCCCATTTTTCAGATTGTCGTACTGGTCGTCCTGAGTGAGTTCGAAGTAGATCTGATTGGCGAGGAATCGTGACGACTCGATCATGAGAACATGGTTCTCAGTTTCCGGCCCGACACCGATGACGGGAATGGCTGTGTAACTTTCGATGTCTTCGTCGTGACCGCCATGCAGCTCCAGCGGAATCAATTTTGACATCATCCAGGTAATAAGTGACTCGGTCAGCTGTTGGCGGTAGCGCAGCATGATGGTCATCAAACCTTTGATGGTCATGTCGTATTCGCCGTCGGTGCCCATGGGAGACTTGGGATTCATCTGACGTAGCGCCACGGCCACTTGAACGGAGCTTCGCGGCTGCCCCTCGCTGCGATAGTCACTCTGCTGCCGCATCATGTGCAGGTGCGCGATCAGTTGGAACGTCACATCCTCACCGTCGCTGGGCATATTGCGCAGATCGAAGGGTTGGGTGCGGATGTAGTGTTCGGCGACCGCGTTGATTCGGTCTCGGTGGCTCGCCGCTGCGTGCTCGGGGCTGCCATCGAGGGCGGGCCGGTCCAGATGCGGACTGATCGGCTGGTGCCAGAACTTCAGTTTCGCAGCAAATTGCTGCCCGGCGAAATCTGTGACCTTGATCAGGTAGTTCCTCGATGACTCCGTGTCCCACGGAACGCCTGCGTTACGCACGGGATAGAAACGAGCATAGCCGGAGCTGTATCCGTTCTGCGCCCATTTCAGCCACTCGATCTCGTTCGAATTGATGGTCTGGGAGTGTTCCGCGCCTTGGCCGACATCCAGGTTGAATACTTCAACAGTGTTGTCGAATGTCCCAAGAGGTGCGGCAACATCGGTGTAACCCCAATAGATGTGCACCGCGCGGGCGTCTCGATAGCTGGCGAGCGTAGCTCTGGGCCCGTACTGCGGGAAGGTGGCGATTACGCCTCGCTCGAAGGTTTGGCTGCGGCCACCGCCGTCTGCTGCGATCGAGGATCCGACCGGCGCCCCGAACACCCCATCGCCAGCGCCGAAAACATGCCAACGCTCAGCGATGAGTGGATCATCGGGAACCGCAGCCTCAGTTGGAACAGCGGCCGGACCGATCGTGAAACGGATCAGCGGGGTCCACCCCTGAACAGTGGACTCGCCACCGAACAGGCCCGGGGCATCGACACCCTTCACCTTGAACGCGTATTCACCGAAATCGTGGAGTCGCACAAAGTACGTTCCGCGCCGCACGCCAGGCAGCTCCGGAAGTTTGAACCCACTCAGTTCCAGGTTTGCATGACCTGCACCGGTGAAGGGCTGCGATCCATCCCGCCTGTACAGGACGTCGATGCGGAAGTAGTCGTAGTGCAGCTGCGACTCGCGTGTCACCGACCAGTCGAAGACCACCTCACCGCCGAGACGGAAGACAGTAAGCACCATCTCCTGATCGGGCATCCATGCGATCACGCCGTGCTCGAAACTCTGCCGCCGTCCGCGCTGACCGTCCTCGAGATCCATTTCAACGCCGACGGGAGCGCCAAGAGGACCATTTTCCGCCAGCAGTTCCTGCCAGCGCTCGCCGATCAGCCCGGCAACGGGAAACGATGCGTTCGGCATGGAGTCCTCCATCACATCTGTGCCGATGGCGGCAGTACCCGTCCCGACTCAGTCGCGAGCACCCATTGCGTCCGTGCTCCGGAGCGATCAGTGTTCGCCGAGCTGTGGCCGGCATGGGCGGTCCCTCTTCCCCGAGAATCCTGGCCCTGAGGGGATTATCGCGCCAACTCCTGGGTCAAGCCACAGCCGGATGCGGCCACACCATGTGGTTACCTGCCCTCTGGGGGGCACGTCCACGGACGTGGCGTATGAATTGACCTTCACGTGATCCTGTTTCTGCAGGTTAAGTGGTAAGTGTCTTCTTGGTCGTTGAACCAACTACCGGAGACCTCTTCTTTAACGATCAACGACACGCCCAACCACGTCGTGATCTTTCGAAACACGGCCTAGGAGCGGCCCTCGAGCAAGCCCATGGCGAGAACCTTGAACTGCGGCGTGAACTCGCCCGCCGCGGTGGCAGCTGCTACTAGGGTGCTGCTTGTGCT
>NZ_JBFAOM010000114.1:0-4410 GCF_040675235.1 Nonomuraea sp. NPDC049637
CCCAGACCGTTGCCCGCCGTGCCGCTGACCTGGACCGTGGCCGTCTGCCACTCGGACCACGGGCCTGACACCTGCCCCGAGGTGGACGCCCGGACGCGCCACCGGACCAGCCAGCCGTCCTTGAGCATGCCGGCCGTCACGGTGGGGGTCTGCAGGGAGCACTTGCTCCGTGTCGAGCACGAACCGCTCGACACCTGGCCGCTGTCGGACCAGATCAGCCCCGCGCCCTGGGCGGGAACCGACGGATCGTGCTCGACCTCGGCGTCCAGCTTCAACGACCGCGACTCCGGATCAGCACCCGACGCGGCGAAATACGGCGTCGTCGACGTCAACGTCCACAACCCCGACGACAACTGACCCGCCGACACCGACAGATCCGACACCACCGGCTTGGAGATGTCGATCCGCGCCGACTGCCACTCCGACCACGGGCTCGACACCTGCCCAGAGGTGGACGCCCGGACCCGCCAGCGGACCAGCCAGCCGTCCTTGAGCTTGCCGGCCGTCACGGTGGGCGTCTGCAGGGAGCACTTGCTCCAGGACGAGCACGAACCGCTCGACACCTGACCGCTGTCGGACCAGATCAGACCCGACCCCTGAACGGGAACCGACGGATCGTGCTCGACCTCGGCGTCCAGCTTCAACGACCGCGACTCCGGATCAGCACCCGACGCGGCGAAATACGGCGTCGTGGACGACAACGTCCACAACCCCGACGACAACTGACCCGCCGACACCGACAGGTCGGACAGCACCGGCTTGGCGAGATCCACCCGCGCGGCCTGCCACTGCGTCCATGCCCCCACCACGCCGGACGAGGTCGACGCCCGCACGCGCCAGCGCACCAGCCAGCCGTCCTTCAACTCGCCCGCCCCCACGGTGGGGCTCTGCAGGGAGCACTTGCTCCAGGACGAGCACGAACCGCTCGACACCTGACCGCTGTCGGACCAGATCAGCCCCGACCCCTGAGCGGGAACCGACGGGTCATGCTCGACCTGCGCCTCCAGCTTCAACGACCGCGACTCCGGATCAGCACCCGACGCCGCGAAATACGGCGTCGTCGACGACAACGTCCACAACCCCGACGACAACTGACCCGCCGACACCGACAGGTCCGACACCACAGGAAGTGCGGCGGCGGCGACGGCCGACACGGTCCGCGCCCTGGGGACAGCCGTCTCGGCGGCCATCGCCCCGCTCCCCTGACGTCCGTCGAGCGCCGTCGGGGATGCCTTGCCGACGCCCGCGCCCTCGGCGCTTCCGCGGGAGGGGCGGCCGTCGTTCGTCGCCGGCCGCGACGGGGTGTCGGCGGGAGCCGGTTCCCACTTCAGCGGCGGCGGGCTGTTCAGCCCGTCCGTGGCCGGCTCGTCCGGCAGCTCGCGCGGCTTCTCCACCGGCAGCGAGCCCTTGGGGCGCTTGACGTCGCCCGTGGCCTTGCCCTTGCTCCGCGGCTGAGTGGCGGCCGGATCGACGAGGTGCGGCAGGTTCTCCGCCGATCCGGCGCGCTGCACGGGGGCCTTGCCGGCGTTGCCGGAGGAGGGAGAGCCGGGAATGTCCAGCCGCGTTGGAGAGGGTGCGACAACGGCCGCCTGCGCCTCCAGGGTGAGAATCCCCGGCAGGAGGGCCACGGTCGCGGCCAGCGCGAGGCGGCTGACCCACTTCGACGGCGCACCCCGTCCGAGCCATAACCCGCTCTGCCCCAGCACTTTCGCACTTTTCTGAGCACGCCGCACAGTCACGCCCACACTCCCCGTGGAAACAGAAAACACAAGGGCATCCGGGCGCACCCCTGTAAGCTCCCCATAAATAACGCCTCAGATATACACAGCCAGCGCGATCAGGAATAGATCTTGACAAGGCGGCCCACGATGGAGCAGGAGGCATGAAATTGAGCCGACTTCAGAGGTCGGGGCAGCTCACTCGCTTTCCGCGCAAGCGACCGGCCGCGGCGGTGTGACGTGATTCACACAGGAAGACTTTATTACCAGAATTGCGGCGCGGGCTTCGCCGTCGCGCAGCCGACCGGGCCCACCACAGACGTTTCGGCGCGTTCCGTAGTCGGCTGCTCACCGGCGCCGCAAACGTTTATCGGGCTGTTATTGAAATATGGGCCGACAGGTTCTTCGAAGGTGTAATCATTATCCGGCGTCCCGGACGTTGTTCTCGGATTTCCCGATGTTCGCGCCGACCAGTTCTTCGACGGCTGCCTGCGCGGGCAGCTCGACGGCTCATCGATCCGGTACCGCGCCGGGATCGCGGCTCCCGCTCGGGGTGAGGAGGATGCCGACGGCCGCGCCGAGGATGAGGATGGCCAAATCCGCGATCCGGTCCATCCAGAAGGCGACCGTGTTGTCCACGGCCAGGAACTGGACCGAGATGCCGCCGTTGTCGCGCACCCACCGCATGGACCGCAGAGACGCCGACTCGACGTCCGGGGCGGGGTCGGAGAGCGTGATGCCGTCGTTGTACTCGCGGTACCGGATCTCGCCGGCGACGGGGGTGGCGCCTTTCGCCGGGTCGACGAAGTCCAGGTCCGGATACTCCTCCCGGAACCCGTACAGCGAGTCCTCGATCTCCAGGAAGATCTTGTTCTCGCCCCAGTGCTGGTGATACCGGACGGTGCTCACCGGGAAGTCGAAGGCGACCGTCAGCATGTACTCGCCGGCCCGCTGGTGCCTGACCGCTGTTTCCGGCGAAATGATGGCCCATGAGCGCACATAGGCAGGGGTGTCCGCACAAATGATTCGATGAGGAGATCCACCATGGGAACCGCCCGTGGATGACGAGCGGTCGGCCAAGTTCGAGGCCGCCTACAACCGGGCCTACGGCCAGATCACCGCCTACGCCGTACGCCGGTGCGACTCGCCTCAGGACGCCGCCGACGTGGTGGCCGAGACCTTCACCGTCGCCTGGCGGCGGGTGGACGAGCTGCCGGAGGGCCCGGAGGCCACCCTCTGGCTGTACGGCGTGGCGCGCAAGGTCCTGGCCAACCACTTCCGGAGCGGCAACCGCCGCCGGGAGCGCACGGCCGAGCTCGACGCCGAACTGGCCGACCGGTACGGCCACTCGCCCGACACCCAGGTCGAGCTGGACGCGATCGGCCGGGCGTTCCTGAGCCTGTCCGACGACGACCGGGAGCTGCTGTCCCTGGTCGCCTGGGAGGGGCTGGAGCGCGACGAGATCGCGAAGGCGCTGGGGCTGTCCCGCAACGCCGTACGCATCAGGCTGCACCGCGCCCGCAGACGCCTGTCGCGCGCTTTGGCGTCGGCGGGCGTGCACGTCACCGCAGAGAGCCGGCTGGTCCCGGCGGAGACGCCGTTGGGGGGAGCGCTGTGAAGCACACCGCGAAGGACACTGCGAACGACACCGCGAACGACACTGTGAAGCACACTGCGAAGAGCGTCGACGAGATCGCGGCGATCAGGGCGCTGGCCCGGGTCGCGCCGGGCGAGCGGGGAGGTGAGCCGTCCGGCGCGGGGGCGCGGGCGTTGCTGGCCGCGATCATCGCCGAAGAGCCGGGCACGGATCCGGGCACGGAGCCCGGCACGGCATCGGGCACGGCTCGGCGGACGCGGCGCGGCGTCAGGCCGAGGCGGCGCGGCGTCAGGCCGAGGCGGCTGGCGTTCGGGCTGGCCGCCGCGGTCGCGCTGGCCGCGGGTGTGGTGACGGTCCCGATCGCGCTGAAGGACGGCACACCGGCCTCGTGGGCCGTCAACCTGGACGACGGGATGGTGACGATCCGGATCCGCGACTTCGACGACGCCCCGGAGCTGGAGCGGCGGCTGAAGGAGCTGGGCGTGCCCGCGACGGTGGACTACGTGCCCAAGGACATGACGTGCCGCGAACCGCGCGGGAAGGTCGTGGAGAACATCCCGCGCGGCATCTACAGCCTGCCGGAGAACATCCCGGGCGAGTCGCAGGGCGTGCAGATGCGCATCAACACCAACCTGTTCGGCCCGGGTCAGACGTTCGTCTGGATCCTCAGAGGCAAGGGCGGCCTGACCACCACGCGGCTGATGGAAGGCCCGGTGGCGCCCTGCGAGCCCGTGCCCATGCCCACGGTCGAGCAGGAGGAACCGGAGTTCCACGGTATGAGCACCCGCGAGCTGGGAGGTCTGCGGGTGGACGAGAAGACCGTCGGCGAGGTGCTGCCCGAGCTGAGGAAGCTCGGACGGAAGGTGATCTTCGCGGTCATCACCGTCCCGCCCGGCAACCCGGGAGGGTTCGCCATCGACCGCACCCAGAGCACGCCCGTCGGCGACGACTGGGTGGTCTGGGAGGCGGAGCAGAACGCCAAGGGGGTGATCCAGCTGCTCGTCACGGAGGAGCGCCTGGACAAGAACCCGGTCTACGGCGGCCCCCGCGACGCGGTCATCAAGGACTGACCGGCGGGCCCGCGCGCCTCCCGCG
>NZ_JBFAOM010000115.1:0-3955 GCF_040675235.1 Nonomuraea sp. NPDC049637
GACAAGATCATCAAGGAGATCCGGAAGTTCAAGGACGCCGTCAGCGGCAAGAAGGGCGTCTCGGACGAGCAGGTCCGGGCCGTCCTCCTCCGGGACGCCGACGCCCTGATCGTCCGGCACGGCGGCACGCCGGCCTGACGGCGAGCGAGACCGGCGTGCCGGACGCCGCCATAAAGCGCCGCTCCGGCACGTCGCCGACAGACGGTGAGTGCCCTCACCAGGCGAGGGCACTCACCCCACGCCGCCCCACGCAGCGGCTCGGATGCTCCGCTGCCGAGGCGCGATTCCGTCGTGTCAGTCATGCATCCCATCAGTTTGTAACACCACCCGGCGCGCCTCGGCGTGCCCCATTCCAAGGAGAAAGAGCGCCGACCTCCCGTGTGCTGACCGAGCACAGGTTGAAGATCGCAACGAGCACCTATTACGCCACCAAGAATTGCGCGCCAAGCGTTCGCGCTGTACGTGACGCCGAGCTCAAGCAGCAACATCAGCCGGGTGCACGGCCGACAACAACAGCAGCGTCTACGGCGTGCGCAAGGTCTGGAGGCAGCTGGGCCGCGAAGGAGTCGTCGTGGCGCGGCGCACCACCGTGCGCGACGCCGGACACGAGCGTGCCAGCGACCTGCTGAATCGCGACTTCACGGCCTCCCGCCCCAACCAGTGGTAGTTGGCGGACTTCACCTACGTGACGACCTGGGCCGGCGTGGTATGCGTCGCGTTCGTCGTCGATGTCTACTCCCGCGCGATCGTGGGCTGGTCGGCGGCCACCACCAAGCGAGCCAAGCTCGTCCTGGACATGGCGCGGTGGCGACGCACTCGGACCGGCATGCCAGCCGTGCTTGACGACGCCGGAAACACTTGCGCGACCTCGGGGAGGTCGAACTCGACGGGGCGTTCTTCGCCTCGGGCGGCGCGGAGCGCGTTCGTGCGGCATTGGAGCAGGGGACCCTCCCTATCATCGAGGCCGAGGGTCGGCGGATCGGAGCTCCTGAGGCCCGCCCCGGCAAAGTGGTGTGCATCGGGCTTAACTATCGTGACCACGCCACCGAGTCCGGCGCCGAGGTTCCTCCGGAGCCGGTGGTCTTCATGAAGGCCGCCAACACCGTGATCGGTCCTGATGAGTGCTGGTGCCGCGCTGCAGTGTGAAGACCGACTGGGAGGTCGAGCTCGCCGTGGTCATCGGCAAGACGTGCCGCTACCTCGGCTCCCACGAGGAGGCCCTCGCGTCCGTCGCGGGTTACGCGATCTCCAACGACGTCTCCGAGCGCGAGTTCCAGCTCGAACGCGGCGGACAGTGGGACAAGGCAAGTCATGCGAGACCTTCAACCCGCTGAGCCCCTGGCTGGTGACCGCCGACGAGATCGGCGACTCGCAGCATCTCGCCCTGCGGTTGTGGGTTAACGGCGAGCTGCCTCAAGACGGCAGCACCAAGAACATGATCTTCGGCCTGGCGGAGACCGTCCGCTACCTGAGCCGGATCATGGTCCTGGACCCGGGCTGCACATTGGCGATCTCCGCGGTCGTCAACGCGCTGTGGGACTCAAGGCCAAGCGCGAAGGCAAGCCGCTGTGGCTGCTGCTCGGCGAGATGACGCCGGAAGAGATCGTCGACCTCCGCTACCTGAGCGGCGCCCTCACCCCCGAGAAAGCCCTCCAAATCCTGAATCGTCTGGTTGATCTTGTCGATCGCGGCATCGGTGACGGCCACGCCAGACTCCTCTTAGACATCGGATGTCTTGGAGACTAGGCCCTCTCCAGCACTGTGGCAGTAGTAAGAGCCCCATCTCGGCCTGGATGCGGTCCTGGATCTGGACCTGCCACTCGTCGGGCACGGTCACCGCGCGGGCGGAGATCTCCGAGAACAGCGCCGAAGGCGAGTCTGCGGAAGCCGGCCGTAAGCCAGTCGCACGGTGTCCATCAGCGGTTCCCCAACCGGTAGACGCGGGTGGCCGTGCCACCGAGGACTTGGTCGCGTTCCGCCGCGGAACACTCGTCGAGGAGTTCCACAGCGGTGGCGAGCACGTGGTCATAGTCGGCGGCGAGCAGGCAGACCGGCCAATCGGAACCCACCATGAGCCGATCCGGACCGAACGCCTCCAACGCGACGTCGACGTAGGGCCGCAGGTCCAGTGCGGTCCACCGCGACCACTGCGCCTCGGTGACCAGACCGGACACCTTGGCCAGCACGTTCGGTTCGGCGGCCAGCGCCGAGAGGCGGGTCGCCCACGGCTGGAGCACGCGGCAGGCGATGTCCGGTTTGGCCAGGTGGTCCACCACGAACAGGAGGTCCGGTACCGCCCGCACCGCTTCCAGTGTGGCGGTGAGCTGGTGCGGCCGGGTCAACAGGTCGTAGACGAGTCCGGCGTCGCGCACCGCGCGCAGCCCTGCGAGCACGTCGGGGCGCACCAACCAGTCCGGGTCGGGTTCGGCCTCGACGAGGTGCCGGACGCCGACCAGCCGGTCGCCGCCCGGTCCGCGGCGCAACCGGTCCACCTGCTCGGCGACGTCGGGCGCGGTCAGGTCGACCCATCCCACGACTCCGGCGATCAGATCGGATTGCCCTGCCAGCGCGAGGAACTCCTCCGTTTCACCGACGTCCGCCAGCACTTGGACAAGCACCGTGGCGTCCACCCCGGCGGACTCGGTCACCACACGCAGGTCCACTTGGCCGAAGTCACGCCTGAGCGGCTCCAGCTCCGGCGCGTCGAGCCACGCCTGCGGCCGGGCCGAGAGGTTCCAGAGGTGGTGGTGGGCGTCAATCCGGATCATGGTGCGGCTGCCTCCTTCATCAAGCCGCGTTCAGCCCGCAACGCCTCAGGTATCACGGTGGCGGCGTGCACGATGTTCTCGGTGACTTCGAGCGTGCTGTTCGCCTGTCCCTACGGGGGATGCGGTGATGGCGAGCGGCGGCAAGGATGATCGCCACCGCCCGCCACGCTCACTGCGATATCAGGGCTGAGCCCGCAGCGCGTTCGTCACCTGCTTGTCTTCGGTCACTGAAGCGGGATCTCGATCTCCGACATCTGCGGGTCACCGCCGGAGGCGGTCGCGGTCACGGTCATCTTGTAGGCGTCATAGGTGCCGGGGACGTCCAGGTCGAACGACTTGTACCTCTGCCGGTCCGAGCCGAACGCGGCATCGGCCACCGTGTCCACGAGCGCCCAGTCCGAGCTGCCCTTCCTGGCGTACAGCTTCCAGCTCTTGAAGTCGCGCCCAGGTACGTCGTTGCCGGTCGCCAGGCGGTACTTCGACGCCTCGAACGCCTTGGAGTAGGTCCACTGCACCTCATACGGCTTGTCGGCGGTGGGCGCGCCGAACCCGTCGGCGTACATCTTGGTGTCGACGGTGCCGTCGAAGAGCGCGCCGGTACGCTCACCCGCGGTGTTGGGATTGGTGTAGTTCGCCGAGAACCCGGTGATCTCGGCCGGGGGAAGCGGGATCTCGATCTCCGACATCTGCGGGTCACCGCCGGAGGCGGTCGCGGTCACGGTCATCTTGTAGGCGTCGTAGGTGCCGGGGACGTCGAGGTCGAACGACTTGTACCTCTGCCGGTCCGAGCCGAACGCGGCATCGGCCACCGTGTCCACGAGCGCCCAGTCCGAGCTGCCGTTCCTGGCGTACAGCTTCCAGCTCTTGAAGTCGCGCCCAGGCGCGTCGTTGCCGGTCGCCAGGCGGTACTTCGACGCCTCGAACGCCTTGGAGTAGGTCCACTGCACCTCATACGGCTTGTCGGCGGTGGGCGCGCCGAACTCGTCGGCGTACATCTTGGTGTCGACGGTGCCGTCGAAGAGCGCGCCGGTACGCTCACCCGCGGTGTTGGGGTTGGTGTAGTTCGCCGAGAACCCGGTGATCTTGATCAATCCTCCCGGGACGGGAGGGTCGTAGGACAGGTTGCTGAAGGTCGCGAGCCCGAACCTCGCCGAATCATGCGACGTGTGAATGAGACCCGCGTCCTG
>NZ_JBFAOM010000116.1:0-3840 GCF_040675235.1 Nonomuraea sp. NPDC049637
GCCGTCCTCCTCCGGGACGCCGACGCCCTGATCGTCCGGCACGGCGGCACGCCGGCCTGACGGCGAGCGAGACCGGCGTGCCGGACGCCGCCATAGAGCGCCGCTCCGGCACGTCGCCGACAGACGGTGAGTGCCCTCGCCAGGCGAGGGCACTCACCCCACGCCGCCCCACGAATCCGTCGTGCCTGGGTCATGCGTCCCATCAGCTTGTCGCACCGCCCGGCGCGTCTCGGCGTGCCCCGTTCGAAGGAGAAAGAGTGTGCCACGATTAATTCGGAACCACGCGGATGGATCCGTCCCTCTCGGCGTGAGACGGCGTGCGAGGAGGTCAGTCTCGGCTTCGCTCGCCCTCGCGCTGGTCGCGGGTGGCGCCCTCCTGGCGCTCACCGCCCCTGTCGCGGCCGCGGAGGAGCCGTCCGGCTTCGGCCACCAGCCGCACCTGAAGACCTGGTACTCCGCGCCCGCGGGGCCGGCGAACGACAAGGCGCTGGCCTGGGAGAAGGAGAGCATCCCGCTGGGGAACGGCTTCATCGGCGCCGGCATCATGGGTGGCGTCGACAGCGACGACATCATCATCAACGACCACACCTATTGGACAGGTGGTCCCGGGCAGAATCCCGCCTATGACGGCGGGTTCAGCGCCAAGACCTCGCAGGAGAACGCCGCCATCGTCAAGAAGGCGCAGGAGCTGCTGCAGTCCGCCTGGGACGGGACGTCGCCCGCGACAGTCGATGCGGCAGGCAACATCACGCCGGCCACGACGCCGAGCGATGCGAAGATGTCCGAGATCACGAACACGGTGAACCAGCTCACCGGGGACAAGAGCAACTACGGCAGCTACCACCAGCTCAGTACGGTCGTCATCACTTCCGGCGACACCATCGAGATCACCGGGTACTCCGCGAACTACACCAACCCCCGCGACACCGAGGGGACCGAGAACCTCTTCGACGGCTCCGTCAGCACCAAGATGTACGCCGACGAGTTCGGCGCGCCCACCGCCGACAAGCCGTACGAGGTGCAGTGGACCTACTCCAAGGCGTTCGACGCGTCCAAGTACCGCCTGGCGACCGGCAACGACGTACCTGGGCGCGATTTCAAGAGCTGGAAGCTGTACGCCAGGAGGGGCAGCTCGGACTGGGCGCTCGTGGACACGGTGGCCGATGCCGCGTTCGGCTCGGACCGGCTGACGTACAAGTCGTTCGACCTGGACGTCCCCGGCACCTATGACGCCTACAAGATGGCCGTGACCGCGACCGCCTCCGGCGACAGCCCGCAGATGTCAGAGATCGAGATCCCGCTTCCCGTGATCCCGGGTGAGCAGGTGAGCAACTACCGGCGCGAGCTGGATCTCGACAGCAGCATGGCGTCGGTGTCGTACACCTCGAACGACGTCGACTTCAAGCGCGAGTACTTCGTCTCCAACCCGGACAACATCATGGCCATCCGCCTGAGCGCCTCCAAGCCGGGGAAGATCACGCGGGCCTTCAGGATCAAGCCGATCGACCCGCGATCGATCGTCGTCAAAGGCGACACGGTGACAGCCACCGGCTGGGTCAGCGGGCACAACCAGGGCGCCGATGACGTCAACAAGTTCAACGACGCCCTCCACTACGCACAACAGCTGAAGGTCATTCCTCAGGGCGAGAACGCCGAGCTGGTGACGACGGACAACGCCATCACGGTGAAGAACGCCGACTCCGTCGTGCTGCTCACCACCACGGACACCAACTATCAGGAGGACATCACCGCCGACCCGCTGTATGAGGGCGAGAACCCGCTGAACAACTACTTCGACGGGCGTGATCCGCTGATCGATGTCAAGCAGCGCATCGACGCCGCGTCCCAGCACACCTTCGATGAGCTGTACAAGACCCACCTGGCCGACTACAAGTCGCTCTACGACCGGGTCAAGCTGAACCTCGGGAACGTGGCGCCCGTCACGGCCAAGACCACCCCGCAGCTGCTGGCGGGATACCGCGACGGCACCAACACCGCGGCCGAGAACCTGTACCTGGAGACGCTGTACTACCAGTTCGGACGGTACTTGCTGATCTCGTCGTCCCGTAAGGGGTCACTCCCAGCCAACCTGCAGGGGATCTGGGCCTACGGCACGAGCGTGCCGTGGAGCGGCGACTATCACACCAACATCAACCTGCAGATGAACTACTGGCTCGCAGAGCAGACGAACCTTTCCGAGCTCACCGAGCCACTGATCAGCTACATCGACAGCCTCGTGCCGCGGGGCACGCAAGGCGCGAAGCGCGTCTTCGGCGCCGACACTCGCGGGTGGACCACCTGGCACGAGAACAACACCTGGGGCAACACCGCTCCGGCGACCTCGGGCGCGTTCTACAGTCCCGAGGACGGCGCCTGGCTGGTCCAGCACATCTGGGAGCACTACCTGTACACCAGGAACGTCGACTTCCTGGCCAAGCACTACGACATGCTCCGCGATGCCGCGCTGTTCTGGGTGGACACCCTGGTGCTGGACACGAAGAGCAACAAGCTCGTCGTGAGCCCGTCGTACTCCCCGGAGCACGGGCCGTACTCCCTGGGCGCGACCGAGCCGCAATCGGTGGTGAACGGCCTCTTCGAGGATGTCATCGAGGCGCACAAGGTACTCGGTGACCGTCTGGACGCAGCTGACCCGTCGAACGGCCTGGAGGGCCGCTCGGCCGAGAAGGCGTACATCGACGAGATCACCAAGGCCAAGGACGGTATGCTCGGCCTGCAGATCGCCCCGCAGGGCAAGTACACCGAGGGCGGCCGGACGTACCCGGGCGGGCAACTGCAGGAGTGGCAGCACCCCATCGCCATCGACTTCACCGGCGACGGGAACCACCGCCACACCAACAACCTGTACGCCCTGCACCCCGGCGACCAGGTCGTGGCCGGCCGCAGCGCGAAACAGGACGCGCTCGTCGACGCGATGAAGGTGACGCTCAACACGCGCGGCGACTCCTCGACAGGATGGTCGATGGCCTGGAAGCTGAACTTCTGGGCGCGGGTGCGCGACGGCGACCATGCGCACGTCCTGTACAGCAACCTGCTGAAGCAGGGCACCTACGACAACCTGTGGGATGCGCATCCGCCGTTCCAGATCGACGGGAACTTCGGCGGCACGGCGGGGGCGACAGAGATGCTCCTGCAGTCCCAGGGCGGCGCCATCGAACTCCTGCCCGCGCTGCCGCAGGTCTGGAACACCGGTTCTGTGACGGGTCTGCGAGCTCGCGGAGACGTCGGCGTCGACATCGCCTGGTCCGGCGGGACCATTTCCGATGCCGTCCTCACGCCGGACGTCTCACAGACCCTCACCGTGGCGGGCAAGGACATCGCGCGCAAGAAGGTGACGGACTCCAACGGTCATGAAGTGCAGGTCCAGGCCGTGCCGAACTACCACGGCGAACTCGACGGCCGCACGATCCGGTTCGACGCGAAGGCTGGCGAAACCTACCGGATCAAGGGCGGCGGCGACGGCGACAAGACGGCGCCCACGACCACCGCGACCACCGACCCGGCGGCTCCGCAGAGCGGCTGGTACACCGGTCCGGTCTCGGTCACGCTGTCGGCCGCCGACGAGGCGAACGGCAGTGGGGTCGGCAAGACCGAGTACCAGCTCGACGGTGGCGACTGGACGCCGTACACCGAGCCGGTCACCGTCTCGGGCGAGGGCAAGCACGAGCTCAAGTACCGCTCGACCGACAAGGCCGGGAACGCCGAGGACGTCAAGGCCGCCGCGTTCCAGATCGACACCAAGGCGCCCGCCGTGGTGATCTCGGGCGTGGCGGACGGCGAGAAGTACGGCGACAGCCAGGACCTGCAGATCGCCTGGCAGGT
>NZ_JBFAOM010000117.1:0-3762 GCF_040675235.1 Nonomuraea sp. NPDC049637
GGCGTGACACTCGGGGAGTTTCTTCGGCCCTCTCGACCAATGTTCGTCCCATCCTGCCGTCCGTTGCAGTGCTCTCTTTTGGAACGATCGCTCGCGGGGGCCGTAATGTCACGCCCGACTTTTCCGGAAAGTCGTTCTGGTTGACCGCCCGACAAGATGTCTCAGCAGCTCAACGCGGTTTTTCTCATGTTTTTTAGCGCTCAGAAATCTCTCGTGTAATGTCCGCGCCGAGCGCGCGCATTCGCGCCGCGAGATGTGCGTGGCCGCGATCGATGAGGTATCCGGACTCGATGACGGTCTCTCCTTCGGCCGCCAGACCGGCGAGCACGAGCGCGATACCGGAGCGCAGATCGTGCGCCGTGACTTGTGCGCCCTTGAGCGGCGTGCGCCCGCGCACGACGGCCCGGCTGCCGTCGACCTCGACGTCGGCGCCCATCTTGTTGAGCTCGCCGGCCAGGGCGAAGCGGCCGTCGAAGATGCGCTCGTGGATGTAGCTGGTGCCGTCGGCCAGGGCCGCCACCGTCATCATCGGCGACTGCAGGTCGGTCGCGAACCCGGGGTAGGTGTCGGTGATGATGTTGATGGGCCGCAGCGGGCGGTCGCAGCGCACGTGCAGCACCGCGCCCTGCCGGGCGAAGTCGACGCCCATCTGCTCCAGCTTGTAGCGGACGACGCCCAGGTCGAGGCCGGTGCCCACGAGGCTGAGCTCGCCGCCGGTGATCGCCGCGGCCATCGCGAACACGCCCGCGTCGAGCCGGTCGGGCATCACGGTGTGCTCGACGGCGTGCAGCTCCTCCACGCCCTCGACGGTGATGAACCCGGTGCCGCCGCCGCTGATGCGCGCGCCCATCTTGGTGAGCATGTCGATGACGTCGAGCACTTCCGGCTCAAGGGCCGCGTTCTCGATCACCGTCGTGCCCTTGGCCAGGGCGGCGGCCATGATCAGGTTCTCGGTGCCGGTGTGGGAGGGCGTGTCGAGGTAGAGCGTCGCGCCGGTCAGGCCGCTGGCCTTGACGTGGATGACGGTCTCGCCCTCGTCGACGACCGCGCCCAGCCGCTTGTAGCCCAGGTAGTGGAAGTCGAGGTTGCGGCTGCCGAGGTTGCAGCCGCCCACGCCCTCCACGATCGCCTCGCCGAGCCGGTGGAGCAGCGCCGGGGTGAACAGCACCGAGCCGCGGAACCGGCGCGCGATCTCGGCCGGCAACACCGGGCTGCTCAGCCGGGAGGCGTCGATGACCAGCGTGCGCTCGGACTCGTGCAGCTCCACGTACGCGCCGATCGCCTCGGCCAGCTCGACCGCGCGCCGGACGTCCTCGATGATCGGCACGTTCCGCAGCACGGTACGGCCCTTGGCGGCCAGCAGAGCCGCACCGATCATGGGAAGCACGGCGTTCTTCGCGCCCTGGATGAACGCGGTTCCACGCAGTGCGTTGCCACCGCGCACGCGGTAACGGACCATTTCGTGCGGCTCCTTGAAATCAACGGTGAGGCTCGATCGGGCCAACAGTAGTGGCTGACACCAGGTGACCCAGCCGAATCATCCGCTAAAGGGAACCCCCGTGACGCGCTCATACGCTTCTAGGTATCGCTGCCTTGTGCGCTCGACAACGTGCTCGGGAAGCCGAGGCGGGGGGTTTCCGGATGATTTGTCCCATCCGGATTCGGGCGAGAGCAACCAATCACGTACATATTGCTTATCGAAAGAAGGTTGCGCCCGGCCCGGCTGCCATTCGTCGGCCGGCCAGAACCGCGACGAGTCCGGCGTCAGCACCTCGTCGCCCAGGGTCAGCACGCCGTCGGCGTCGAAGCCCAGCTCGATCTTGGTGTCGGCCAGGATGATGCCGCGCTCGCGGGCGATGTCCGCGCCGCGCGTGTAGACGTCGAGCGTGATGCGCCGCAGCTCGTCGGCCGTCTCCGCGCCGACCTCGGCGACCACCTGCTCGAAGGAGATCGGCTCGTCGTGCTCCCCCTGCGGGGCCTTGGTGGAGGGGGTGAAGATCGGCTCCGGCAGGCGGGAGCCGTCCTCCAGCCCCGGGGGCAGCGGCACCCCGGAGACCGTGCCGGTCGCGCGGTACTCCGACAGGCCGCCGCCGGCCAGGTAGCCGCGGGCCACGCACTCCACCTGGACCATGCGCAGCGGCTTGCACACCACGCTGCGCGCGTCGTCGCCCCTGGCCAGGATGTGGTTGGGCACGACGTCCTTGAGCTGGTCGAACCACCACAGCGACATCTGGGTGAGGATGGCGCCCTTGTCGGGGATGCCGGGCTCCAGCACGTAGTCGAAGGCCGAGATCCGGTCGGAGGCGACCATCAGCAGCAGGCCCTCGTCGGTCTCGTAGAGGTCGCGTACCTTGCCGGAGTGCAGATGCTTCATCGGGCGATGTCCGTCCTGTGGTGCGAGCCGCGCAGCTCGACGCGGTCGACGAGGTCGTAGGCGTTGCGGCGGGCGCTCGCCTGGTCGGGGCCGTGGCCGACGACGGTCAGCACCCGGCCGCCGTTGGAGACGACCTCGCCGCCGGGGCCGCGCGCGGTGCCGGCGTGGATGACGTACGCGTTCTCGGTCTCGGTCAGGCCGGTGATCACGTCGCCCTTGACCGGCGCGTCGGGGTAGTTCTCCGCCGCGATCACCACGGTCACCGCCGAGCCGTCCTTGAACACCGGGTCGAGGCCCAGCTCGCCGGTGGCGCAGGCCATCAGCAGCCCGCCGAGCGGCGTCTCCAGCCGGTCGAGCAGCACCTGCGTCTCGGGGTCGCCGAACCGGGCGTTGAACTCCACCACCTTCGGCCCCTTCCGGGTCAGGGCCAGCCCCACGTAGAGCACCCCCTGGTACGGCAGCCCGCGCCGCCCCAGCTCGGCGATCGTCGGGTGCACGACCTCGCGCATGACCTGCTCGGTCAGCCCTTCCGGAGCCCAGGGGAGCGGCGTGTACGCGCCCATGCCGCCGGTGTTGGGCCCCTCGTCGCCGTCGTAGGCGCGCTTGAAGTCCTGGGCGAGCTGGAGCGGCACCGCCGTGCTGCCGTCGCAGAGCGCGAACAGCGACACCTCGGGCCCGTCGAGGAACTCCTCGATGACCACCCGCTCGCAGGCCCGCGCGTGCTCCAGCGCCTGGTCGCGGTCGCGCGTGACGACCACGCCCTTGCCCGCGGCGAGGCCGTCGTCCTTGACGACGTAGGGGGCGCCGAACTCGTCGAGCGCGGCGGCGGCCTCCTCCTCGGTCTCGCACGTGCGGGCCCGGGCGGTGGGCACGTCGGCGGCCTTCATGATCTCCTTGGCGAACGCCTTGGAGCCTTCGAGCATGGCCGCCTCGCGGGTCGGCCCGAAGCAGGCGATGCCGGCCTCGCGCACGGCGTCGGCCACGCCCGCGACGAGCGGCGCCTCCGGCCCGATGACGACGAGGTCGGCCCCCAGCCGCCCGGCCAGCTCGGCCACCTGCGCGGGATCGACGGGATCGACGGGATGAACGGTCGCGACGCCTTCGATGCCCGCGTTACCGGGAGCACAGTGGAGCTCGCTGACCTGGGGATCGAGTTTGAGCGAACGGCACAGGGCGTGCTCACGCCCTCCGGAACCAATGACTAGAACGCGCACGTGCCCCATTGTCGCAGGCCCGGCCCCCTCGCCCGGCGCGGGTCCCGGACGGCTCCGGAGCACGTCCCGGGCGGGTTGCGGGCACGTCGAATGCCGGATCAAGCCCGCATCTTTGTGTGGTTCCACCTGATCCGAGCAGCCTCCGGCGAGTATCGTCGTTTGGGTTCACCCGCC
>NZ_JBFAOM010000118.1:0-3440 GCF_040675235.1 Nonomuraea sp. NPDC049637
GACGAGCCGGTCGGCGTGCTGCTGGAGCCCGGCGCCTCCTTGGCGTGCGCGCTGTTCGGCATCCAGAAGTCCGGCGGCGGCTACCTGCCGATGGATCCGACCTACCCGGCGGCACGGATCGCGACCATGCTCGACGCCGCCGGAGTCCGAGCCGTGGTCACGGTGTCGGAGTTCACCGACCGCCTCGGCCCGGACGTCCGGGTCCTGGAACTGGACCGACTGCCCGACCTGCCCGCCGATCGACCCCGCGTGGACGTCCGGCCCGAGCACCTGCACCACGTCATCTTCACCTCCGGCTCCACCGGAACCCCCAAGGCCGTCGCGGCTGAACACCGCAACGTGCTCAGCTACCTCGACGGGATGCTCCCGCGCATCGACGCCCCCGGTGGGTCGTTCGCCGTGGTCTCCACACCGGCCGCCGACTTCGGCCTGACCTGCGTGTTCGGCGCGCTGACCACCGGCGGAACCGTCCACCTGCTGCCACGCGAGATCGCGATGGACCCGGCCGCGTTCGCCGACTACCTGACCCACCACCACGTGGACGTCGTCAAATGCGTCCCCAGCCACCTCGAACTCCTGGCCTCAGGCGGCGACCTGGCCGCCGTGCTGCCGCGCCGGCTGCTGATCCTGGCGGGCGAGGCGTGCCCCTGGGACCTCGTCGAACGAGCCCGGAACGCCAAACCCGGCCTGCGCATCCAGAGCCACTACGGACACACCGAATCCACCATGATCTGCCTGGTCTGCGAGACCGACCAGATCCCCGCGGAACGCCGGACCGGGATCGTCCCGCTGGGCCGTCCGCTGCCCGGCGTCTACGGCCATCTGGTGGACTCGCGGCTGCGGCCGGTCCCGCCGGGTGTCCCTGGCGAGCTGGTCGTCGGCGGCCCCGGCATCACCCGGGGCTACATCGGGCTGCCGGACCTGACCGCCGAGCGGTTCGTCCCCGACCCGCTGACCGGCCAGGACCGCTGTTACCGCAGCGGCGACCTGCTCCGCCTCACCGCCGACGGGCAGATCGAGTTCCGCGGCCGGGTCGACGACCAGGTCAAGGTCCGCGGCTACCGGGTCGAACTCGGCGAAGTGGTCACCGCCCTGCGAGCCCTCCCCCAGATCTCCGAAGCCGTCGTCCTCCCGATCGGCGAGGGCAAGGCCCGGCAGCTCGCCGCCTGGGTCACCCCCGCATCGGCGAACGTGCCGGCGGTCCGGTCGGCGCTGCGGGAACGGCTGCCCGACTACATGGTGCCCGCGCACATCGTCACCCTCGACCACCTGCCCCTCAACCCCAACGGCAAGATCGACCGAGCCGCCCTCCCCGAACCGCGGCAGGAGGCGGCGGCCTTCGTGCCGCCGAGCACGGCCGCCGAGCGACTGGTGGCGCAGGCGTGGGCCGACGTGCTCGACGTGGACCAGGTGGGCGCGAACGACGACTTCTTCACGCTGGGCGGGCACTCCTTCGCCGCCACCCGGGTGGCGGGCCGCCTGCGCGAGCAGCTCGGCGTCGCCGTACCGGTGCGGCTGCTCTTCGAGCACTCCGTGCTCGCCGACCTCGCCGCCGCGCTCCCCCGCCCCGCCTCGGCGGCGGTGGCGCGACGTGAGCGCGTGGAGGGCCCGGCGCCGCTGTCCGGCGCCCAGGCCAGGCTCTGGTTCCTGGCCCAGCTGGAGCCGGACGGCACGGCCTACAACGTCCCGATGACCCTGCGGTTGCGCGGGCCGCTGCAGGCGGACGCGCTGCTGGGCGCGGTCAGGGACCTGGCCGAGCGGCACGAGGTGCTGCGCAGCGTGATCATCGCCACCGGCGCCGAACCGGTCCTGGAGGTACGGCCGGCCGCGGAGGTGCCGGTGACCACCGTGACCATCGACCGTTCGCAGGTCGGCCGGGCGGTGGCCGAGCAACTGGCCACGCCGTTCGCGCTGGACCGGGAGCCGCCGATGCGGGCGGTCCTGTTCGTGGTCGACGAGACGGAGCACGTGCTCTCCCTCACCTTCCACCACATCGCCACGGACGCCTGGACGCGCGGCCTCCTGCAGTCCGAGCTGTCGGCGCTGTATGCCGCCCGGCTGGGCCTGCGCCCGCCGCCGGGCCCGCCGCCCGCCCAGTACGCGGAGGTGGCGCCCGTCCCGGCCCTGGCCGACCTGGACTGGTGGGCGGAACGGCTGCGGGGGCTGCCGCCGGTGCTCGACCTGCCGACCGATCGTCCTCGGCCCGCGGTGGCCGACCCGGCAGGGGCCTCGCTGGAGGTCGAACTGCCGGCGGAGCTGGCGGCCAAGGTGCGGTCGGCGCCGGGCATGACGCCGTTCATGGTGCTGCTGGCCGGGTTGCAGGCGCTGCTCGCGCGGCTGTCGGCGGTCCACGACATCGCGGTCGGCGTGCCGGTCAGCGGACGGGACCGTCCCGACACCGAAGGCGTCGTGGGCTGCTTCATCAACACCGTCGTGGTCCGTACCGACCTGGGCGGCGACCCGACCGGCCGGGAGCTGCTGGACCGGGTCAAGGAGGCCGCGCTGGGGGCGCTCGCGCACGCGGGAGCGCCGTTCGACCGGGTGGTGGACCGGCTGCGGCCGGAACGCAACCTGGCCGCCACCCCGCTGTTCCAGGTGATGCTCAACTACATCCCCGACCAGGGACGTCCCGAGCTGCCTGGCCTGGAGGCGACCTCCCTCGAGCTCCCCGAGCGGACGGCGAAGTTCGACCTGGACCTGTACGTGCTCGACAGCGGTCCCGGGTCCCCGCTGCGGGGCGGCTTCGGCTACCGCACGGACCTGTTCGACGAGGCGACCGTCCGCAGGCTGGTGGACTGGTACCTCGCCCTGCTGGACGGGATGTTGTCCGACCTGGACGCGCCGGTGGGGGCGGTGCCGCTGGAGCCGGTGACCGACCCCGTCCTGGCCGGTCCCGCGCCCACGGACGCGTCCGGCCAGGCCGTGCACCACCTGATCGAACGCTGGGTGGACGACACGCCGGACGCGCCCGCCGTGGTGGGCGCGGATCGCGAGCTGTCCTATGCCGAGCTGGAGTCCACCGCCAACCGCATCGCGCACTGGCTGATCAAGGCCGGGGTGCACGTGGACGAGCCGGTCGGCGTGCTGCTGGAGCCCGGCGCCTCCTTGGCGTGCGCGCTGTTCGGCATCCAGAAGTCCGGCGGCGGCTACCTGCCGATGGACCCGACCTATCCGGCGGCACGGATCGCGACCATGCTCGACGCCGCCGGAGTCCGAGCCGTGGTCACGGTGTCGGAGTTCACCGACCGCCTCGGCCCGGACGTCCGGGTCCTGGAACTGGACCGACTGCCCGACCTCCCGGAGACCAGGCCGGAGAGCGCGGTGCGACCGGAGCACCTGCATCATGTGATCTTCACGTCGGGGTCCACCGGCACGCCCAAGGCGGTGGCCGCCGAGCACGGCGGCGTCCTGAACTACCTGGGCGGCATGCTGCCGCGCAT
>NZ_JBFAOM010000119.1:0-3375 GCF_040675235.1 Nonomuraea sp. NPDC049637
GGCGGCCCGCGCGCGCGCGCGCCCCCCGGCCCCCCGCCCCCCCCCCCCCCGGCTCCGCCCGCCGACCGCCCCCGGCCCGGCGAAGCCGGGGGCGGGTCGCCTTCCCGCATCCCCCGTGAAACTTTCATCGTGACGGGACGTCTCCGCGGAGACAGAACTCCAGGCGGGAAGGCATGCGCGGGACAGAGCCCGGCTCGGCCGGCGATCCGCTCATTGACGCCGGACGGACCGTTGGATGTACTCCCTCACTACGGACCAGACCCACCGGCAGGACGATGTTAGCGCTAACCACCCTACCCAGCCAAGGAGCCCCCGACATGCAACCGATGGTCCAGGACACGACGGTGACCCGATCGGCCATTTGTTAGCGCTAACAAAGCTGCGCCGAAGACCAGGCAACGGCCTTGCGCAGGCGCTGACCTGCTGACCCCGTGACCGGCCCCGGCCGTTCACCGCCCCCCCACCCCAAGGAGCTCCGCATGTCCTTGAGCCGCCGTCAGCTCTTCCAGGCCACCGGCGCGACCGCCGCGCTCTCCGTCGTCGGTCAGCTGGCCGGCACGTCCCCCGCCCTGGCCGCAGTCCCCTGGAGCAGGCCCGACATCGACGTCTCCGCCTACGAGTTCGACCTCGGCCAGGTCCGGCTGACCTCCGGCCGCCTGCTGGACAACCAGAACCGCACCCTCGCCTACCTGCGCTTCGTCGACGTCGACCGGCTGCTGTACGTCTTCCGCGCCAACCACCGGCTGTCCACCGGCGGCGCCGCGCCCAACGGCGGCTGGGACGCGCCCGGCTTCCCGTTCCGGTCGCACGCGCAGGGCCACTTCCTGACGGCCTGGGCGCAGGCGTACGCCGTGCTCGGTGACACCACCTGCCGCGACAAGGCTCGCTACATGGTGGCGGAACTGGCCAAATGCCAGGCGAACAACCCGGCCGCCGGGTTCACCGGCGGTTACCTGTCCGGGTTCCCCGAGTCGGACTTCACGGCCCTGGAGAACCGCACGCTCACCAACGGCAACGTGCCGTACTACTGCGTCCACAAGACCCTGGCCGGGCTGCTGGACGTCTGGCGGCTGATCGGCGACACCCAGGCCAAGTCCGTGCTGCTGGCCCTGGCGGGCTGGGTGGACGCCCGGACGTCGCGGTTGTCCGCCGGCCAGACGCAGGCCATGCTCGGCACCGAGTTCGGCGGCATGAACGCCGTGCTGACCGACCTGTACCAGGCGACCGGCGACCCCCGCTGGCTGGCCACGGCACAGCGGTTCGACCACGCGGCCGTGTTCGACCCGCTGGCCGCGAACCAGGACCGGCTCAACGGCCTGCACGCCAACACCCAGGTGCCCAAGTGGATCGGCGCGGCCCGCGAGTACAAGGCGACGGGCGCCACCCGCTACCGCGACATCGCCGTCAACGCCTGGGCCATCACGGTCGGCGCGCACACGTACGTGAACGGCTCCAACAGCCAGGCCGAGCACTTCCGCGCGCCCGGCGCGATCGCCTCCTACCTGACCAGGGACACCGGCGAGGCGTGCAACACCTACAACATGCTCAAACTGACCCGGGAGTTGTGGCTGCTGTCCCCCGACCGGGCCGACTACTTCGACTACTACGAGAACGCCCTGCTCAACCACCTGCTCGGCCAGCAGAACCCGGCGGACGCGCACGGGCACGTCACCTACTTCACCCCGCTCAACCCCGGCGGACGGCGAGGCGTCGGTCCGGCCTGGGGCGGCGGCACCTGGAGCACGGACTACGGCTCGTTCTGGTGCTGCCAGGGCACCGGGATCGAGACCAACACCAAGCTCATGGACTCGATCTACTTCCACGATGACACCACCCTGTTCGTGAACCTGTTCGTGCCCTCCGTCCTCGACTGGAGCCGGCGCGGCATCACGGTCACCCAGACCACCTCCTATCCGGTCAGCGACACCACGTCGCTGCAGGTCACCGGCAACGTGGGCGGATCGTGGACGATGCGCGTCCGGATCCCGGCCTGGACGCAGGGCGCGACGATCAGCGTCAACGGGGTCCGGCAGGACGTGGCGGCCGCGCCGGGCGGCTACGCCGCCCTCACCCGGACGTGGTCGTCCGGCGACACCGTGACCGTGCGCCTGCCCATGCGGGTGGTCATGAAGGCCGCCGCGGACAACCCCGGCGTGCAGGCCGTGACGTACGGGCCGGTCGTGCTGTCGGGCGACTACGGGGACACGAGCCTGTCGTCGGCCCCGGTCCTGACCCCGTCCTCGATCACCCGGACCAGCACCACCGCGCTCGCCTTCACGGCGACGGCGAGCGGCGCGCAGGTGCGCCTGGAGCCGTTCCAGGACGCCCACGGCCACAACTACGTCGTCTACTGGAACACCCAGGGCGGCTCGGCGGCGGGGGCCGGTTTCCGGCTGGTCAACGCGGCCAGCGGGCTGGTGCTCGGCATCCAGGACATGTCCACCGCCGACGGCGCCCCCGCCCTGCAGTGGACCGACAACGGCACCGCCGACCACGACTGGATCCCGATCGTCGACGGCGCCGCGCTGCGCTTCCGCAACGGCAACAGCGGGAAGGTGCTCGGCGTCGAGAACATGTCGACCGCCGACAACGCGCCGGTGCTCCAATGGGGTGACACGGGCACCGCCGACCACCGGTGGACGATCATCGACGTCGGCGACGGCTCCGTCAAGATCCGCAACGTCAACAGTTCGAAGCTGCTGGCCGTCCAGAACGGCTCGACCGCCAACGGCGCGCGGGTGGTCCAGGGCGCCGACGACGGCAGCCCGGACAACCAGTGGCGGTTCCTGCCGAACGGCGCGCGGCGCCTGCAGAACGTGGGCACCGGGATGGTGCTCGGGGTCACCGGCATGTCCACGGCCGACGGCGCGCTCGTCGTCCAGTGGGGCGACAACGGCACCGCCGACCACCTGTGGACCGCCGTCAACGACACCGGCGGCTACCTGCGGCTGCGCAACTCCCACAGCCAGAAGGTGCTGGGCGTGGAGAACATGGGCACCGCCGCCGGGTCGCGGGTCGTGCAGTGGGCCGACAACGGCACCGCCGATCACCGCTGGCGGCTGCGCCACGGGTCGGCCGCCGCCTTCCGCCTCCAGTGCGCGGGCGGCGGCCGGGTCCTCGGCGTCGCCGGCACGTCGCAGGGCGCGCAGGTCGTGCTCGCCGACGACAACGGCTCGGACGACAACCTCTGGAGGTTCCTGTGAGACGTGTGCTCGCGGCCGTCTCGGCCCTGCTTCTCGTGGGCGTGCTGCTCACCGCCCAGGAGGCGTCGGCCGCGACGGTCGACACCAACGCCTGGTACGTCCTGGTCAACCGCAACAGCGGCAAGGCCCTGGACGTCTACAACCTGTCCACCGCCGACGGCGGCCGCATCAC
>NZ_JBFAOM010000120.1:0-3375 GCF_040675235.1 Nonomuraea sp. NPDC049637
TCTCGTTGCCCAGCAACCAGTCGAACGACTCGGTCTGCAGGGCGAGGAGGTCAGGAACTTCGAGGGGCTCCTGGATGCGCGCGAAAGAGACGCGAGGAGGACCGGCGGGAACGACGGGAACACTACGTGCGGCTGCCAACAGTTGTCCTTCCGGAGGGCACGGACGGAATCGAACTGCGCGCACGCCAAACGCCCGGATCGAAATCCGGGGCGTCGAAGGGCGGCGCGAGGCAGCAGCATAACCTAACTGAGAAACGAATGTCCACACTTACTATGAGTGTCAACCTCGGTGCCGCCTTCAGCTTTTCACAGCAGGGCGCGCTCGTCAACTCCCCCGCCGGGAACGAGGGGCGGCGCGGGTCCGCGCGGGTGGCGCGGACCCGGGCCGGCGCGGTCAGCGTTCGCTGGAGGCCGCGCGGTAGTGCAGGTCCTGCACGTAGGGCGTCGCGGTGATCGGGTACGGCGAGACCACCTTGGCCGCCGTCGCCGATCCTCTGGCGACCGTCGCCGAGGCGGTCCCCGCCTTCAGCGGGAACGTCCTGGCCGACACGCCGGCGGGCGCGTCGTAGCTCTGCGTCGTGCCGCCGACGGTCACCGACACCTTGGCCGCCGCCGTCAGCATGGTGAGCACCTCGACCGTGTCACGCGCGGCCGTGCTGCCGCCGCGCAGCTTCATGAGCCTGGTCTGCGCGAAGGAGGGCTGGGCCGCGACCGGCTGGACCCGGTGGGTCAGGTACGCCGCGTCGTTCGTGATCTTCGGGCAGCCGAGCTTGTGGCAGGTCAGGTAGTAGGCGTTGATGTCCAGGTACGTCCAGCCGGCGTTCCTGGACGGCGCGAACTGGGTGTTCTCGGAGTAGTCGTTCCAGGTGGTGAGCTGGACCCAGTCGGCCTTGCCGTCGATCGCGCCCTTCCACGTCGCCCGCAGGTTCTCGGTGTTGCCCGCCTCGTCGAAGACGCCCTGGTTGGGGCGTTCGTCCTGGACGGACACCGGCTGCATCCAGATCTTGCCCATGCCGTGCGCGCGGTCGATGTTGCCGCCCAGGGCGGCGTTGGCGGCGGGGTTGCGGTTGCCCCAGTTGGAGAAGCCGTAGCTGATCGAGGCGAACGCGTCCCGGTACTTGTTGAAGTCGAGGAAGCAGGGCACCAGGGCCACCTTGACGCCGTGCTCGGTCTCCATCGTCCTCATCCAGGCCGCCCACCAGGCGGCGGTGCGCCCCTCGGCCTTGAACGGCGCCACCACCAGGCGGTCGTCGGCGAGCCGGTAGACCGACTTCGATGCGGCCAGCTTCGCCATCGCGGCGGCGAACGCGGCGCTGTCCACCGAGGCCAGGCCGTTCGTGTCCGGCATCAGCACGATCTTGAACCCGGGGTCCACGGCCTCGGCGGCCTTGATCAGGTTCTGCACCCGCGTCCAGTGGGCGCTGGTGATCGACAGGATGTCGACGGTGAAGCCGTCCAGGCCGGCCGCGACGGCCTGCTTGACCTCGGTCTTGAAGTCGGCCAGCGCGTAGTCGCCGCTGATGGGGTCACGTCCGACCGGCCGGTCGCGCAGCAGCCCGCCGTAGGCGGCGTGCTTGCCGCTCTCGCCGTCCGGCTTGAGGTAGTTCCTGGCGTAGTAGTCGCCGGCCGGGGCCTGGTTGTCCAGCGACACCGGATACGGCGTGAAGTAGTGCGCGAACACCTTCCTGGCCGACCCGCGCAGGGCCGCCTTCCCCGGCAGCACGAACGGCAGCGGCCCGTCGGTCTGGCCGCTCCCCTCGGTGTAGGTGACCGTGAGCTTCGGGCCGCGGTTCCCGGTCTCGCGCGAGGACATCAGCACGGTGGCGGTGGCGTCGCCGCCGGTGAGGGCGAAGGCGTACGTGCCGTCGCCCTCGACGGCGGCGGACACGTCCAGCCTGACCGTCGTCCCGGCGGTGAAGCCGGTGTGCGAGGCGACGGCCGCGGCGCCGAACTCGGGGCGGGTGTTCCAGGTCGTGGCCGCCTCGGTCCAGGAGCCCGTCACGGGACGGACCGACACGGTGGTGTCCGTCGTCCTGGCCGGGACGACGTCCAGGGTGACCTTGACGTCCTCGGCGTCCGCCGGGATGCCGGCGACCTTGAAGCGGGTCAGGCCGACCCGCTGGCCCGCGGCGGCGCTGCCGCACGCGGTGCCGCAGACGCTCATCCAGGTCGCGGTCGCGAAGCTCTTCGCCGGCTCGGCCTGGCTGATGAACACGTCCTCCGTGGCGGCGAACGTCACGGTGAGGGGTGCGACGGCGGACGCCTGCGCGGGCCCGGCCGCCCCGGCGGGCACGGCCGCGCCCGCCAGCGCGGTGAGCATCGCCACCGCGGCCGGCAGGGCCCGATATCGGTTGAGCATGGAACTCCCTTGGCTCTCGGTACGCCTCCGCAGCAGCGGAGCCGCGTTGCATCGCCCACGATGGAGCAAGATCGAGTCACCGGCCAGGAGTTCCGGATAAATCCCCCATTTGGAACGATGCTATTTTTCAGCCCCTCGGCACGTCATTGCGGTCAGGCGGCCCGGCTCCAGGAATTCCCTGGCCGGGCATTGGCGCGGGAGCCGCGACTCGGGCAGGATGGGCCAGCCCTCTTCTGCCTCCGCTTGGCCTGCGCGCACGGCCGGGTCAATGTCATCATGGGCACACGGTGTGTGATTCCGGGTAGGAGGGACCGATGTCCGAGCCTTCCCCCGGCGCTGCCGCGAGCTGGCCGATCAGCCGAGACCTCGCGGGGCTGCGGGAGCTCGTCCGCCGTCACGCGGTCCAGGCCGGGCTGGCCTCCCAGCGCGGTGACGACCTCGCGCTCGCCGCCAACGAGGCCGTCACCAACGTCCTCGACCACGCGGGCGGGGCCGGCTGGGTGCACATCTGGGCCGACGACGACTTCCTCACCGTCGAGGTCGGCGACCACTCGGGCAGCCTGCGGCCCGACGCCTGCCCCGACGCGCGTCCCCGGATCGGGCCGGGCGGCTACGGCCTGTGGGTGATGCGCCGTCTCTGCGACGAGTTCGTCATCACCCAGACCGGCGCCTCCTCCCAGGTCCGCCTCCGCATGGCCCGAACCCGCCCCACCGGCGCCTGACCCGAGGAGCGGGCCGGGCGGCCGCCGCGGTCAGGCGGTTTCGTCCACGCTGCGCCGGTGCCATTCGGCCAGCTCGACGAGCAGCCCGTCGGCCGCGCCGCCGAACATCGCGGTCAGTTCCTCCGCGTCGTCGACCACCACCACGTGGTCCAGCAGGTCCGCGCGCAGCCGGGCCGCCCTCGGGTCGCCGGCGCCGTCCGGGTCGAAGGCGGTGGCGGCCAGGAACAGGCCGCCGACGCCGGCCAGCGCCGCGGTCTGCCGGGCCTGCGTGCCGAGCACCGTCGCCGCGTCGGC
>NZ_JBFAOM010000121.1:0-3086 GCF_040675235.1 Nonomuraea sp. NPDC049637
CCTCCCGGGACGGGAGGGTCGTAGGACAGGTTGCTGAAGGTCGCGAGCCCGAACCTCGCCGAATCATGCGACGTGTGAATGAGACCCGCGTCCTGCTTCGCGTCCGGGGTGCCCATGGTCTCGGTGCCGATCACCGTCCATGTCGCTCCGCCGTCCTTGGAGTAACTTCCCGCTACCGAGGTGCCACTGCGCTGGAGCTTCAGCGTGACCGGCGCCTTCACATCGCTTCGACTCGTGTTGTTGTCGAGCAGACCGTCGTTGTCCCGGTCCGCGGACAACACCACGCCGTTGGAGGGAGTGACCACCAGGGCGACGTACCCGCCTGCGGAGTAGGGGGTGGAGATGTCGTTGCGGACGACGAGCCCGCTCTTGGACCACGCGTTGGCGGAGTCCTGAGCGGTGACCGTGGCGATCATCGTTGATCCGTCGCCGAACGAGTCCGGGGCGTAGATCGACGCGTACTCGTCATCGTGCTGTCCGCCACCGCCCCAGATGTCCTTGCCCGCTTGCCACAGGGCGAAGCCGGCGCCGCTCTGCGAGGCCAGGTAGCCGTCGTTGCCGACCGAGATGAACGGCGACTGCACCGGCTTCGCGTTCGCGACGACGTCGACGTTCCGTTCGACGGTGCCGTCCTCCCACGTCGCGGTGACCCGGATGGTCGCCCTGGAGATCAGGTCCTCGTTCGCCGGTGGCGTCACCGTCCACGTCTGCCTGCCTACGCTGCCCGCGGGGAGGGTCTCGGGAACGGAGCCGGTCGGGGTCAGCGTCCAGCCCGAAGGGGCCACGGCCGAAATCTTCAGGCCGACCAGGTCGTTCGCCTGGTCCTTGATCTCCGCGGACACCGTCGTCCTGCCCTCCGGCGAGGAGGAGGACACGGTCATCTCCGGGAAGCAGCGGCGCTCCTTGCGGTCGGGGTCATCCGCCGGACGGTCAGCGACGGGAACGCCCGAAGCGAACACGGTCTTGGTGACAGGGCACGGCGGCTCCGCCGGGTCGAACTTGGTGGCCTCGATCAGGTTGTTCCGCTCGGGGTTGGTGTGCGTGCCACCTTCGGTCACCCAGTTCCCGGTGCCGGCCAGGTCTCTCGGACCGGGTGGGGTGAAGTAGTTCGGCCCCATCCAGTTCGGCGACATCACGACGTTGTCGTTGAACGTCAGCGCCCTGGACCCCTCGTCAGGGTAGAAGGCCTGCCCCGTGCTCTTGATGAAGTTCTCGGCGATCACCGTGCCGGGATTGGCCGACAGGTTGTAGAAGCCACCGAGGTCGGTGTGCATGAGTCCGTAGCGCGTGATGTAGTTGGCGGTGATCCGGTTGTTCTTCGCCGTCGTCGGCGTGCTGAACTCGGGCTGGTACTTGTAGAGACCGCGGTTGCGGTACTCGATGCTTCCCCCCTGGTCGTTGGCACCCCACCCGTAGCCGAGGCTGATGCCGCTGTAGGGCACGTCGGTGACGTCGTTGTGCTTGATCGTCGAGTTCTGCGTGTAGGTCATCAGGATGCCGACGCCGCTGGTGTAGGTGTCGGCGATGTCCCAGATCCGGTTGTTGGCCACCACGATCTCGGAGACGGTCATCGCGGCGACCGTCTCGTCGCTCACGTTCGGGTCGCGGCTGCCGTCGGGCAGGGTTCCCGGGTGGTGGGCCTGCTGGGAGATGCCGCCGATGGTGATGCCCATCGAGCCGATGGCGGTGAAGCGCGAGTTGGTCACGGAGACGCGCTGCGCCGACAGTCCCACACCCGACAGGTGCGCAGCCGGGTCGTTGCCGATGCCGAGGCCACCGGCACCCAGGTCGGTGAAGGTGGTGTCGTTCACCTTGACGTCGGAGGCCGCGGAGATCTGCACGGCGGAAGGGATCTGGGTCCAGTGCGGTCGCGTGGCCTCGAACTCGGGATAGCCGTTGGCCGGGTAGTGCGGGCCGACGTCGATGTGGCCGCCGGTCTGCTGGTCCACGTATCCGCCGGTCTGCGTCGGCGCGTTCCAGGTCGCGCCCGAGAACGTGAGGCCGTCGATCTCGATCGCCCGAGCCTGCTGCGCCGTCGTGCCGCCGATCGCGAGCAGCGTCTCCAGGCGCGGCAACTCGACGTCGAGTTCGTTGATCTTCGCCGGGTCGGAGGGCTTGAAGTAGAGCTTCTTGCCGCGGGAGTCGAGGTACCACTCCTCGGGTTCGTCGATGAACGCCAGGGCGTTCTCGGCGAAGTACCCGCCGTCGTGGAAGGGCCCCTGGAAGGTGTCCCAGCCCCAGGTGTTGTTCTTCCACGCGGGCTGTTCCATCACCAGGGCCGAACCGTCGTCGCTGATCTTGGTCACGCCGTTGAAGCGGTCGGTGAAGGAGCCGATGCTGCGCAGCTCGACGTCCGCGAGCTGCGCACTCGTGAGGTTCTTGAGGAAGGCCAGGTCGGACGACATCTTCAGGCCGTCCGCCGTGTAGCGGTCCGTCGGCGGACGCGGGATCTTGGTTCGCGCGCGCGGCGCGGTTCGCCCGTCGACGTAGAGGTTGCGGGTCCGGGCCCCGTCGGGGACGGCGGCGGAGTAGATCCCCCGCTCGGCATCGGCGACCGTCCAGCCGGTAACCCGGGTGGAGCCTGAGATGACCGGGGAGGCGCCGTCCGCGGCGATCCATCGCACGGCGAACCCGTTGCCGCCGGAATCCTCCTGGGTCAGCCGGATGGGGGCCTCCAGCCGGTACACCCCGTCCGAGAGCACCACTTCGATGTCGGACTGCATGTCGTCGTTGAGAGACCGGAGGAGCTCCTGAGCCCGGGCCAGCGAGACCGGGTCATCCGATGTTCCGGAGCCCGTCCCGGACCCGTCGGGTGAGGCGTGCACCTGCCTGGGCGGTGGCGCCGCGGTCGCCCAGCCCGGGCCCGTCCCGGCGATGAACCCTGTGCTGAGCAGGGCTCCGACAGAAAACGCGGCTAAGACGGTCCTCGATCGATCACGAGGTTTTGCGAACGAAAACATTTCTGCCTCCTGGGGGGTGGCCGCCCTTGGAGCGAACGGATCTGGTCGGCGCGACTGAAGGATAGGACGTATGACGTATGACTGCAATGCCCGGCATGAGCCGATTTCACTCTCGCTCAACTCTTC
>NZ_JBFAOM010000122.1:0-2322 GCF_040675235.1 Nonomuraea sp. NPDC049637
GCTGGTTCGCCTCCGCCAACGGCTACGGCCGCAACTGGGACCAGGCCACCTCCTCCGGCCCCTTCTTCTTCCTGTTCGACTCCATGCGCTCATGGATCCAGTACCAGTGGCAGGTCTTCACCTTCCACAGCGGGGTGCACGAGTACCACCAGTACATGTCCGACCCCTGGACCTGGCCGCTGCTCGTGCGACCGGTGTCGTTCTACTACCCCGCCGACGTGCCGCCGTCGGCGTGCGGGGCCTCGGCGTGCGCGCAGGCGATCCACGGGGTCGGCACCCCCGCCCTGTGGTTCGGCGCGCTGCTCGCGCTGGCGGGCACGGCCGTCCTGTACGCCAGGAGACGCGACTGGCGGGCCGGGGCGGTGCTGCTGGCGTACGCGATGGGCTGGCTGCCCTGGTTCTACTACGCCCTGGCCGACGACCGCACGATGTACCTGTTCTACATGCTGCCGGTGGTGCCGTTCATGGTGCTGGCGGTCGTGCTGATGGCCGGGCTCGTGCTCGGCCGGGCCGATGCGCCGCCCACGCGCAGGGCCGTCGGGGCGGCGTTCGCAGGCGCGTTCGCGATGATCGTGCTGATCAACTTCTGGTGGCTGCAGCCGGTGCTCACGGCCGAGACGCTCACGCAGACACAGTGGTGGGCTCGGATGCTGATGCGCTCTTGGGTGACCGCCGCCCCCAAGTGACGCCCTTGCGCAGCGTGATGGCCGCCGCGATGCAGGCCAGCGGGACGGCCGGCAGCACGTAGCGGTAGTCGAACTCGGCCGTCGCCGCCGGGGCCAGCAACAGCCCGAACGCCCCCAGCCAGGGCAGCGCCACCGGGCCGCCGAACCGGCGCCAGCGGACGACGATGCCGTACAGGCCGATCAGCATGATGCCGCCGAGCAGGATGCCGCGCAGGTAGAAGATCTTCTGGTAGCCGCTCATGATGTCCGCCCACGGGTGGACGATCCTGGTCTCGGGCGGGCCCTGCTCGTAGCTGAACGCGTCGGTGTCGGTGTGGCCGCCCCCGTACGAGGACCACTTCGGCAGGCGCTTGGGCCGCCCGGTGTCGTCCACCTCGTAATAGGGCCTGAACTGGTACATGTTGTACGTCGACTCGTCCGGGAAGCGCGGCCGCCCCCAGTGGAAGGAGCGGAAGAAGTCGCGCGCGACCACCTTCAGGTAGTCGCCCGGCTGGGACAGGATCGCCCGCGTGGCGAACGCGCTGGCCGCGTCGTTGGTGATGCCGCTGAACTTCTTGTTGATGCCCCACCGGTGGAGGACCTCGCCGGTGCCCGTGCCGTCGCCGTTGCCCTGGCCCCACAGATACCACTGTGCGTAGTCTTTGCGCTGGTTGACCGGGTCGTTGATGCACAGCAGGAGGAGCTGGACCTCCTTGTACTTGTCGATCTTCATCTCGTTGCAGTCGGCGAAGATCGCGGTACGCATGTAGAGGATGAGCCCGTCACTGTTGGTCATCGCGAATTTGCCGTAATTTGTAGAAAACCACCCCATGTAGCTGAGAACGGGAACCGCGCACGCCGCGATGACCGCCACGATGGGCCGCCACCCCGTGCGCTGGACGATCAGGTAGAGCACCACGAGCCCGAGGATCGGCATGCCGATCGACCGGGTCAGCCAGGTCAGCGCGAGCAGCAGCCCGACCACGATCCCGGCCCGCCACGACAGCCGCCGCTTCCACAGCACCAGCGTCACCACGCCCACGACCAGCAGCGTGAACAGGGTGTCGGACATGACCATCTGCTCGAGCTGGATCTGGTAGGCGTCGAACAGCACCGGCGCCGCCGCCAGCGTCGCGCCCCACTTGGGCAGCGCGAACTTGCAGCGCAGCAGGGCGTAGATGAGCGCGGCCGCGGCCAGGCCCATCAGGTGTTGCGTGAAGATGGCCAGCGTGAAGCTGTGGAACGGCTTGAGCAGCATCAGCCAGAAGCTGTAGCCGTCGGGCCTGATCGGGTGGGGCCTGGGGTGCAGCGCCACGTTGACGTACTCGTAGGAGTCGTTGAACCACATCGCCGGGCCGTAACCGAGCATGGTGATCAGCCGCAGCACGGCGCCGACGCCGAAGGCCACGGCGAACACGCGATGACGGCGCACGAAGGACAGCACGCGAGCTGCCCGGCCAGGAGCGGAGTGGTCCACAGGGGTAATCTCCGCGACGCTCACCATGCTGTAAAGAATGCCAGTCGTTTTTAGGTCTTGACCCGAGCACGCCGGGCACAGGGCATGATGGTTCACTGGAAGAGCCTTATTACTGAAGGGTTGAGACGTGGAACTGACGGTGGTCATGCCCTGCCTCAACGAGGCGGAGACCGTGGAAGT
>NZ_JBFAOM010000123.1:0-2279 GCF_040675235.1 Nonomuraea sp. NPDC049637
GTGATGGAGGTGCAAAGCCATGCGGTTCCGCAAGGTGAGTTACGCGGGGGCGAGCGCCGTCATGTGCGCCGGCCTGGGCCTGGGAGAAGCGGCGGTGGGTGCGATGATCATGCCCATCAGCAGCCGCAGCCCATGTGCATCGCGCTGCCGCTGCAAGGGCGTGTGGTCGATGTGGCCCTGGTCGACATGGGCCGGGCATGATAGGCCCCAGGCCCTATCCCGGCCCTCACGGTCCCGGACTGTACTTGACTGCTGGTCCGGGCAGTACGATGCCCGGTACTCAAGGCCCGCACGGTCCGTGGCCGCGCGGCATGCGGATGACGCTCACCACGGCCACCCCGTCAAGCGTTCCAGCCGGCAAAGTTTCGCTGCGGTGTCCAATGCGGGGGCCGTCGCCCACGAAGGCGTCGTGCTGCCGCTTCCGGCCGGGCAGACGCCGGTCGTCGTCTTTTCGATCGTGGTCAGACGTCGCGGGAGTTGTAGCCCTGGAGGTGTGAGCCGCTCCCGAAGGATGGATTGGTGATCGGCTCGAGATTCCAGGCGACGATGCGGTGCGGTCGGATGCGCAGGGTCTCGTGGTCGAAGGCCGGGTGGAGCGGTGGGTCCAGGAAGACGATCTCGGCGTGACCACGCAGTTCGATGCCGCGGCCGGTCTGGCCGAGGGCGTTGGGCGTCGGTGACTGGTCGTCAATGACGAGGGAAACCCGGGGGTCGGCCAGGACGTTCTTGTATTTGCGGCTCTTGCTCAGCTCCGGGCCGCCGATCTGGACGGTCTCGGTTGCGGGGTCGAACCAGATCGCGACCGGCTGAGAGTGGGGAGACCCGTCGGGGCCGAGGGTGGCCAGGCGGCCGAGTTCCTGCTCCGACAGGTATGCGTGCTCTGAGTCAGTGAAAATCATGGCAGCAGTCTGCGACCTCAACCGTGCTTAAGGTCAAGCGATCCGACCGAGCACACCGCGGGTTCAACCGCCTTGCGGGACTCAGGGTTCAGGTTGTCTTCCAGACCTGCGGGGCAAAGAGCCCGCGAGCCGGCGGAGCGGTTCGGACAGGTGCTGGGCCAGCCGCCGCAGCTCGTCCGCGTGCCGGGAGCGAGCCAGGGGAGTGGGGGTGTTGCTGCCGTCCTCGGCATCGTGGGGCAGCACGGAGTGCCGTGCTGGTGCGGTGTCCAGCCGCCCAGCTGCAGGAGTCCGGCGGCGCCGGTGATGCTGGGATGATTTCCAACGAAGTAGCCTCTTACCTGGATTGATACGGACCCCCCATGGCTAGGGTCTCGATTCGCTCACGGTGTTGACCATGAGCGACGACAAGCCGGAGCTCGGGTACGGCGCGGGACAGGGACGCCGAGGTCATCCGGACGATGCTGAAGCATCCGCGCAGGAGCTCGCCCGGTACTCCGACGACCTGCGCAAGGCCGGGTACCGCGTCGAGCCTGACGCTGACGATGATCAGGCGCTGCTGGCGCGGGAGTCCTCCTGATCGCGTCCGCTCCAGCGCGTGGGGTGGAGGTCAGCGGGGACGGCGGCGCTGGGCGGGGTCGGCTTCGGCGGTGATGCGCGCGGAGATCTCCTCGCCCAGGCGCACGTAGCGGCCGAGGCTGGCCAGGTGCTGGTGGCGGCTCTTGGCCTGCAACTCCAGAGCGGTCCGTCCGGCCTGCGCGAGATGCTGCAACGCGCTGTCATGCCGCCCGCAGGCGCCGCACAGCCTGCCGGATCGCCGTCGGAAGAAACCCCGCACCGACGCTGACCGCGGCCGCCGCGACGGCCAGCAGGGTTGACCGCCAGGGCCAGGCCGACCCGGTGAGCGTCAGGTGGGCGGAGGGGTACTCCGAGAACTTCGCCGTGACCCAGGCCGTGGAGCGGTCGCTGTGGCGGGCGAGGTCACGCAGGACCGGACCAAAGCCGAACTCACCGGCATGACGTCCCCCGCCGGGCAGTTCGACGGCCAGCTTGTTGCGGTGCGCCCAGGTGTCGCAGCGACGTGTTGACGGCCGACACATCCGCGACGCCCGGCACCACGAAGCGGTCCACTCCGTGGGAGCTGGAACCTGTCGGCTGGGCGATCAGGACGAGGCCGTGACGAGTGGTGACTGTGCCACGGCTGCCGAGGACCACCGTACGTGCGCTGAAGGACACCCCGCCGTACGCTTCGAAGGCGTTGACGATCTCGCGTAACTCGTAACCGCCCTCGTGGCCGCTGAGGGATGGGTGCGCGGCCTTCCACGCCGTGAGCACCGGCTCGATCAACGCCCACTGCGCGTCGGATAAGTCGCTCGGGTAGGG
>NZ_JBFAOM010000124.1:0-2213 GCF_040675235.1 Nonomuraea sp. NPDC049637
ACGGCCGCGGTCAGGGCGGCCTCGACGTCCTTGCCGGTGACCGGGGCGGCTCCGTCTCGGGAGCGGCCGTTGCGGGCTTCCTCATACAGGGCTAGGGCCACCTGGGAGACCACGCGCTGGGGGTCGATCCAGACGTGCGTGCTCGTACGAGCGGCCTCCTGCTCGTACGGATCGCCGTAGCGCAGGACGAGATCGAGTTGCGCCCTGCGGCGTTCCACGGCGGTCAGGCGTCGGGGCTCTTCTGTCACGTTTGCTCCTGGGGTGAGTGCGTGATGGGGGTCGGGGGCCTCGTCACGTTCGGGCAGCCCGTTCGTCGCCTCCGGTGGGGTGGTCACGATGCTGATCCTCCCGGACGGAGGGAATGACGCGCTGACGTTCCCCCATCAAGCGCAAAGCCCACGAGTCCTGGCTCAACCGTCGACCGGGACCGGATGCGCGGGCGGGCCATCGACGAGCAGGTCGGCGAACAGGTGCGGCAGTCCAGCAGGTCGCAGCAGATCGCCGGTTGCCGCTAGTTCTTGCGCTGTCCACTAGCGGTGACCGGTGATGCTCGTCTTCTCGAAGTCCTCCATTCGCGTGGTGTCGATCTCGAAGGCGGGAACACGTGCCAGGTAGTAGCGCTGGCGGACCTCGTAGGTCACGCCGTCCCGCTCCGTGATCCAGGGCCGGCCTCGCCATACCTCCGGGCCCAGTGTCACGCCCGTCACCCCGGTCTCCTCACGCAGTTCCCGCAGCGCAGCTTCCTGATGAGAGTCCCCGTCCTGGACGTCGCCGCCCGGGGTGTACCAGCGCACCATCCCGTTGAGCTGGTCACGACTGGAGAACAGCAGAAGCCGATCGGCGTCGTCGATGAGGACGACGCGAGCGCTGGGACGCGGAACCGGCCCGACCGGCATCCCCTGGGCGCGGCCATGCTGCGGTTCGAGGGCGGGATGCACGAAAGCTCCTTCACAGAGGGGCAACACCTGGGCTACCGCCACGGAAACGATCATTTTCTAGGTATGAACTGATCTTCAACCCTTCCTGCTCGGAGGGCAGTCTGAGTCGTGAATCCCCATGCGCTACGTCAAAGGTCAGCTGGCGGGGTGCAGGCGCCGGTGCAGGACGCCGTCCTGGATGTGCTGCTACAGGAACCGGGCGAGGGCGGCCAGCTCATGACCGGGGTCTCGGACGGGTGGTGCGGCGGGCGGCAAGCGGCTGGTGCGGCGGCGGGTGGGGGCCGGGCCACGGCGTTTGAGCGGGAGGCCGACGGCGGTGGCGTAGAGTCGGGCGGCTCTGGCGTCGATGACGTGGATCCCGGTCTCGGCGGGCGGGGCCAGCCGCGGCTCGTCCCACTCGTCGTGATCGCGGCTGGGCGGCTGGAGGGCAGGCAGCGGGTCGGTGCCGGCGGCGGCCGCGGCGGAGGCGGCCAGGGCGGCAGCGGTGAAGTCGCGGGCGGCACGGGTGGCGCGCTGGTGAAGGTCGCGGGTGTGCTCGGCGGCCAGAGCGGCGCGCCGGCGGGCGGTCTCCACCCACAGGTCGTGCCGGGCGGCGATCTGATCGGCGACCGGTCCGGGCAGGACATCGTCCCCTGCCGGGGGCGAGGCGGCGGCTTCGGTGTCGGCTTGCTGCTGGGCGGCGTGAGCGGCCCGCCACGCCCGGCACAGCACCCGGTAGAGGGTGTCGTGCTCGGCCAGGATGTCGTCGGCACGCTGGGGCCAGGGTTCAGCGTCGGCGCCGTCAGGATGCAGAGCATCGACGTCGGGGTGGGCCGCGGCGTGCGCGGCGTAATGCTCGCGGTAGAAGTCTCTGCCTCGCGCAGTGATCTCGTACCCGTACCCGGCACCGACGTGTTCGGCCAGCGGCGGGACGTGCTTGTCGATGAGGACCCGCTCGATGGTGGGCGAGTGCCGCCACTTCAAGGGCTCACCGTCCTGGTCGGCGCTCCACAGCAGTGCCAGGACCTCCCAGGCCCGGCGTGACAGCGCGGCCTGTCGGGGCGGTCCCGGCTGCAGGGACAGGCCAGCGCGCGCGGCGGCGCGGCCTGCGCGGGTGAGCGTGACCGTCAGCATCTGGCCGAACATGGTGGGCCTGGCGCTCTGGGTGATCAGGCCGCGCTCAGCCAGTGCGGCCATCGTGGACGGGGGCTCACCCCGAAGCGTGGACACGGGTTGTCATGCGGCGAGCAGCACCTTATCGGTGGTTTGCTGCTCGTAGTCGATAGGGCTGAGGTA
>NZ_JBFAOM010000125.1:0-2051 GCF_040675235.1 Nonomuraea sp. NPDC049637
GCACGGACCTGTGTTTTTAGTAAACAGTCGCTTCCCCCTGGCCACTGCGACCCCCACCAGCTCCGAGTGCAAGACTCATCACCAGCAGAGGTCCCCCTTCTCCCGAAGTTACGGGGGCAATTTGCCGAGTTCCTTAACCACAGTTCACCCGATCGCCTTAGTATTCTCTACCTGACCACCTGAGTCGGTTTAGGGTACGGGCCGCCATAACACTCGCTAGAGGCTTTTCTCGGCAGCATAGGATCATCCACTTCACCACAATCGGCTCGGCATCACATCTCAGGATACGTGTGAGGCGGATTTGCCTACCCCACTCCCTACATGCTTACCCCAGGACAACCATCGCCTGGGCTGGACTACCTTCCTGCGTCACCCCATCGCTTACCTACTACCCGATCGGATCGAGCGTTCACTCTGACCCCAAGCCCGAAGGCTTTAGGCGAGTTAAGGACTCTTAGCATCACGAGGTTCGATATGGGCGCGTTAAAGCGGGTACGGGAATATCAACCCGTTGTCCATCGACTACGCCTGTCGGCCTCGCCTTAGGTCCCGACTTACCCTGGGCGGATTAGCCTGCCCCAGGAACCCTTGGTCATCCGGCGCGAGGGTTTCTCACCCTCGATTCGCTACTCATGCCTGCATTCTCACTCGCACAGCCTCCACAACTAGATCACTCTGCTGCTTCGCCGGCTGCACGACGCTCCCCTACCCATCCAGCCCCGAAAGACTGAATGCCACGACTTCGGCGGTGTGCTTGAGCCCCGCTACATTGTCGGCGCAGAATCACTTGACCAGTGAGCTATTACGCACTCTTTCAAGGGTGGCTGCTTCTAAGCCAACCTCCTGGTTGTCTCTGCGACTCCACATCCTTTCCCACTTAGCACACGCTTAGGGGCCTTAGTCGGTGATCTGGGCTGTTTCCCTCTCGACTACGAACCTTATCGCCCGCAGTCTCACTGCCACGCTCTCACTTACCGGCATTCGGAGTTTGGCTGACGTCAGTAACCTTGTCGGGCCCATCGGCCATCCAGTAGCTCTACCTCCGGCAAGAAACACGCGACGCTGCACCTAAATGCATTTCGGGGAGAACCAGCTATCACGGAGTTTGATTGGCCTTTCACCCCTACACACAGGTCATCCCCCAGGTTTTCAACCCTGGTGGGTTCGGTCCTCCACCCAGTCTTACCTGAGCTTCAACCTGCCCATGCGTAGATCACTCCGCTTCGGGTCTACAGCATGCGACTCAAACGCCCTATTCAGACTCGCTTTCGCTACGGCTCCCCCACACGGGTTAACCTCGCCACACACCATAACTCGCAGGCTCATTCTTCAAAAGGCACGCAGTCACATCACACAGAAGACAAGCTCCTGTAAGCTCCTACGGCTTGTAGGCACACGGTTTCAGGTACTATTTCACGACCCCTCACCGGGGCACTTTTCACCTTTCCCTCACGGTACTCGTGCACTATCGGTCATCAGGGAGTATTTAGGCTTACCAGGTGGTCCTGGCAGATTCACACAGGATTTCTCGGGCCCCGTGCTACTTGGGATCCCCTCAAGAAGCCTTCAAGATTTCGCCTACCCGGCTCTCACGGTCTACGGCAGCCCTTCCCAGAGCTTTCGACTACCTCAAAGGTTTATCACTTCTTGTGGCTTCGGCAGAAACCACCAGAGGGTCCCACGACCCCGGACATGCAACGCCTGCCGGCTATCACACACGCCCGGTTTAGCCTCATCCGCTTTCGCTCACCACTACTCACGGAATCACTGTTGTTTTCTCTTCCTACGGGTACTGAGATGTTTCACTTCCCCGCGTTACCACCAACCGCCCTATACATTCAGGCGGAGGCAACACCACATGACTGGTGCTGGGTTTCCCCATTCGGACATCCCCGGATCAACGTCTGGTTGGCGACTCCCCGAGGCTTAACGCAGCCTCCCACGTCCTTCATCGGCTCCTGATGCCAAGGCATCCACCGTGTGCCCTAAAAAACTTGGCCACAAAGATGCTCGCGTCCACTATGCAAATCTCAAACAACAAACAGCAACCA
>NZ_JBFAOM010000126.1:0-1858 GCF_040675235.1 Nonomuraea sp. NPDC049637
AACGGCATGTCCTCGACCGGCAGGATCTTGGAGATGACGCCCTTGTTGCCGTGGCGGCCGGCCAGCTTGTCGCCGTCGGTGATCTTACGCTTCTGGGCCACGTAGACGCGGACCAGCTCGTTGACGCCCGGCGGGAGCTCGTCGCCCTCGTCGCGGCTGAACACGCGCACGCCGATGACCTTGCCCTGCTCGCCGTGCGGCACCTTCAGCGAGGTGTCGCGGACCTCGCGGGCCTTCTCACCGAAGATGGCGCGCAGCAGCCGCTCCTCCGGGGTCAGCTCGGTCTCGCCCTTCGGGGTGACCTTGCCGACCAGGATGTCGCCGGGGACGACCTCGGCGCCGATCCGGATGATGCCGCGCTCGTCGAGGTCGGCCAGGACCTCTTCCGACACGTTGGGGATGTCCCGGGTGATCTCCTCCGGGCCCAGCTTGGTGTCGCGGGCGTCGACCTCGTGCTCCTCGATGTGGATCGAGGAGAGGACGTCGTCCTGGACCAGGCGCTGGGACAGGATGATGGCGTCTTCGTAGTTGTGGCCCTCCCACGGCATGAACGCCACGAGCAGGTTCTTGCCGAGCGCCATCTCACCGTTGTCGGTGCAGGGGCCGTCGGCGATGACCTGGTTGACCTCGACCCGGTCGCCCTCGGCGACGATGGGCTTCTGGTTGAAGGAGGTGCCCTGGTTGGAGCGCTTGAACTTGGCGACCCGGTACGTCGTACGCGTGCCGTCGTCGTTCATGACGGTGACGTAGTCGGCGGAGACCTCCTCGACCACGCCGGCCTTCTCGGCGCTGATGACGTCGCCGGCGTCGGTCGCGGCACGGTACTCCATGCCGGTGCCGACCAGCGGCGCCTCGCTCTTGAGCAGCGGCACCGACTGGCGCTGCATGTTGGAGCCCATGAGCGCGCGGTTGGCGTCGTCGTGCTCGAGGAACGGGATCATCGCGGTGGCGACCGACACCATCTGGCGCGGCGACACGTCGATGTAGTCGACTTCCTCGGCACGGGCGAGCTCGGTCTCGCCGCCCTTGGTACGGACCAGGACGCGGGACTCGGCGAACGACCCGTCGGGGTTGAGCGTCGTGTTGGCCTGCGCCTTGACGTAGCGGTCTTCCTCGTCGGCCGTCAGGTAGTCGATCTGGTCGGTCACCCGGCCGTCGACGACCTTGCGGTAGGGCGTCTCGACGAAGCCGAAGGCGTTGATGCGGCCGTAGGAGGCCAGCGAGCCGATCAGACCGATGTTCGGGCCTTCAGGGGTCTCGATCGGGCACATCCGGCCGTAGTGGGACGGGTGCACGTCACGGACCTCGAAGCCGGCCCGCTCACGGGACAGACCACCGGGGCCGAGCGCGGACAGACGCCGCTTGTGCGTCAGGCCGGCCAGCGGGTTGGTCTGGTCCATGAACTGCGACAGCTGCGAGGTGCCGAAGAACTCCTTGATGGAGGCCACGACGGGACGGATGTTGATCAGGGTCTGCGGCGTGATCGCCTCGACGTCCTGGGTGGTCATCCGCTCGCGGACGACGCGCTCCATGCGGGCCAGGCCCAGGCGGACCTGGTTCTGGATGAGCTCGCCGACGCTGCGCAGGCGGCGGTTGCCGAAGTGGTCGATGTCGTCGATCTCGACGATCACCTCACCGTTGGCGCCCGGCATCGACTCCTCGCCCGCGTGCAGGCGGACGATGTACTCGATGGTGGCGACGATGTCCTCTTCGGTCAGCGTGCCCTGCGTGATCTCGGAGTCGACCCCGAGCTTCTTGTTGATCTTGTAGCGGCCCACCTTGGCCAGGTCGTACCGCTTGGGGTTGAAGTACAGGTTCTCCAGCAGGGTCTGCGCCGACTCCTTGGTCGGCGGCTCAC
>NZ_JBFAOM010000127.1:0-1846 GCF_040675235.1 Nonomuraea sp. NPDC049637
AACGGCATGTCCTCGACCGGCAGGATCTTGGAGATGACGCCCTTGTTGCCGTGGCGGCCGGCCAGCTTGTCGCCGTCGGTGATCTTACGCTTCTGCGCGATGTACACCCTGACCAGCTCGTTCACCCCGGGCGGCAGCTCGTCGCCGTGTTCCCTGGAGAAGGTGCGCACGTCGATGACCGTGCCGCGCTCCCCATGCGGCACCTTCAGCGACGTGTCGCGGACCTCGCGGGCCTTCTCCCCGAAGATGGCGCGCAGCAGCCGCTCCTCCGGGGTCAGCTCGGTCTCGCCCTTCGGGGTGACCTTGCCGACCAGGATGTCGCCGGGGACGACCTCGGCGCCGATCCGGACGATCCCGCGCTCGTCGAGATCGGCCAGGATGTCCTCGGAGACGTTGGGGATGTCCCGGGTGATCTCCTCCGGGCCCAGCTTGGTGTCGCGGGCGTCGACCTCGTGCTCCTCGATGTGGATCGAGGACAGGACGTCGTCCTGGACCAGGCGCTGGGACAGCACGATCGCGTCCTCGTAGTTGTGGCCCTCCCACGGCATGAACGCCACCAGCAGGTTCTTGCCGAGCGCCATCTCGCCGTCGTCGGTGCAGGGGCCGTCGGCGATGACCTGGCCGGCCTCGACCCGGTCGCCCTCGGCGACGATGGGCTTCTGGTTGAAGGAGGTGCCCTGGTTGGAGCGCCTGAACTTGGCGACCCGGTAGGTGGTGCGCGAGCCGTCGTCGTTCATGACGGTGACGTAGTCGGCGGAGACCTCCTCGACCACGCCGGCCTTCTCGGCGCTGATGACGTCGCCGGCGTCGGTCGCGGCACGGTATTCCATGCCGGTGCCGACCAGCGGCGCCTCGCTGCGGATCAGCGGCACCGACTGGCGCTGCATGTTCGCGCCCATCAGGGCCCGGTTGGCGTCGTCGTGCTCCAGGAACGGGATCATCGCGGTGGCCACCGACACCATCTGGCGCGGCGACACGTCGATGTAGTCCACCTCGCGGGAGGCCACGTAGTCGGTCTCGCCGCCCTTGGTGCGGACCAGGACGCGGGCGTCGGTCAGCTCGCCGTCCGCGCCGAGTGCCGAGTTCGCCTGGGCGACGACGAACCGGTCCTCCTCGTCGGCCGTCAGGTAGTCGATCCGGTCGGTCACCCGGCCGTCCACGACCTTGCGGTAGGGCGTCTCGATGAAGCCGAAGGCGTTGAGACGGCCGTAGCAGGCGAGGTAACCGATGAGGCCGATGTTCGGACCCTCGGGCGTCTCGATGGGACACATCCGGCCGTAGTGGGACGGATGCACGTCACGGACCTCCATCCCGGCCCGCTCGCGGGACAGACCGCCGGGGCCCAGGGCGTTCAGCCGCCGCTTGTGCGTCAGGCCGGCCAGCGGGTTGATCTGGTCCATGAACTGCGACAGCTGCGAGGTGCCGAAGAACTCCTTCATCGACGCCACCACCGGCCGGATGTTGATCAGGGTCTGCGGCGTGATCGCCTCGACGTCCTGGGTGGTCATCCGCTCGCGGACGACGCGCTCCATGCGGGCCAGGCCCAGGCGGACCTGGTTCTGGACGAGCTCGCCGACGCTGCGGATGCGCCGGTTGCCGAAATGGTCGATGTCGTCGATCTCCACGACGGCATCGCCCATGGACGTCTCCCCCGCGTGCAGCCGCACCAGGTACTCGATCATCGAGACGATGTCGTCCTCGGTCAGCGTGCCTTGCGTGATCTCGGCGTCCACCCCGAGCTTCTTGTTGACCTTGTAGCGGCCCACCTTGGCCAGGTCGTACCGCTTGGGGTTGAAGTACAGGTTCTCCAGCAGGGTCTGCGCCGACTCCTTGGTCGGCGGCTCAC
>NZ_JBFAOM010000128.1:0-1830 GCF_040675235.1 Nonomuraea sp. NPDC049637
AAGGCCCTGGAGGTCCAAGGAGCCTCCACCGCCGACGGCGCCAACATCGTCCAGTACGACGACTGGGGCGGCGCCAACCAGCAATGGCAACTCGTCCCGGTCAACGGCACCGGCGGCGGGAATTACGCCAACCCGGTCGTGTGGCAGGACTTCGCCGACGGCGACATCATCCGGGTGGGCGACGCCTACTACTACTCGGCCTCGACCATGCACTACTCGCCCGGCGCGCCGATCCTGCGCTCCTACAACCTGGTCGACTGGGAGTACGCCGGGCATTCCGTGCCGCGGCTCGACTTCGGCTCCGGCGCCTACGACCTCAGCGGCGGCCGGGCGTACGTGAAGGGCATCTGGGCCTCGGCCCTCAACTACCGGCCAAGCAACGGCACCTTCTACTGGCTCGGCTGCGTCGAGTTCAACCGGACCTACGTCTACACCGCCTCCGCCGTGGACGGCACGTGGACCAAGCGCTCACAGATCAACAACTGCTACTACGACGCCGGCCTGCTGGTCGACTCCGACGACACCATGTACGTCGCCTACGGCAACAGCACCATCAGCGTGGCCCAGCTCTCGGCCGACGGCCTCAGCCAGGTGCGCGCGCAGCAGGTGTTCCAGACGCCGGGCAACGTCGGCACCCTGGAGGGGTCCCGCTTCTACAAGCGGAACGGCTACTACTACATCTGGCTGACCCGCCCCGCCAACGGCCAGTACGTTCTCCGCTCGACCTCGCCCTGGGGCCCGTACGAGATGCGCCAGGTCCTGCTCGACCTGCCGGGCCCCGTCGCCGGGGGCGGCGTCCCGCACCAGGGCGGCCTCGTGCAGACCCAGAACGGCGACTGGTACTACATGGCCTTCGTCGACGCCTACCCCGGCGGACGCGTCCCGGCCCTGGCGCCGATCACCTGGACCGGCGACTGGCCGGTCGTGCAGACCGTCAACGGCGGCTGGGGCGTCAACTACCCGAAGCCGAACATCCAGACCAGCCGGACCGTGTCGTCCATGATCGGCCCGGACGCCTTCACCTCGGCCACGCTCGGCCCCCGCTGGGAGTGGAACCACAACCCCGACACCAGCCGCTTCTCCACCGGCAACGGCCTGCGCCTGCAGACCGCGACCGTCACCGGCGACCTCTACGCCGCCCGGAACACGCTGACGCACCGCATCCAGGGCCCGTCCTCGACGGCGACGATCGAGCTCGACCACTCCCAGATGGCCGACGGCGACCGCGCCGGGCTGGCGATGCTGCGCGACCAGTCGGCATGGATCGGCGTCAAACGCGACAACGGCGTCAGCCGGGTCGTGATGACCAACGGCCTGACCATGAACGGCTCGTGGCAGACCACCGGCACCGGCGCCGAGGCGGCGAGCGCGAACGTCCCGGGCGGCCGGATCTGGCTGCGGGTCACCGCCGACATCCGGCCCGGGTCCGGCCGTCAGGCCCGCTTCTCCTACAGCACCGACGGCAGCACCTTCGTGGGCCTCGGCCCGGCCTTCACGCTGAACAACGCCTGGCAGTTCTTCATGGGTTACCGCTTCGGCATCTTCAACTACGCCACCAAGTCCCTCGGCGGCGCGGTCACCGTGCGCCGCTTCGACCTCACCACCCCCTGACACGGCATCGGAGCACATGGTGAAGAAACTGGTGAAGAGACACAGCCCCCTGACCGTCCTCGCGACGGTGGCCGTCCTGCTGGCGAGCCTGTTCGTCGCCGTCCAGCCCGCCGACGCGGCCACCGTCGACACCAACGCCTGGTACGTCCTGGTCAACCGCAACAGCGGCAAGGCCCTGGACGTCTACAACCTGTCCACCGCCGACGGCGGCCGCATCAC
>NZ_JBFAOM010000129.1:0-1760 GCF_040675235.1 Nonomuraea sp. NPDC049637
GAGGCCGAGGTCGAGCATGATCCGGCCGTGCCGGGTCAGGGCAGCGGGCTGATCTGGTCGGGGCAGAGCACGACGTTCGGGGAGACCTGCTTCACGGGCCAGCCGTGTGCGGCCTCGCACACGGCACCCGCGGCGGAGGGGATCCAGAACGGCTGGTCGATCCGCTGGCGCGTGCGGGCCGTGGTGCAGTCGACGGATGCCTCCGGTGCGCTGGTCGCGGGGCCGTGGTCGGGCTGGCAGCTCGCGCGGGTGGACACCTCCAAGCCGGTGGTGTCGGATCTGTCGGTGTCGGCGGGCCAGCTCGCGTCGAAACTGTGGACGCTGCCGTCCACGCAGCCGTCGTTCTCCGCCTACGGCGCCGATCCGGAGTCGCGGTCGTTGAAGCTGGAGGCGCAGGTCGAGCACGACCCGTCCGCCGCCGGGCAGGGCAGCGGCCTGATCTGGTCGGACAGCGGCCAGGTGTCGAGCGGATCGTGCTCGACCTGGAGCCGCTGCTCGTTGCAGACCCCTGCCGTGACAGAGGGCAAGCTGAAGGACGGCTGGCTGGTCCGCTGGCGGGTCCGGGCGTCCACCTCTGGGCAGGTGGCGGGACCGTGGTCGGAGTGGCAGTCCGCGCAGGTGGACACCTCCAAGCCGATCGTGTCCGGGGCATCGGTCTCTCCGGGCCAGTCGGTGTCGGGGCTGTGGACGCTGTCGTCGACGCAGCCGTCCTTCTCCGCCTACGGCGCGGACCCGGAGTCGCGGTCGCTGCGGCTGGAGGCGCAGATCGAGCACGACCCGTCGGCCGCCGTGCAGGGCAGCGGGCTGATCTGGTGGGCCGCCGGTGGGGTGTCGAGCGGATCGTGCTCCACCTGGAGCCCCTGCTCGTTGCAGACGCCGACAGTGGCGGCGGGCGAGTTGAAGGACGGCTGGCTGGTCCGGTGGCGGGTGCGCGCGTCCACCTCGGGGCAGGTGTCGAGCCCGTGGTCGGAGTGGCAGTCGGCGCGGATCGACGCCTCCAAGCCGGTGGTGTCGGATCTGTCGGTGTCGGTGGGTCAGTTGTCGTCGGGGTTGTGGCGGTTGTCGTCCACGACGCCGTCCTTCTCGGCCTACGGCGCTGATCCGGAGTCGCGGTCGTTGAAGCTGGACGCCGAGGTCGAGCACGATCCGTCGGTTCCCGTTCAGGGGTCGGGGCTGATCTGGTCCGACAGCGGTCAGGTGTCGAGCGGTTCGTGCTCGACGTGGAGCAGGTGTTCCCTGCAGACGCCCACCGTGACGGCGGGGAAGTTGAAGGACGGCTGGCTGGTTCGCTGGCGGGTCCGGGCGTCCACCTCTGGGCAGGTGTCGAGCCCGTGGTCGGAGTGGCAGTCGGCGCGGATCGACATCTCCAAGCCGGTGGTGTCGGATCTGTCGGTGTCGGCGGGTCAGTTGTCGTCGGGGTTGTGGCGGTTGTCGTCCACGACGCCGTCCTTCTCGGCCTACGGCGCTGATCCGGAGTCGCGGTCGTTGAAGCTGGACGCCGAGGTCGAGCACGATCCGTCGGTTCCCGTTCAGGGTTCGGGGCTGATCTGGTCCGACAGCGGTCAGGTGTCGAGCGGTTCGTGCTCGACGTGGAGCAGGTGTTCCCTGCAGACCCCCACCGTGACGGCGGGGAAGTTGAAGGACGGCTGGCTGGTCCGGTGGCGGGTCCGGGCGTCCACCTCGGGGCAGGTGTCAGGCCCGTGGTCCGAGTGGCAGACGGCCACGGTCCAGGTCAGCGGCACGGCGGGCAACGGTCTGGG
>NZ_JBFAOM010000131.1:0-1704 GCF_040675235.1 Nonomuraea sp. NPDC049637
GAGCCCGAACAGCCACTCACCGGCGCCGATCATCCACTTGCCGAGCGGCGGGTGCACCACGTACGAGGCGCACTTGTCGAGCGTCTCCTGCGTGCACGACTGCCAGATGCCGGTCTTCCCGGCCAGGATCGCCTTGTCCGCGTCCTTGATCGTGACGCGCTCGACACCCCAGTTGATCAGGGAGAAGGCGTCCTTCATGTAGTAGGTCTCGTCGAAGACCACGGCCCGCGGATGGCCCAGGTTGACGAAGCGCAGGATGCCGCCGAAGAGCGTGACCAGCAGCGGGCCGACCCACCCCCACAGGACGCTGCCACGCATGGGGGGGATCACCCGGTCACGCAGGGACCGCGTCTGCGATTGGCTCTCGCCGACCTCCGGGTTGTCGTAGGCCTGGTACGGGGAATCGGTCACCGCCATTCGGACATCGTACGGGCCCCAAGCCGTTAGGTACTGCAAGAATCACGGTCTAATTGGTATGCCCTGCCACAATGGTCGGGTGACTGGAGAAGGCAGGTTGGTGCTGGCCGGAGCCCCCATCGGTCAGGCGGGTGACGTCTCGCCGCGGCTGCGGGAGGTGCTCGCCGGCGCCGACGTGGTGGCCGCCGAGGACACCAGACGGCTGCGCAGGCTCGCCACCGAGCTGGGCGTGGAGATCAGCGGCCGGGTGGTGTCCTACTACGACCAGAACGAGGCGGGCCGCGCCCAGGAGCTCGTCGAGGCGCTGAGACAGGGCCGCACGGTCGTGGTCATCACCGACGCCGGCATGCCGGGGGTGTCCGACCCCGGCTACCGCCTGACCCACCTGGCGGTCGAGGCGGGCATCACGGTGACCGCGCTGCCGGGGCCGAGCGCCGTCACCACGGCCCTCGCCGTGTCGGGGCTGGCCAGCGACAGGTTCTGCTTCGAGGGCTTCCCGCCGCGCAAGACCGGCGACCGGGCGCGGCGGCTGTCCGCGCTGGCGGCCGAGGAGCGGACGATGGTCTTCTTCGAGGCCCCCCACCGGCTGGCCGAGTCGCTGGGCGCGATGGCCGAGGCGTTCGGGCCCGACCGGCCCGCCGCCGTCTGCCGCGAGCTGACCAAGACGTACGAGGAGGTGCGCCGCGGCGGTCTCGGCGAGCTGGCCGAGTGGGCCGCGGGCGGCGTCAAGGGCGAGATCACCGTGGTCGTCGCGGGCCGCGTGCCGGGGGCGGGCGAGCCCGACATGGACGAGCTGGTCGCCGAGGTCGACCGCCGGGTGGCCGAGGGCGAGCAGCGGAAGAACGCCATCGCCGACGTGGCCAAGGGCGCGGGTGTGCCGAGACGCGAACTTTATGACCTGGTGCACAAACGCATAGGGTGATCGACATGGGGGAGACGGCACGACGGCTGGTCCCGCCGTTCCAGGGGCGGCCCCTCTTAGGCTGGGCGGGGCCGCTGCTGGTCGCCCTTTTCGGCGGGCTGCTGCGGTTCGTCCGCCTCGGTGAGCCGAAGGCCGTCGTCTTCGACGAGACCTACTACGCCAAGGACGCCTGGTCCCTGCTCAGGTACGGCGTCGAGCGCGCGATGCTGGGCGACGCCAAGAACCCGATCGCCGACCGGCGGCTCATCGCCGGGAACCTGGACATCTTCCGCCAGTGCCCTCAGTCGTCCGACTGTGCCTCGTTCGTCGCGCATCCGCCGCTGGGCAAGTGGATGATCGCCTCGGGGGAGTGGCTGTTCGGGATG
>NZ_JBFAOM010000132.1:0-1556 GCF_040675235.1 Nonomuraea sp. NPDC049637
TCGAGCACGCGGACCGCCACGCCCGCCAGGGCCAGCTCCGCGGCCAGCAGCAGTCCGGTGGGCCCGGCTCCCACCACGATCACGTCGATGTGCACCGGCCAGGTCGGTGAGGAAGTCGTCCAGGTGCCGGGCGAGTGAGTGTGCGCGGCCGAGTTGCTCGGCGATGACCAGATCCATCGTGTCGACCTCCACCACCCGCCGGGTTGCCAGATAACCGGGAATCGAAGCGTCCGCGCCGGGCGACGGCGGCCCAGCTCGCGCTATGCCGGTGATCGCTATCTCGCCAGATAACAAAAGTTATCTAAGAACTGGTCGTGCCCCACGCCTCTCTGACTTCCGTGGTCGATCAGGACCGCTTGGCCCTCAGCGGCCCTACCTCTCCGCCGGAGGGCTCGGGCTGCAGGGAGGCAGGGCCCTGGCCGGATACGACAAGCAGCAGGCTTACCCCGAGGCCGTCGCGGCCGCGCACGCCGACTTCGCCACCCTGCGCCCCCGAACTGCACGGGAATACACGACACAGGATGTCGTGATTCGTTGGGAGGCTTAACGGAGTGATCCCTCAGACACCCTGAGCGGTCATTCCATACGGGTCTGGGCGCGCAAGCAGTTCCGGGGGCCGAAACCTCGGCGGTCGAGCACTGCCAGGTTCGGACAACCGTCGGTGCCTGCTGCTGCGGTCCTGGCCGTTCGCAATTCACTCACACGAAGGAGCATCAGATGGGGTCTCAACTCAACCCGTGCCTCGCTTTCAACGGGAACGCACGGCAGGCGATGGAGTTCTACCGGGACGTCTTGGGCGGCAAGCTGGAGATGGGCACGTACGCCGAGTTCGGCTCGCCGGACGCACCCGCCGACCGAATCATGCATGCCACGCTCCGCACCCCGGACGGCTACACGCTGATGGGTTGGGACGTCCGGGAAGAGATGCCCCACACCCCGGGCAACAACGTTGCGGTCTTCCTCGGCGGCGACGACGCCGAACTCCGCGGCTACTTCGAGAGGCTGTCCGCCGGCGGCACCGTGACGTTGCCCTTGGAGAAGCAGTTGTGGGGTGACGAGGCCGGCTCGCTCGTGGACCGGTTCGGTATCACCTGGATGGTCAACATCACCCAGCAGCGGTCGCGGCCTGGGCCATCTTGAACAGGATGTTCTCCTTGCCCGAGACGCGTTTCAGCTCGGCGACGAACTCCTCGGTCACCTTGGTGTCGGCGCGCGCGTTGATCCGCTGCACGGTGGTGATCAGCAGGCCCGTCATCGCGTCGATGATCTCTCGGCGGCGGCAGTGCAGATAGGCCGCCGGCAGCGTCACCCGCAACTTGTGACCATGCCGGCGCAGATGGCTGGGCGAGGACACCGCCACGCGCGCCCGCCAGGACAGCAGAACGCCGGGGGCGATGTCGTCGAAGACGTCCTGCGGCAGCCCGATCGCCTCGATGGCGCCGAGCTTGAACACCTCCTTCTCCATCGTGGTGACGCTCACGTTGCCGGGGTCCTGCCGGATCGCCGCGAACACGTCCACGCCCTCAGCCTCCGCCGACACCTCCTCACCGCCGTCC
>NZ_JBFAOM010000133.1:0-1355 GCF_040675235.1 Nonomuraea sp. NPDC049637
GAGGCGGCGGCGACGCTGACGGCGCTCCAGGCGGCCTTGGTGCTGTTGCACTCGGCGCTGTTGGCCCCGTACAGCTCGATGGCCGCGGCCACCGAGGCCGACCGGATGTTGGCGTAACGCCAGGAGGACGTCTTGCGGTTGAGGGCGCCCATGTAGATCTTGCCGGCCTTCTGGATGCTGATGCCGGTCACCGAGGACGGGCCGCCGGAGCAGATCGGGCTGCTCGGCTTGCCACCGCCGGGGTTGTTGCCCTCGGCCAGCAGGTAGAACCAGTGGTTGAGCGGCCCGGCCGCCGAGTGCACCTCGGTGTTGGGGATGGAGGAGGAGTAGCAGTTGGGGTCGCCCAGCGCGCTGGGGTTGTACATGTTGCGGATCGGGCCCTGCCCGACCAGGTCGACCTCCTCGCCCACCAGGTAGTCCGGCGGGTCGTTGGGGTTGTTGGCGTAGGCCTCGGTCAGCGCGCCGAAGATGTCGCCGGTGCCCTCGTTGATGCCGCCGTTCTCGTTGCCCGACCCGGCGCCGCCGGGAGTGGTCTGGAAGATGGCGTGGCCGAACTCGTGGGCCACCACGTCGATGGGGGTGGCCTGCTGGGTGTTGGCCTGGTTGTGACCGAAGTTGGTGTAGCTGCCGTTCCAGTAGGCGTTGACGTCGGCCAGCCCGACCCGGGCGGGGAAACCGCGGCCGCTGCCGTCGATGCCGCTGCGGCTGAGCCAGTCACGCAGCATGTCCCACTCGCGCTGGACGCTGAACAGGGCGTCCACGCAGGCGGTCTCCAGGTTGGTGCCCGACCCGTTGCCCCAGGCGTCGTCGGTGCCGGTGTAGGGCGAGCCGCCCTGCCCGCCGCAGGAGATGCCGGGCCGGGTGGTGTCGGTCATGGAGTAGGAGCTGCCCGACCCACTGGTGTTGATGGTGACCTGGCCGTAGTAGAAGCCGTTGCCGCTGCCCTCACGGACCAGGTCCACGGCGTCGGCCACAGCGCCGCTGCGGGCGTCGACGTAGACGTTCTGCACGCTGGGCTTGCCCGCGGCCAGGCCGGAGACCTTGACCTCCCAGGCCAGCCTCGGCGCCGCGTCCTTGGCCAGCACGACCAGGCGGGGCGCGGTGCTGTCGTCGACGCGCGACAGGCGGCCCTTGGCGGTGGCGGCGGCCTTAGCCGCCGAGACGGTGGCCTTGGTGGCGACGTCCCGCGTGGTGGGGCCGGTGGCCGAGACGGTGTCGCGGACGTTGCCGGCGGCATCGGTGACCACGACGGCGTCGCCGCCGATCACGGGCAGGCCCTTGTAGGTGCGGTCGTAGGCGACGTAGAACATGTCACCGGCGCCGGGAGTGACACTGCGGCGGCTGTAGGCCTCGTC
>NZ_JBFAOM010000134.1:0-1312 GCF_040675235.1 Nonomuraea sp. NPDC049637
GGTGAAGTCAAGGGGTCGTCGCAACACTGATTGATCAACTGGCTGTTGCCAGGAGCTTGGTGAGACGCTCGGCTGGGGTTTCCCAGCCGAGCGTTTTGCGTGGCCGGCCGTTCAACCGGGCAGCGACGGCGGCGAGATGGTCGCTGCTGTGCACGGACAGGTCGGTCCCCTTGGGGAAGTATTGGCGGAGCAGGCCGTTGGTGTTCTCGTTACTGCCGCGCTGCCAGGGAGAGTGCGGGTCGCAGAAGTAGACCGGCAGGTCGGCGGCGATGGAGAACTGGTGGTGTAGGCCCATCTCGCTGCCTTGGTCCCATGTCAGCGAGCGCTTCAGTTCGTCTGGCAGGGTGGCCATCGTGGCGGCCAGGGCGTCCCGGACGGTCTCGGCGGTGCGGTCGTGCGGGAGGTGGACGAGCAGAACGTAGCGGGTGCTGCGCTCGACCAACGTCCCGATCTGGGACTTCTGGTCCTTGCCGATGATCAGATCGCCTTCCCAGTGGCCGGGCACGGCTCGATCCTCGGCCTCGGCGGGGCGGTCGCTGATCATCACCATCGGCGCGACGAACCGAGGGTGGCGCTGGTCGGGACGGCGCTGCGGTCTGCGGAGGGTGCGGCCGGTGCGCAGCGCCCGGGTGAGCTCGCGGCGCAGTTCCCCGCGTCCTTGAACGTAGAGCGCCTGATAGATCGTCTCGTGCGACACCTGCATCTCCGGCCGGTCGGGATACCGGACGCGCAGGGTGTGCGCGATCTGCTCGGGGCTCCATTCCAGCTCCAGCCAGGATTGGACGGCCTGGCGCAGTTCCGGGTTGGCTCCTATCTTTCCCGTTTTCGGTCGTGGACGCCGGGCCTCGGCGCGGGCCTGGGCCGCGTGAGGCCGGTAGTGCCATTGGCCTCGGGTTCCGTCGGTGCGGTTACGGGCGATCTCCCGGCTCACCGTGGAGGGGCTGCGGCCCAGTTCGGCGGCGATGGCTCGGATGGAGGCCTTCTCCCGCAGCCGGTCAGCGATATGGATGCGCTCGTCCTCACGCAGGTAGCGGGAAGCCGCCTGGGCGGGCCGGGCCACCCGCTCGGGTCGAGCGGGCAGCCGCAGCCGGCCGGGGCTGAAACGCCCGTTACGCCACTCACGGCCGGTCCGCTCATTGACACCGACCAGCCGTGAGGCTTCCTTGTTGCCGTAGCCCTGAGCCATGAGCCGAAAGTATTCCTGCCGCTCAGCCCGGAGCTTCTTCGCCCCCTGCGCCTTGCGCACCTTGCGGATCTCGAAGTCCATCGCATCCCCTGAAGTGGGGTGTTGCAACGAACCCTAGAACCCAAG
>NZ_JBFAOM010000135.1:0-1212 GCF_040675235.1 Nonomuraea sp. NPDC049637
CCGACGATCAACATCCGAGATCGCCGCCGTGAACACCGGAGACTCACTCGGCAACGTCCACACACCCGACACCGACTGCCCCAGCGAAGGCGCCATCTGGCTCACCACCGGACCGGGCGGAACCGTCCGGAACACCGTCGTGTCCACCCGCGCCGACACCCACGCCGACCACGGACCCGACACCCCGGACACCGTCGTCGCCCGCGCCCGCCACCGAACCTGCCAGCCATCGGACAACTTCCCCGACGGCACCCCCACCCAGGCGATCGTCCCCGTCGCATAATCCTTCGACGACGAACCCGCCCAGATCAGCCCCGTCCCCTGAGCCGCGGCCGCCGGATCATGCTCCACCTCCACACTCAGCTTGCTCGACCGGTTGTCCGGATCACTCACCTTCGCGAACAGCCACGGCGTCACCGACCCCGCCGTCCACGACGCCGAACCCGGCAGCGCCGGATCCATGCCCAGCGATTCGACCACCGGCTTGCCGAGGTCGATGCGTGCCTGCACCCAGTCGGTCCAGGCTCCCGTGATGCCCTTGACGGTTTCGCCGCGGGCGCGCCAGCGGATCTTCATGCCGTCGGTCAGCTTCGCCGCCGGCACCTGCACCCAGGCGTTCTCGCCGGAGTGGGACGGCTGCGCGCTCGTGCCGGACCAGATCAGGCCGGCCCCTTGACCGGTGGCGGCCGGGTCGTGCTCGATCTCGACCGCGAGCCGGGAGTCGCCGTTCTCCGGGTCGGTGACCTTGGCGTAGAGCCAGGGCGTCGCCGCGGCCGCGGTCCATGCTCCGGCGTCCCAGGTCGCCGGGGTCATCGACAAGCCCGCCACGGACGGCTTGCGCAGGTCGATGACGGTGGCGGACCAGTCCGACCACGGGCCGACCACGCCCGTGGCGGTCTCTCCGCGCACCCGCCAGCGCACCTTCATGCCGTCGGCCAGCTTGCCCGCCGGGACCTGCACCCAGGCGTTGCCGCCGGAGGCGTAGGTCGTGGCGCCCTTGCCGGACCAGATGACGCCCGTGCCCTGCCCGGTCGCGGTGGGATCGTGCTCGATCTCCGCCTCCAGCTTCGAGGCGCGCGAGTCCGGATCGGTGACCTTGGCATAGACCCACGGCGTGGTCGAGGACGCCGTCCACGACAACGCGCCCCTGGTCGCCGGCGTCCACCCGCCGTCCGACACCGCGGGCTTGCCCACATCGACCGTCGCCGACTG
>NZ_JBFAOM010000136.1:0-1114 GCF_040675235.1 Nonomuraea sp. NPDC049637
CGCTCGGCCGCACCAACGCCGACACCGGACGGGCCGCGTCGGCCGCGACCTCCGCCAGCAGAGCCGCGTAGTTGCCCGCCAGCCGCTCCATGGTGCCGTGATCGAACAGGTCGACCGAATAGATGAAGCTGCCTTCAAGTCCACCGTCCGGCCCGTCCTGCAGCAGCACCTCCAAATCGAACCGCACCGTCGCCTGATCCGGCTGGAACCAGCCGACCTCCACACCGGGCAACCGCAGCTCCCAGTCGCCGCGGGAATGGTAGAGCTGGAACATCACCTGCACCAGCGGGTTGCGCGACAGATCCCGCTGCTCGTGCAGCTCCTCGACGAGCTTCTCGAACGGCAGGTCCTGGTGCGCGTACGCGCCCAGCGCCACCTCACGCACCCGCCCCAGCAACTCCGTGAACGACGGGTCACCCGAACAGTCGGTCCGCATCACCAACGTATTGGCGAAGAACCCGACCAGTCGCTTCAGTTCCGGCCGTATCCGGCCCGCGATCGGCGATCCGACCACCACGTCCTGCTGCCCCGAATACCGCGACAACAGCGCCTGGAACGCCGCCAGCGTCACCATGAACAACGTCGCGTTCTGCTCCCGGCCCACCTCGCGCAGTCCGGCCATCACCTGCGCGGGTACTCGGAACGACGCTACCCGGCCCCGGTGCGACAGGACCTCCGGCCGGGGGCGATCGAACGGCAGCTCGATCGCCGCCGGCATCCCCGCCAACCGGTCCCGCCAGTAGTCCAGATGCCCCGCCAGCACCTCACCGCGCAACCACGACCGTTGCCACACCGCGAAGTCGGCGTACTGCACCGGCAACTCCGGCAACACCGGCTCCCGCCCAGCGGCCAACGCGGCGTAACACTCCCCCAACTCACCCAGCAGCACACCCCGGGACCAGCCGTCGAAGGCGATGTGATGCATCGTCAACAACAACACGTGATCGCCCTCGCCCAGCCGCACCAGCCGCGACCGCAGCAACGGCCCGGACGCCAGATCGAACAGCGTCACCGCCTCCCGCTCCGCGACCAGCCGCGCCCGCGCCACATCCGCGGCCTCCTCCACCTCCAGCAACCGCTCCGGCACCGGCCCCACCACCTGGAACGGCCGCCC
>NZ_JBFAOM010000137.1:0-1102 GCF_040675235.1 Nonomuraea sp. NPDC049637
GGTTCCTGCCTCAACTGGAGATGAGGCCCTCTTCCAATGCACCAAACCCAGTGGAGTGCCGAGAGGCCCCTCCCACCTCCAGTTTCCCTGGCTTCTCAGAGCCACCATGAGAAGCCCCCTGAGGTCACCTGCACAAGTCGAGGGAACCCAGGGTTTCCTGCCTCAACCCGGGAAAGCCCTCGAGAGACCTTCTTCAACACGTCTCGAGGCCAGATTCCCCTACCATGGCTCGGGAGCAATGACGCGCTCCCCCTCGCCACTCGCATGGAGACCCGACTTCCCTGGCGCCCCACGAGAGGCTCACTGACCTCGCCGTCGTACCTCGTGAGAAACCGCACACTGGGGCCGCCGCTCGAGAACAACCCCGAGATTCCCCCGTCATCGAGAGATGAGGGCCTTCGTCTCCTGCATGGCCTAGAGACCAATCTCGCGACCTCTCTCCAAACGCCTCAGGAGGCTTGACTCCCTTGAGTCCACCCAGTGAGCTCCAAGAGATACCCGTCGCGACTCGAGAGCAGAGCGGGGTTCTTTGCTTCCACTCGAGATGAATGCCTGTCTCCCCGGGTGCGTCTGGAATGCAACCCCGAGATCCCTGTCGCCCCTGGAGAGGAACATTGGCTTCTGGACACAAGCCTAGATGAGGTCTATTGGCCCTGCAGTCACTCGAGAGCAATCCCCAGCTTTCCTTCGCAACTCGAATGGAAGATTGGACTTGCCTGGGCCAACACAAGAGGCAGCCTGAATTCCCCGTCGTAACTCGAGAATCCCGCCGTAACTCGAGAAAAACCACGTGGCTCCCCCGTCATCGCAAGATGAAGCCCTTTCCCGCTACAGCGCCTCAGGAGAAGTCCCACGTTAGGAATTGGAGGTCGAAAGGGCACTTGGCACCCTTGATGCGACCCACAAAGTTCCCCGAAATCCCGGTCTCCCTCGAGAGGAACACTGAGGTTTTCCGGCACCCCCTCCTCTGAGCCCTTTCTCCCCTCCTGATCTGGACAGGAGGGTCGACTCCCCTGCTTTGTCTGGAAGGGGTTCCCGACCTTCCGGTCGCACCTCAGGATGAGGCCACGTCTGGAATGTCTTCGTGAGACCGGCCTCATCC